>DCQA01000039.1:1481-21463 GCA_002323325.1 Coxiellaceae bacterium UBA1530 | reverse complement strand
CGCGCACTAAATTGGATTAGGAATATCAATAAAAGACTGCTTTAAACTAAACTGATTAGCTAGATGCTCCCCCAGTGCTTTTACGCCAAAACGCTCTGTAGCATGATGCCCTGCCGCAAAAAAATCAATGCCATTCTCGCGCGCATAGTGACAAGTTCGTTCTGAGGCTTCACCGGTAATAAAAGCGTCCACACCGAGAGCATTCGCTTCGATGATAAAATCTTGAGCTGCACCCGTTGCCCACGCAATGCGTTGAAGAGTTCGCGAATGACCCGCAATATGGAGTGGCCGTTGACCCAACAGGCCCTCCAGTTGGTGCGATAACTCAATTGCAGAACACGGTTGTTTCAAAGAGCCAAAACTGCCCGCATCGCGATAGTCACCGACTGAAAAGGTCCCCACCCCATCAACACCGATGGCTTGCCCAAACAGCACATTATTACCAAGCTCAGGATGACAGTCTAAAGGCAAATGATAAGCCAATAAATGCATATCATGCTGGATTAATGTTGCTATGCGGTTGCGCTTCATACCAGTAATCACCTCTGGCTCGCCTTTAAAAAAATAACCGTGATGCACCAAGATTGTATCGGCACCCTCTTTCGCTGCTGCGTCTAACAAGGCCTGACAAGCTGTAACACCCGTCACAATGTGTTGTACTGGTCGCGTGCCACTCACCTGAAGCCCGTTTGGGGCATAGTCACGGATAGACTTGGCATTTAACAATTGATTGAGATAACCTTCACACTCTCGAATATCCATACTCGCTCCTTAAGAAAGACGCTTTATTGAAGCACCTAGCTGCGTTAGCTTCTCTTCGATACGCTCATAACCACGATCAATGTGATAAATTCTATCAATTGGGGTATCACCCTCAGCCATTAAAGCAGCGAGCACTAAGCCCGCTGAGGCACGAAGATCCGTTGCCATCACTGGTGCAGCCTGAAGTGTATCAACACCTGAGCAATACGCTGTTTTACCGTCTAATCGAATATCTGCACCCAGTCGACACATTTCGTGAACGTGCATGAAACGATTCTCAAACACGTTTTCGGTGATGATTGACTCTCCATCTGCCAGCACATTCATCGCCATAAATTGCGCTTGCATATCCGTTGGCATGAACGGATAGGGGTTTGTGTCAAAATTAACCGCCTTAGGACGTCGCCCTTGCATATCCAACTCAATCCAATCTTCACCTTGTGTTAGATGCGCGCCCGCTTCCTCGAAGGCGGCTAACGTCGCTGATAAATGTTCAGGACACACCTGGGTGACTTTGACACGCCCACGTGTCAATGCACCTGCCGCTAAAAAAGTACCCGCCTCAATGCGATCAGGAATGATGCGATATGCGCCTCCGTTCAAGGCCTTTACACCTAGGATTGTCAGCGTTTCAGTGCCTACTCCCTGAATATCAGCACCCATAGCATTTAAGAAGTTAACTAAGTCCGTGACTTCTGGCTCCATAGCTGCATTGTGAATAATGGTTTCACCCTCAGCCAACACCGCCGCCATAATAAGGTTTTCTGTGCCTGTTACGGTGATCTTTCCAAGATTTAACTCAGCTCCTCTTAAGCGACCCTTGACTGACGCGTGAATAAAGCCATCAGATACAGTGATATCAGCACCCATCAAACGCATCCCTTCAATATGCACGTCTACCGGGCGAGACCCAATAGCACACCCCCCTGGTAGCGATACTTCAGCTTGACCAAAACGAGTCAATAAGGGGCCCAGTACCAGTATAGACGCACGCATCGTCTTGACCAGCTCGTATGGTGCGCAAAATTTCGAAACCGAGGAGGCGTTAGCTTCAACATTGATAAACTCATCCACGGTAAACGTCACACCCAATCGGGCGAGTAAATCCATCATGGTTGTCACATCGTGCAAATGTGGAATGTTACTCAAGGTCACTGCTTCTTCACACAATAATGTGGCAGCTAGAATAGGTAAGACAGCGTTCTTTGCCCCTGCAATTTCCACGACCCCGTCTAGCTGAAAGCCACCTGATACTTGTATTTTTTGCATTCAAATCCCTAACTTATACTCGAAAAATTTTACCATCATACCGAACAAACATCAGATCGTAAAACGCTTACTCATTTAAAAGCCATATAGTTAACGAACTCATCGTGATCGCTGGCTGATCGCCAATATAAGTAGTAAATTCAACCAAATTCCTTATAATGAGCCGACGCTAACCACACAAAAAGTTTAAGGTATGTCCGAAGTTCTCTCACCCTCATCGATCAAAGACATCGCTAGCAACGTCCTAGACATTGAAGCTAATGCAATTATTGAGCTTAAACAAAGACTTAACGACTCATTCGAGCACGCCTGTCAGCATATCCTTCATTGCCAGGGTCGCCTGATAGTTATCGGTATGGGCAAATCCGGCCATATTGGTAAGAAAATAGCTGCGACTCTGGCGAGCACAGGCACACCTGCTTTTTTTGTTCACCCTAGTGAAGCTTCACATGGCGATATGGGAATGATTACGGCTAAGGATGTCACACTCATCATTTCTAACTCAGGAGAAACACCAGAAATCGTCGCATTACTGCCTTTCTTGAAGCGCCTAAATACCAGCATTATTGCGATGACCGGGAACACCCACTCTACTCTCAGCAAGGCTTCTAACCACCACCTCAACATTGCGGTATCCCAAGAAGCGTGTCCTCTGGGCTTAGCGCCAACAACCAGTACCACGGCATGTCTTGTGATGGGTGATGCACTTGCCGTTGTCTTGTTGAAAATGCGTGGATTCACATCCAACGATTTTGCACTCTTTCATCCTGCTGGCGCACTAGGAAAACGCTTGTTACTTCGCACTCAAGACCTGATGCACAGTGGTAAACAAATACCCGTCGTCGAGGCATCAACCTCATTACGCGAAGCGCTTTATGAAATGACCAGTAAACAACTCGGAATGACAACCATCTGTGACAACCAAGGTCAACTACAGGGTATTTTTACGGATGGTGATTTACGAAGAACCCTCGATAACAACGTTAACATCCATACAACACTGATTCACGAAGTCATGACAACAACATGCCAAACTATCTCTGCCACAATGCTGGCCGTAGAGGCACTCAACATCATGCAACACAACAAAATAACCTCACTAGTTGTCACTGACAATCATCAAGTTGTCAAAGGAATTTTACACCTTCATGACTTACTTCAAGCGGGAGTAGCCTAATGCCATTCACACAGCCACTCGTCAATATCGCACAACGTATTCGACTACTGATCCTTGATGTCGATGGCGTTCTCACTAATGGTGCTGTCACGTTGTGTTCAAATGGTGAGGATATCAAAAGCTTTCATAGTCATGATGGTCATGGTATCAGGGCAATTCAAGAAGCCGGAATTGCGGTTGCGATTATTAGCGGACGAACCAGCCAAGCGGTTTCATTACGCATGAATGAGCTTGATGTAAAGCAGGTTTATCAAGGACAAAAAGATAAGACCCTTGCTTTCCAGGAGTTGCTTGAATATTACCAGTTGACACCCGAAGAGGTAGCCTACATGGGCGATGATATTCCAGATTTAGCGGTTATGAAGCAAGTCTCGCTGCCGATTGCAGTTGCCAATGCTGTCCCCGCCGTCAAGGAAGGCGCTGTTTGGCAAACCGTCAAGACCGGAGGTATGGGTGCTGTGAGAGAGGCCTGCGACTGCATTTTACAAGCTCAAACCCAACACGACACGCACTCTAAACAAGAGCAACACTGTGATTAAACGCTTAACTTTACTCACCATCATCCTATTCACACTGGTCCTTTTGTCGTACGGTGTGTTTGACTTATTCCATAACCACCTCAACAATAATCCAACTCGTGCTAACATTACCGACTCGCCTGATCTTGTTGTTAACGACGTGACTTACGACTCCCACAATGCAGAAGGCTTCTTGACAGCGACACTTCATTCTAAAACAACAACCTACTTCCAACCCAAAGATTTAATGATGTTTGACCAACCTAATGTGTTCACATACTCAGATACATCACACAAACAAACATGGCATATCACAGCGGATCGTGGTAACAGCACTAAAAACAATACCGTCTTAAAGCTTGCAGGACATGTGGAATTTCATCGCATCAAAACTCCAGATTCCCCTGCTATGACCATAAAGACTTCTGCCGCTACACTTTATCCAAAACTATCGCAAGCCACTTCCGATCAACCCGTATCAATTTACCAACAGGGTTCAACTATCCAAGGAAATGGTATGCAAGCAAACTTAAAAACAGGAGACTACACGCTATTATCACAGACAAAAGGCCATTACATACCACAACCTGAAGCGTAAGAGCTTGAACCCCAGGTAATAATACTCTAGGCTAATCTCACATTAACTGCTGACATAACCCCATACCATGACTCAACTTCATATTAAAAATGTCCAAAAGAAATACAAATCGCGCTTTGTTGTCAATGGTATTTCAATGACATTGAACAAAGGTGAGATTGCTGGCTTGCTAGGGCCAAATGGTGCTGGAAAAACCACTACTTTTTATATGACTGTCGGTCTCGTACAACCCACCCATGGGCAAATTTTTCTGGATGATCGCGACATCACCGCTCTACCTATCCATAAAAGAGCACAATTAGGAATTGGCTATCTTCCTCAAGAGCGTTCTATCTTCAGAAAACTCACTGTTTCTCAAAATATTCTTGCTATCCTTGAACGTCGTAAAGATCTCAACAAACAACAACGTCTTGAAAAAAGAGATCAACTGTTAAACGAATTTCACATTACTCACCTTAAGGACACCATGGCTATTAGCCTCTCTGGTGGTGAGACACGACGTGTTGAAATTGCTAGGGCTCTGGCTATCAACCCACAATTCATTTTATTAGATGAACCATTTGCAGGAATTGATCCAATATCCATTATTGATATAAAGCGTATCATTACGCACTTACAACAAAGGAATATTGGCGTCCTTATTACTGACCATAACGTAAGAGAGACTCTGGATATCTGTCAAAAAGCGTATATTGTTGATCAAGGCCAGCTCATTGCAACAGGATCCGCGGACGATATACTCAATAATGAACAGGTACGGGACGTTTACTTGGGACATGAATTTGCTTTATAATAGTCTTTGTTTTGTTATATATCATCTCAGTTTAAAACACCATCAAGGTATATCCTAGGAGGCTATATGAACATTCAATTTGTTGGGCACAACACTGAAGTCACCGAAGCACTAAAAACATTCACCGATAAAAAATTTGCTAGACTGCATACATTAAGTGACCATATCACGCACATACATGTCACATTCACGATTACAAACTTAGAACAAAAGGCGGAAGCTAGCGTATCAGTTCCCGGACAGGTCCTTCATGCCAGCAGTGAGTCACACGACCTTTATGCCGCGATTGATTTACTCACCGATAAATTAGTTCGCCAACTTAAAAAATACAAAGAAAAGCAGACTGTTCATCGATAAACACTATGAAAGATATCTTCACCCCTGAATTAACCATTTGTCACGCTCAAAACATTGATAGCAAAAAACAAGTCCTCTCGCTCATCAGCGGGCTTATTGCCGAAGCAGACTCCAGATTAAAAGCACAACATATTCTGGAGTCACTCACCGAACGAGAACGCTTAGGTTGCACAGCCGTTGGATATGGCTTTGCTATTCCACATGCACGTATACAATCTCTGACAAAAGCATTGTGTGTTGTCGTCACACTTCCTGCGCCGATTAATTTTGATAGTGAAGATCACCCTCAAATGGTCGATAATATTTTTGGTTTACTGGTTCCCGAAAAAGCTACTGAGGAGCATTTAGAGCACTTATCTGAAATAGCGCAGCGAATTAAGAGCTCTTCGTTTCGACATCATGTAAAAAATGCTGACAACCATAGCGCATTATATCAAGCTCTCGTACAGCAAACTGTTTAAATGGACCATCCATGATCAAAAAAAAACTCACTATCACTAATCAACTCGGCTTACATGCGAGAGCTTCTATGAAACTTCATGATTTAGCAAATCGATTTGAATCGCGTGTCAACATACAAACATCAACAACGTGTATTGATGCTAAAGATATTCTTGAGATCATGTCACTAGCTGCCTCAAAAGGCAGCGACATAACACTGACCTGTGACGGACCTGATGAAAAATCGGCCATTAACGACATTAGTCGTCTTATAGAAAATAAATTTGATGAAGAATAAAACGTCCTCGTGTCATACCACTGTGGCCCTTCACCCCTAATAAACTTTGATTTTATCAATATCTACAGATACACACTATCGATCATCGCAAGGCAAGCATTTGATGGTTGAGATCACAAGCCTTATGTGGCATAAATAGCCCACACGATTCCATCATAAAAGGCATGAGACTATGTTTCAGTATGAAACCACATTAAAGAGTGACGCTTTTGGCAAAATAGAAAAAGGTCTGTTCATCGACGATAATAATCAAACTCCAGCCATTCGTCGCGTATATACCAAGAACATTCTGATAAAACCATTGGCCCTTCTTTTAGCGCGCAATGAAAAAAAAGCGCTGTCGAGACTGATGCCACTCAACTCCCCCTATTTTCCTAAATTATTATCAATTAATTCTGGCTCTCATGTCCGATCCTATATTGCAGGAGAATCCATGCATCACGCACAAGAGCGCTTAACTCCTTCATTGTTCAAAGATAGCCTTCATCTTCTACAAACATTAAAAAAAGCCGGTGTTGTTAATAATGACTTAGCTAAAGAAGCTAATTGGATTATTACCCCACAACAAACACCCTGCATCACCGACTTTCAATTAGCCTATTGCCCAAAAAATATTAAAAACAAACTGTTTCTAATATTATGCTACGAGGATTTACGCCACTTATTGAAACATAAAAAGAAGTATGGTGAAGTAACGCAAAAACAAACACATATTCTCAACAACAAATCATTGATTAGCCAGGTATGGATGAAGACTGGTAAAAAAGTCTATCGTATTATTACGCGTAAGTGCCTAGGTTGGAAAGAACGTACTGGCCCGGAAGAACGCGACTTTTAATTCACATGACTTATCCAAGAGCAGTGAATTCTTTTAAAGAAATGCAAAGCTTAGATTTATTTTTCAACAACGCATTCTAGTAATGCCTTGATCTCTGCCTCTGACAACTCACGACTCTGGCCTTTCGGCAAATTTTTAGGCAGCATGACACTACCAAATCTCACACGCATCAATCGACTGACAACCACCTGTTGTGACTCCCATAATCGACGAACGAGACGATTACGACCTTCCTTGACTAAAACGTGAAACCAATGATTACTGCCCCTACCACCTGAATCGACCACATGTTCAAAACGTGCCATACCATCTTCTAAACGCACACCTTTAGTGAGACGTTTTACCATGGCCGAGTCGACATCACCAAGAATTCTTACCGCATACTCTCTTTCAATCTCACTGGATGGGTGCATCAGCTGATTGGCTAATTGACCATCATTGGTTAACAGTAAAAGCCCAGAGGTATTAATATCCAATCGTCCGACACTCACCCAACGCGCATGATGCAATGAGGGCAGATGATCAAATACAGTAGCACGACCTTCCGGATCTTGACGAGTGCAAATTTGACCTTCGGGTTTATGATACATCAACACCCTTGAGGTTTGCTCGGCCTCAATGGCAATTAATCGTCCATCGACTTTCACTTCATCCTTAGCAGTGATTCTATCGCCAAGCTTTGCCACCTGACTATTCACGATGATACGACCATCCTGGATCCAACGTTCAATTTCGCGGCGGGATGCAAAACCTTGGCGTGCCAAGACTTTTTGAATTTTTTCTGACATGATTCTTTCTATAATTATTGGATGGGCTGGTGATTTATACCAGCTCTACTGGGGCTTTGGCAACCGCTTCAACGGGCTGCTCGACACATTCTGACACCGCCTCTACTTGCTCAATGGGGTGCTCACAACTATCCACTGGCTTTATGGGTTCGTCGTTTAGCTCATCATCCACAGTATCATCATCGGATGCTGTCCAAGACGAACGCGCAGCATCAATAGCTTCGAGTTTCTCATCAGCTTCTGCTAAGACTGCTGCAATTTCTTCATCACTCACAGCGGGTATTATCACGATAGGTTGATCACTGGAAAGCCCTTCTTCTGAGGATACGACTGAACTGACCTGTTCGGCATGATCATCATTTACTGTGATTTCCTCTGATGATTGCAGTGCTTTCTGAATAGCCTGATTAGTATCCATGCTTAGATGTAATTGCTCTGAGAGAACCTGCTCTACCTCTTCTAAATCCATAGTCTCCTTGAGCGTTGGTAACTCAGACAAAGCGGTCACATTGAAATCATCTAAAAACTGTTTTGTGGTTGCAAATAATGCCGGCTTTCCCGGAGTATCACGGTAGCCTGCTTCCTTAATCCAATCTCGGTCTAATAATGTACGAATAATATTAGAACTCACAACAACACCACGGACATCCTCAATTTCTGCACGCGTAATCGGCTGTCGATAAATAATTAATGCTAACGTCTCTAACAAAGCACGTGAATAGCGTGGCGGTTTTTTTTCCCATAGTCGAGACAACCAGGGTGACCATTGTTGATTGGCTTGAAAACGATAACCTGTAGCAACCTCAACTAACTCAACACCTCGACCATCATAAGACGTAGCGATCGTTTGTAAATCGGCTTTTATTTCAGCGGCAGTCGGGCACGTCTCCTCTGAAAATAGATTACGTAATTTATCGATAGTCAAAGGGACAGCGGATGCAAACAAAGCAGCTTCCAGTATGCATTGTTGTTGGGTCATCGTATTAGACATATAAATTACTCCGCAGCAGTTGTTGCTTTAACATGAATAGGACCACAAGTCTCTGCTTGTACAAGCTCAAGCACCTTCTGTCGTACCAACTCTAGAATGGCAATTAAAGTTACCACTACACCCACTCGACCTTCTTTTGCATCGAATAGATGTGAAAACTCAATAAAAGTACCGGTAGACATACGTTCAAGCACACAGGTCATACGTTCTCTCACTGATAAGGCTTCATGAGCAACTTGATGATTAGTGTATAAACTGGCACGCCGCATCACGGCTTGAAATGCTGCCAAGATATCTTCATAGGGCACAACAGGTGGCTGAGCGTTTGATGATAACTCAGGCTTGGAGACTGTTGCTGTAAAAACATCACGATCAACACGCGGTAACTCATCCAAAGCTTCTGCCGCCTCTTTAAAACGCTCGTACTCTTGCAAACGACGCATTAACTCGGCACGTGGATCTTGAGCTTCACCATCATCGTCTGCAGAAGGCGGTGCGGGTAATAGTAAACGCGATTTAATCTCTGCCAACATCGCCGCCATCACCAAATATTCTGATGCCAGCTCGATTTGCATCTCCTGCATCAATTCAACATAGTCGACGTATTGTCGAGTAATCTCCACAATGGGAATATTCAAAATATCGATATGCTGTTTTTTAATGAGATAAAGCAATAAATCCAGCGGTCCTTCGAAGGCCTCTAAGAAAACTTTCAATGCACCTGGTGGAATGTATAAGTCTTGTGGGAGCTCTGTCACAGTTTCACCAAAGACACGGATACTCGCCTGATCGACAATAGCACTAGGATCAACTGCCGATATAGTCGCTTCTATACGGTCACTGGCTGTCGTGCGCCCTACAACTTGACTCATTTATAACCAACTCTTCTGTTTGTTACTGTATTAACCACGCAATACCTTAAGACCACACAATATAACACAGCCCTGTCACTACACAAATGGGCTTGTGTCACCTCCACCTTCACGAATAATTTCAGGCGTGACATCAGTTAAGTCAATCACCGTGCTAGGATCACAGTGAGGAAGACCACTATCTAATAGCAACGTAATAGCAGAATGGCAGTTCTCTAATGGATCGTCATCCCAATCCTCTTGCTGTGATGCATTGGCAGCAAATAAGCTAACGCTGAGCAATGGAGCTTCTAAATGCTCCAGCAACCCCATCGCAACCGGGTGACCCGTCACCCTCACTCCAATAGTTTTACGTCGCGGGTGCCGGAGACGCTTGGGAACTTGTTTTGTAGCTGGCAAAATGAATGTATACGGTCCGGGCACACAAGACTTAATCTGCCTGAAATGGGTGTTATTCACTTTGGCGTATTCGGCTATGTCGCGCAAGTCGCGACATAAGACCGTGAACAAATGTTGGTCGTCTAAAGCACGTGCTCGACGTATCAATTGCATACCCGTAATGCTACCTACCTCACAAGCTAACGTGTACCCTGTGTCTGTCAAAAAAGCCACAATACCATCGTTACGCAACACAGAGCATGCTTGTTGCAACAAACGAGGCTGTGGGTTATCTGGATGGATCTCAATCCGTTGCACGATCACTACCCCAATATTACCACTCGACACACAGATACAAAGCCCCAACTCAGCTTGTATCAACCTCCTAAAAACCCTGTAAAGATTGCATTATTTGCCTTTAAATCATACTATTAACAGCTCCTAACAACAACACATGCTGAGTCAAACACATGAAAGTTCTCAACGACTACCTACCGATCATTTGTTTCTTTATTGTTTTCAAACTTTATGGAATCTATGCTGCAACAGCCGCTGTGATTGTTATCTCAACATTACAAGTGAGTTTTTTTTGGATCAAGAATCGTCGTATTGAGACTATTCCACTAGTGACACTGGTACTCGTGATTATTTTAGGTGGCACCACACTGCTGCTGCACGATGAAATTTTCATTAAGTGGAAGCCGAGTGTGGTGTATTGGCTCTTTACGATCGCCCTACTTGGCAGCCAATGGTTCACTCAGAAAACCATTATGGAGCGCATGATGGGTGAAAAAATTGCTTTACCTAAACCCATCTGGGCACAGGTGAATGTAGCTTGGAGTATTTTTTTCCTGGGACTAGGTTTTTTGAATGTTTACGTCGTCTACCATTTCTCCACTGATACCTGGGTTAATTTCAAGTTATTTGGAACGCTCGGATTAATCTTAGTATTTGCTATCGCACAATCCATCTATATCTCAAGACACATGCAAACTCCGGCAGCCAACGACCCATCAATCGAGCCTCCTTCTAGCGACTAGGACTGTTTGCATGCACTACTATGCTATTTATTGCAGAGATCAGCGTGAACACAACGTAGAAAAACGCCGCAGTGTTCGACCGGCACACTTACGACGACTCGAAGAACTTTCCCAAGCGGGTCGCTTATTAACCGCCGGGCCACTCTTCCTGCAGGATGGTAATAACCCATTAACGGATGGCATTCATGGATCAATCATCATCGCTCAATTTGAGGATCGTGTCTGCGCACAGGCATGGGCTGCTGCAGACCCTTATGTCACTGCAGGGATTTACAGCACCGTTGATATTCATCGATACGAACCAATTACCCAGTAATGAATGCACAGTCGGTTGAATAACTCTCATCATTGCTGATCTTATCCAGCTCATCAACACAAGCTTTTTGAAACATACGAACAGGATTTGATGACTGTAAATTCACACCAAAGATAGGATCACACTCAACTGTCACCAAACTTTTCAGCTGAGTGTATTGATTGACTAAATTAACCATCAAAATATACCACGCACCATGTTCTGGGGTAACGTTTTCAGAGAGGTAAAACAAGGTTTCCAAGATTAATTGTTTTTTCTGCAAAGTGAGCTTAGGGTCCGTTGTGTCATTTAATAAAGAAAGCAATCCGCATCTCAACGGCTTATTAATGGCATCTGAATGAAGAGTATTGATCAGAAGTCCAGAACAATCATAATCACCCGTACACGTATTTATCACATGAAATATATGAATACTGGCGATAGAGATTAAACAACAAGCAATCAGGTCGGCTAACACAGGAAAGGAACGACACCCGTAATTCACAGCGAGTGAGCTGACAATAAACCCAGTTAAACCTAGACATAAAACACTAGCAATGTGTTGACGTTTATGTTGATCGCGAATAGAACTAATCGATGAACGAAGTATCTCCTGCCAATTATGCGGTAGGGAAGTATCAAGATTACGAGGCACGAGATGAACCGAGAAATCGGTGATCTCATCGACACCACACACCTTATTTATAGGACGTGTGTTGTTTGATATTAGGGAAAGCTCATCATGTTTAATCCGAATATCCACCAATAGGCTTTGTAAGCTCTCTAATGATTTAGCTAGCCAGTCAATCTTCAAAATCGATAAATAGCTTGCAAACTTGTTGGCTAACGACAACAAATAATCTAACCAGTAAAATAACAAGCTTTCCAGTTCAAATCGCTCTACAGTCTGACAGCCCGGATACCAACTCGATTTAGGATCTTTTAAACTCAAACACGTGTCTAGAGCTTGGTGTATCCGTGGTGCGATCTGACCGATATCCGGCGCTTTCTTACATATCTTGGCAGGCAGCGAAAAAGCTGAAGATGTCACTAACGCATTAATAATCGGAATTAAAGCCAACTTAGAGTCAAATAACTGCTTCAATTGATCAAAGAAGTCACCCAAATGAGGCTTTTCGATAGTGAGAAGGCGTGTCATGATGTGCGTCATCGCTTCAATGTTTGATAAATTAATCATCTGAGTGAATCCATCATCAGATGTTGGCAATTGATGCGCCGTGCGCAAAAACTTGATACGCGACACTAAGCGTCGCTCAAACTGAGTAACTGTAGAACTTGACTGCCCCATACCATTCACCATTGAATTAATTTTAGAATCACAATCACCATGTAAAACCAACACAGATGTGTGTTAGCACAAAAAATAACCTAATTTCATGAAAAATAATGTATTCTAACGATAGTTTGGTTTAAAAACCATATTCACCTAGCACAATAAACAACCCCCATCACAAAGCACGAATCATGGCCTTGCCCTCTACTCGAATCCCGATAACAGGATTGCAATCCATGGATAAGTCGGTTAATATCGCGCTTCTTTTTTTAGGAAATCACCATGAAACAAGACATTCATCCAAGTTACCAACAAGTAGTTTTTCATGACACCTCTGCAGATGCTTATTTTTTGATCGGCTCCACCATCAAGACAGAGCGTACCATCGAGTATCAAGGCAGTACATACCCCTATGTTGTTATCGATATTTCAAGTGCTTCTCATCCTTTCTATACTGGTAAGCAAAAAATGATTGATACAGCTGGACGTGTTGACGCATTCCGCAAACGTTACGCTAAAAGCTAATCCTCATCACCTCTCACGATCACTGATACTAGCCCTGTTCAGTATCAGTGATGGTTTATATACCCTGCAACGGATTCTAAAAAAACGTCACCATTTCAACGCTTTAGGATATTTTTTTTCATACTCTCATTGAATGTTCTATAATTAGTGGCACATATGATCGTGCATTAATTACAGGCAGCATCATGATTTTATTACAAAAAATTGATGATTCAAAATCCCTAATAGCAGAAGCTCTGAAATACCACAAAAGAACCGCTATCGCCTCTTCTTTCGGTAAAGATTCCGTGGTACTGATCCATATCGCTCAACAAATTCAACCAGACATCCCCATTTTCTCACTGTTATCAGATACTGAGTTCCCAGAAACTGAAAGATACATTAGCGAACTCATTGATACCTGGGGGCTAAATTGCACACTTTATCATTACCAGCAATCAGATCTCATCAAACAACATCCTGAACAATGCTGCCAATCACAGAAAGTAAGCACCATGATAACAGCCGTGAGTGATCTAGACTGCATACTCTCTGGTGTCAGGCGCTCTGAAGGAGAATCCAGAACCGACATGCAACCTATCGAGGACCAACAAGGATTAATCAAATACAACCCTATTTTAGAGTTTTCAGAATTAGATATTTGGCGTTATATCGCGGTCAATAACATACCGGTCAACCCGATCTACCAATTGGGCTATCGCAGTTTAGGCTGTCAATTCTGCTCTCAACCAGAACAATCTGAAGACGATTTAGAACGCGCCGGACGATGGCACAATACTGAGAATCAAGGATTAGAGTGCGGCATACACACTGAGTGTTTAAAGAAAAAATAAGGACCAACAACTCACGAAATCAAGAGCCCATCATGGTTATTTTTTCTCGCAGTGATGACTATCTACCGCGGAAAACCCGTACTGCCCAAGAAATTGTAATACTTGGTTGATATACCAATACTGGCGACCGAAAGGAAACCGTCCAGACACAAACCCCAAATGTCCACCATACTCGGTGCCAACCAACGAAACACAAGGCGAGCAACTCGCTTGTGATGGCACAGTGTATCGAGGAATAAAAGGGTCATCCAAAGCATGCAATAGCATCACCGGAGTTCTCAGTGAACCTAATAAAGGATAGCATCGCGCTGCTTTGTAATAATCAATAACATTCTTAAAACCATATAAGGGTGCCGTAAGATCGTTATCAAACTCTGATAATGATTCGAACTGATTTAGACGTGTTTTACACACAGGCAACTCAATCCCACTCTCGAGCTTCTCATGCGCTTTTTTCACTAATTTTCGCAACAGGTAATGCTGATAAAATAACGGTAATTGTAGTGCTGACTCATAAAAATCAAAAGGAGTCGACACACAAGCTGCAGCCTCTAAACTGTGCGGATGCGTCTCTAAATAGTGTACTAAGATGTTACCGCCCATGGAAAAACCAATGGCATAATTGATTTTTATCTGGCACTTAATAAACAGGTACGATAAAACGAACTCTAAATCACCAGTATCTAGACTGTTATAAGCTTTCGCCAGCTGGTTCACACTGCGCCCGCAAGAGCGGTATTGCATCACCACCACTTGCCAACCCATGGCTAGTAACGTTTTAGTCATCATCTTAATGTAAGAGGAGTCAGCAGAACCTTCTGTACCGGGTAATAAAAGACAACAAGGAGCATTCGGCGAACCGGCTAATGCTAGCTCTAAAAAGTCACCATCAGGAAGATTGACCTGATGATGATTAAAATGCACTTGTTGAAAAAAGCAATCCACGAGCGGGTACAAGGTTTGCAGATGAGGGCTTTTCAACCACCACGCTGGCTTAAAACATTGTCCTTGTACGGCTTTTTTTGTATCCATACAGAAAATTTAAGCAGTTTTTTGAAAAAAGTCCAATTCAAACCCAAAAAAACGCGATAACTCTCTGTTTATATATAATATTTATCATTAATCTTAGAATCAAATACGATGAAAAATACCGATAAAGGTAAAACACCCACAAATACTCTCAACCCACAGAACATTAGGTCAAAAAATATACAAAATTTAATATTCTGTTAATTTTGCTGTGATAGATTGATCACCAACAATAACAAAGACATTGCAATGAACACATGACAATCACTTAGACCCCAATCAACAAAACTAAAAAAGAAAGACTGAATCGACACTGAATAATCAAAAAATAAATCCGGTAATTACCATTAATTACAACTCATTAAAAAGATAAAACCCACCTGATAACAATACGAGAAAGCTATGCCATACTCAAAACTCACATTAATAGGATGGAAAAATATATTAGAAAGATGTACAACCATGCGCGCAACTTTAGAAAACCCTGACAAATTAAAACAAGAAATCATAGAGCTAGCTATGAGGGCATGTGAGGAATACTTTAAATCACCTGATATTAATAGTAAATATTCGTTCACGCTTTGGAAAGAATATAATTTACTTAAGCATAGTGAAGAAAGAAGATCACAAGTAGAAAAAATGTACGCTTTTTTATCTGACAAAAACATAACTCCAGATCAAAAAGTTTGTAAGGTCATCGAGGAATTTTGTAAACTCAAACGCAGCCCTTCTGCAAATAATAGTTTATTTTTACTGGAACTCACCATCCACCCGATCAATTATTTACTACAAGTAGTGTCTTGTCGATATATCTATGATGAAAGAATCAATGAAAATTATAGTTTTATAGAAATTCTAAAACAATTAGGTTTTCCTAACGAGCTATGCTTGCATTTCACTGCCCTAGAGAAAGGACAACTTCATAAGTTAGATCCTGAGTATGTTTGTGGCCTACCGATTGTTAATGTTAATAATGAAGGTCATGTTTCAATGAAAAAGTCTTTACGAACACCAAAAAATGGAATGTCTATAGATGACTTAAAGAGAAACCTTAAATACGATAAACTTTCCTCTGATGATCAAAAAAAGGTAGACAATTTAATTATTGCATATAAAGATTTTGTAAGTGAACCTACAAAGGAGGAAAAAGCGCAACGCATCGAAGACGATAAAGAACTATTATGTCCAAGTGAACATACCCCTCAATTCAGAATCTAAAATCCCTAACGCTTTAAAAAAACCGCTGTCCATGCCTGAACTTGATCTGCCACATACTGTGACACCTGCGCGAATAAAGTTTGTGGCGCAGGCGGTTCAGGCTGCAGCAGGCTACGCTGAAATATAATGGATACCACGCTTTGCGGATTACTAATATCAAAAGCCGCTTTGACTTCATCGAATAAGGCATGCTCGTCTAATGTGTTGATTAACGTTTGATAAATCACATCATCACCAGATAAGTAAGACTGAACAGTCTTCACTGAATCACTGTTCTTAATAGCATCACAGATTCTAATAAGATCTGAGCTCGTATCGGTCATCAAGGCTTCTACATCTTCAACGTTGTCATGCGCCGATTGATCAATAAGATCTACGACGGCCTTAACAGCTGAAGTGATTGACCGATAAGCTGCTTGATCATCGATAAAGTCATGCGACTCCAAGTAACGTTGCGCATAACCATCTTCAGGATTAAAGGTCTCTTGCACATCCTGCCAATTAATCGCACTATCCAAGTTATCTAGTAAACATGTTGTAATACCACCTGACAAATCATCGCTCAATCCAACTATAGACCGATCCGACAACTCTTCTCTCGAGGAACAACTTGCGATATGCTCACAAACCATGCGGTACACATTATTTTTTTCATCACGTGATAACTTAGGAAGACGAGGCTGTTGTAACCGATTAAACAGCGCATCCACTGCTAAATAAGGAGAACTGGCAATCACCATCGACTCTTTCATAGCACTGTGAGTTTCAATAAATTGACAGGTGCTCATAATAAAAAACTTCATTAATGGCAAACCAATCACACAGAATAATAATAGGTCCTCTGATTGCTGATCGTTATGATTGCCAGTAATGATTTGAAAAGATTGTTTATCTGTACGAGCACACAGTAAAGCGTCAGCTAATTGTAAGGACTCGACTAATGCACGCAAAGTCAAAGGTGATAAAACACGTCGACTGGGCTGAATACATCGCCACAAATAATCAAAACACTGACCTCGATGATAGCTGGACCTAGCAAGCTGACTTTGAGTGATGATGTCTTCTAAGCGTGTGTTCGAGGTGTGCCTAAACAGCAAAGTGTCTCGTAACACAAAGAAACTGGTCACACCAACCACAGATACCCCTAATACTAATAACAGTGCGCACAATGGCTCTTTCATGTCATTTGGTAAAATGGAGTAGGCTCCTAAAATATCAGTCATCAAGACGGCTAGACTCATTGTGATGCTTAACACTAGATAGACATAACGACTTATACTTAATAAGCGAGCATTAACTAACGGTGAGAACTGTTGTTGTAATAGATCACTCACATACGGATGCGGTTTTAATGATGTTGGCGTTAAGTGATCTTGAAAAAAATCTTTCACCCATCGTTCTACCGCTAGGCGCTTGATTTGAACACGCTGATAATCGTATCGCTCAATATGATAGTAAGCATAGAATGATAGAAAAATATCCATGGAAAAATACAGTGTCCGCGACACCTCGGTGTCAAACAATCCCTTCCACACGGGACTTGTTTTTGCATCGATCATACAAGCGCCATACGCTGACAACACCACAATGTTCATCATTGCCAGCCACTTAAAAATCCATCGTTGACTAATTGTCAGTACGGCGAGAGCACCATGGTCCTCGGCTCCAGCACGCTCGATGTAGTGCTCGTCGCGCGCTTTAGTACGCCGATAATGACTCAACAAGATATAGGCCATTAAGGCCGCATACGAATAAGCAATTGAGCTATCCACTAAACCCAATGTGCTAAATCCACGAAGACTGATCATCGTAAAACTGACACTCTCCAGTTGTCGTAATCGACGCATGCGTTCAGCATCGCTGGAGATATGACTCATCACAGTCTCATAGAGGGAATGCAAATTTGATCGACAACCTTCCAAGACAGCTGAGTAATCACCAACAGCTTGATAAAGGGGACGTTGGAATATAGGCATAATTGAGACCGACTCAAATAACAACGTAAGCCGTACAAGGATAATATATTGCCAAACAGATCACAATCTGGCGCCAGCTAAATTTCAATCTGCCCGAGTAAAGCGCTAGTGGTAATACCTTTAATTTTGAAAAAATCCGGGATGGCTTTCACGCTTAGGGCATTTTTTACTATAAGTGGTCTTTTTTTTGACAGATACTTCATTATGACATTGATAGCCTACGCTCCTTAAAAATCAAACAGTAGGTTATGCCATATGGCGGGAAATCACTCAATCTATAAGCCGTTAAATGAGGGGGATGAAGAACCTAGTGATCAGAATGATTTTAGTACGGGTATTAACAACACAAATTATCGTGACTGTGCCTGTCTCGCTCTCGTATTTTGCATGATAGGTGCAACTCTTGCAGCCGTTTATTTCATTGATTTACAGGAGACATCATCGAACTATGATCATGAAGAGAAAGTCGACCATTCTCCTCAGCGTAAATTATCACTCAGTGATCCAGTCAAATCCGCTGCTGTATGGATATTTGTAGTTATCGCTTTGGCGGCAACCCGTTATATGGAAGGTTGCTTACTCGGTTTATTTTCAGATAGAGCTCATCCGATTGGAAATTCTCAAGAAAACCCTATAAATCCCGTAAATAATACTATAAATCCCCTGAATAATGTCTGATCATCATTAATAACACACTGAGTTTTTACCAAAGGAAAGCCACTCATTATTTAGATGATCAAAGTAGCGAGTGGACTTAATAAAAAATTAAATTTATAAAATAATAGATAAACCTTATACAAATAATGCGGTTACACAACAACAGTTGAGGAGATCAATATGCCAGCTAATCTAGGAGAATCTCTGCTCGAAAACAATGACATAACAGCAGGCTCCCCCTACTGTCAATTCATTGGGCCAACAATCATGCTAGGAATTTTGGGTACGTTCATATGGTACGCATTAACTCATTCACCTCAACAAGGCGTTACCAGAAGAGTCACAGAGCATCCAAACATCGATCCATTACCTTTGCTATCAATCTCATTGCTTGGGCTTGCTGCGATGATAGCTTTGACGAAGACCAATAGTATTCAAAATTTTTCATTGGGGTCGCTATTCAATAAAAAGACTGGTGAACCCGAAAATGGCTCTAAAAATCTTGAAAAAGGTAGCCAGCCATCTAACCATAAAGTCTGAGATAATTAATCAACATCACACGGGTTACGACTGATCAGACAATGCGAACCATTGCTGCTCTTTATCATCCAGTGTTTGTTGCAATGTCTGTTGTCGAGCAAGGGTTTTTTGCAATTGCTCGGCTTGATCTGCCTCATACAAACTGACATCAGCCAGCTTTGACTCAATGGTTTTTAATTGTTGCGTGAGCTTATCAATCTCACGTTCTAATTGTTTTAACTGTTTCGTCTCGGCTCGAGACATCACCTTCGGTTGCTGAGCATTCTCTAACTCTACTGGCTGCGAGGACAAACACAGCGTTTGATAGTCGGATAAATCACCTTCGTAAGTGTGTACGCGACCTTGCTTAACCCACCACAAAGTGTTGACACAACATTCGATAAAATAACGATCGTGTGAGACCAATAACACGGCACCCGAAAAATCATTCAATGCCATAATCAATGCTTCTCGCACCGACATGTCCAAATGGTTGGTGGGCTCATCCAACACCAA
>DCQA01000039.1:0-1120 GCA_002323325.1 Coxiellaceae bacterium UBA1530 | reverse complement strand
GCTAAACGAGCTTTTTCACCACCGGAAAATAACGATACATTGGCTGTGACTTTATCCTGCCCAAAGCCAAATCCTCCTAAATAACTGCGCGCCTGAGTTTCTGTGAGATGATCGGCTTGTTGTAGCACATGGGCTAATGGCGTTTCATCCAGATGCAGCATGTCCAATTGCTGCTGTGAAAAATAACCGATACGAGCTTTTGGATGATGCGATACCTCACCATTAACAGGCTCTAATGCTTGAGCGAGTGACTTCAACAATGTGGATTTACCAGAACCGTTCATGCCAATCACACCGATGCGATCACCACCGCCAACGTTCAGTTCCACGTGTTTTAGAATCACCTGGTCGCCGTAGCCACAATCAGCTCTGATGCTAATCGCTGGGTAACCAACAGGCGTACTATCAAAGAATTGCATCGATAATGCCTGTTCTTCTTGCAGATCTGAACAGGTAGAAAGTTTTTCGATCGCCTTCATGCGACTTTGTGCTTGTTTCGCTTTGGTCGCTTTAGCTCGAAAGCGATCAACGAAGGATTGTAAATGCTGTTGTTGCTTTATAATCTTTTGATTGGATTTATCTTGTAGGACCAAAGCTTCTTGAAACTGCCGTGCGAATGAGGAGTAGTTGCCTTGATACAAGCGCAAACGTTGATGCATGATCGATACGGTATGCATGGTCACACGATCAAGAAAATCACGATCATGTGAAATCACCATCAATAACCCTGGGTAGGTGTTCAACCAGGATTCCAACCACATAATGGTTTCAAGATCGAGATGATTAGTGGGCTCGTCCAACAATAAGACATCGGAGGGCGCCAGCAAGACGCGTGCTAATTGCAAACGCATTTGCCAACCACCAGAAAAATCAGTGACCGGTTGATGATAGGTTGAGGGTGTAAAACCTAAACCATTCAGCAGAGTCGCAACACGACTTTCCATGCGATAGCCATCAATCACTTGCATGGCTTCATAACACTCCGCAAGGACTGCGCCGTCATTCACCGCTTCAGCGGCTGTAATGCGCGCATGCAATTGCGCCCACTGTGTATCCGCAGAACGCACGTATTCAAATGCCGTTAAATCCGTATCGGGTAATGCTTGTTGCAAGTGCACCA
>DCQA01000013.1:14628-14796 GCA_002323325.1 Coxiellaceae bacterium UBA1530 | reverse complement strand
TAGTGGGAAGAGGATATGATATCGTCTCTGGCGGCACTAAAAATCATCTGGCTTTAGTCGACTTAACTCGTCAAGACATTACGGGCAAAGCCGCTTCTGCAGCTTTGGGGGCGGCAAATATTACTGTCAACATGAATACGGTTCCTGGCGATAAGCGTTCTCCATTTG
>DCQA01000013.1:14018-14257 GCA_002323325.1 Coxiellaceae bacterium UBA1530 | reverse complement strand
ATGAGAGGCGATCAAGCGACTCATATTGGAGAGCTGATTGCGGATGTCTTAGATGCTCATGAAGATCAGAGTGTTATTGCTTCGACAAAGAGTAAGGTATTGGCCTTGTGTAACGATTTCCCAGTTTTTGATGCTTTATCAGAAAGCTAATACACTGAGGTTAGGATGTATTGTCCTTTTTGCCATCATAAAGAAACTAAGGTTGTTGACTCGCGTTTATTCGATGGAGGTGTTAAAGT
>DCQA01000013.1:13376-13688 GCA_002323325.1 Coxiellaceae bacterium UBA1530 | reverse complement strand
CGCCGCCGCCGCCAGTGTTTAGTGTGCGGGGAGCGCTTTACAACGCATGAATCTATCGAGATTTCCATGCCGCGTGTTGTGAAAAATGATAACAGCCAATGCTCATTTGATGAGTCTAAGATTCGCTCTGGTATCATTAAAGCGCTTGAAAAACGTCCGGTTAGCATTGAGACGGTCGATGCTGCGGTTAATCATGTTGTGATGCGGATGCGTGACTTGGGCGAGCGCGTTATCACCACTCAGCAGATTGGTGAGGCCGTTATGGGGCAATTAAGAGATATCGATCAAGTTGCTTATGTGCGATTTGCATCG
>DCQA01000013.1:9744-13079 GCA_002323325.1 Coxiellaceae bacterium UBA1530 | reverse complement strand
AGTTGCTTATGTGCGATTTGCATCGGTATATCGAAGTTTTGAAGATATACAAGCCTTTGATCAGGCTATACAAACACTGAAGGGTGATCCGCATGAGTAAGCCACAGCAAACGACTAAAAAGCAGCCTATGTCTGCTCGTCGACGCGCACGTGCCGCTGCTGTTCAGGCTTTGTACCAGTTGGAGCTGAAGCAACACACGGTCGATGATGTTTACAGTCAATGTCTGGAGTACTACTCCGCAGAGCGCTGGGATCGTGACTACTTTAAGGTCCTCCTGTATGGAACTATTGAGCAGCTTTCTGTGCTAGACGGTATCATGCAAAGTGTCTTGGATCGTGATATACAATCGCTCACACCTGTCGAGCTGGCCGTTTTAAGAGTGGCTCTATACGAGCTGAAAATTCGAGTCGATGTTCCAGGCCCTGTGGTGATCAATGAGGCGTTAGAGTTGGCAAAATCATTTGGTACAGAAGAGGGATACCGTTATATCAACGGTGTATTAGATGCATTATTGACTAGCTTACGACCTAGTCATAAATAATATTCCTGTTTACAAAAGACTTTTAACTGACTGATTTTAAGATCAATAATTCACATTAAATCTTTTTACGTTTTTTTGTGGGGTTTTGCTCTAGTAGTTCGATATACCAATTGAATACTGGGCCGCGCGTTTAATGTAGGGTAAGACAGTTATAATCCGTTACAGGTCTCTGAATGATGTGAAGATCATAGCTCTAGTCTGTCGTCTAGGGAGTGGTAGGTCTGAGTAAAGATCGGTAGTACTAATACCAGTGGACGGTCTGAATGGAGTGCTTTTTAATGAGTTTATTTTCTGTGCATAGGCGATAAAAAAATGATAAACCCCTTGTTTCGTTTAAATATTTGGTGTTCAATACGCGCATGTGATTTTTTAGATCATTGATTACGCGAGAGTGGCGAAATTGGTATACGCGCTGGATTTAGGTTCCAGTGGGGCAACCCGTGAGAGTTCGAGTCTCTCCTCTCGCACCACTTAATATTTCTCATTAAAATATATATCAAACCCGTTGAATGAGTGAGGTTAATACCATGTCAGTTCAGGTTGAAGTTGAACAATTAGAAGGGCTTAAAAGACGTCTAACAATTAAAATCTCAGAGGATCAAGTTAGCAGTGCCTATCAGAAAAAGCTAAACCAAGTCCAAAAAAACATCAAAATGCCAGGCTTTCGTCCTGGGAAGGTGCCTTATAATGTGATTGAACAGCGTCACGGCCAGGACCTGGTTAACGAAACTGCTAGCGAACTCATCGATGTTAGCTTTCGTGATGCCTTAACGGAGCACAAACTCAGTCCTGCAGCTCAACCAGAGATCGATTCACAAGTTTTCGAAAAAAACCAACCTGTCGAGTTCTCCGCTTCTTTTGAAATATTACCTGAGATTGCGCTCGTCGATCTATCAGGTGTTTCCATTGAGAGGCCTGAGGTTGCTTTGAGTGAAGATGACGAGTCCCAAGCTTTGGATCGTATGTTGAAGCAGCACGCTACGTGGACCGAGGTTGATCGAGCTGCTGGTGATGGTGATCAGTTGACTTTCGACTTTGAGGGTAGCATTGATGGTACTCCGTTTGATGGCGGTAAGAGTGAAGGCTTTACGTTAGAAATTGGCTCTAAACAGATGATTCCAGGTTTTGAGGATCAGTTGATCGGTTTTTCTGCTGGTGATGAGAATGATATTGAGGTCACTTTTCCGGACAGTTATGGCGTAAAAGATCTCGCAGGTAAAGCAGCTGTATTTCACATTAAGGCACATAAAGTCTCAGAACCCTCGCTCCCTCAGGCAGACGATGAATTTGCAAAGCAGTTAGGTGTGGATGATGGTATCGATGCTTTAAAAGAACAACTGCGCACCATGTTGACTCAAGAGGCTAATCGGTCGCTTAAGAATAAGTTGCATAGTGATGTCTCTGAGGCTCTCTTAGAAAAAAATACTATTGAAGTCCCGCAAGCTTTAATTGATGCTGAGGTCGACCACTTACATCAATCCGCTCGTCAGCAAATGGCTATGCAGCAAGGTAAACAACAGCTTCCTGACGTAGAGTTACCTAAGGAGCCTTACATCGAAGAGGCTACTAAGCGTGTGACTCTGGGGCTATTGCTCGCAGAGGTCATCAAAAAGAACGAACTCAAGCTAGATCAAGCAAAACTTCAAGAGCGTATGTTCGAAATGTTTTCTCAGTACCCTAATCCTCAGCAAATGTTAGAGTATTACCAAAAGAATCAACAAATGCGAACTCAGCTCGAATCTCAGGTGCTAGAGGAGCAAGCTATTGAATCTTTGCTTGAAAAAGCGGATATTAACATCGTAACCAAGGCATATGCCGATATTATGAACCCGTCTAAGTAAGACAAACAAGGATGAATATTATGTCAAAGTACAGTGAGTTGCAGGCAAACTTAGTTCCAATGGTGGTTGAGCAAAGTTCCCGTGGAGAGCGCTCTTATGATATCTTTTCACGTCTTTTAAAGGAGCGCATCATTTTTCTAGTTGGTCCAATTGAAGATAACATGGCCAATCTGATTGTCGCTCAACTATTGTTCTTAGAGTCCGAAAACCCTGAGAAAGACATTTCTTTATACATCAACTCGCCTGGTGGTCAGGTGACTTCTGGATTGTCAATCTACGATACCATGCAGTTTATTAAGCCAGATGTCAGTACCCTTTGCACGGGGATGGCAGCTAGTATGGGTGCATTATTACTCACTAGTGGTGCTGCTGGTAAGCGACATTGTTTGCCTCATTCTACGGTTATGGTTCATCAAGTGTTGGGTGGTTATCAAGGCCAAAATTCAGATATTCAGATTCATGCACAAGAGACCAAGCGAATTGGTGATATGTTAACGAACATTATCTCCAAGCACTCTGGTCGTGCTTTTGATGAGGTCGAAAAAGATACTAATCGAGATAACTTTATGACACCTCAGCAAGCATGTGATTATGGTTTAATTGACAGCGTTATTGAAACGCGCGACTAATTACGTTTCTCGATAAGAATAAATTGCAGGTGATTCTGCTTCGCCTGCTTATTTTTGAATCAATCATTAATTTTTATCTCTCCATAATGCTCGCCTTTGCCAATCAATTACCTAAGGTGTATGTTTTAACTATATGATTTTTACATTTTTATTTAACTTTTTTTGCTTTAATTTAAAAATATAATTCGTTTAGGCTATTGAAAAAATCACTCTTTTACCCCATATAATAGATAATTGGACTTTAATTCTTCTGATGAAAAAGAGGTGTGTTTTATGAGTGATGATTCTGGACAAGTTTTATACTGTTCTTTTTGTGGTAAAAG
>DCQA01000013.1:0-9438 GCA_002323325.1 Coxiellaceae bacterium UBA1530 | reverse complement strand
ACTGTTCTTTTTGTGGTAAAAGCCAGCACGAGGTCCGTAAATTAATTGCTGGTCCATCAGTGTTTATTTGTAATGAATGCATTGATCTGTGTAACGATATCATCATAGAAGAGGCTCAAGATGATTTGACAGATCAAAGTGAGCTGCCAAAACCAAAAGATATTCATCATCAACTCGACGAATACGTTATCGGTCAACACCAGGCTAAAAAAGTCTTGTCAGTTGCCGTATACAATCACTACAAGCGCTTAGCTCATAAGCCAAAGCCCGGTGATGTTGAATTATCAAAAAGTAATATTCTTTTAATTGGGCCAACAGGTTCCGGTAAAACCTTATTAGCGCAAACCTTAGCCCGTATCTTGAATGTTCCATTTGCAATAGCCGATGCTACCACACTTACTGAAGCTGGCTATGTTGGTGAGGATGTAGAAAACATTATTCAGAAGTTATTACAGAAGTGTAATTACGATGTGGAAAAAGCTCAGTCAGGTATTATCTATATCGATGAGATCGATAAGATAACGCGTAAAACTGATAGTCCTTCGTTAACCCGAGATGTTTCCGGGGAGGGGGTACAGCAGGCATTATTAAAGTTGATCGAAGGAACCGTTGCAGCCATCCCGCCACAGGGCGGGCGCAAGCATCCGCAGCAAGAGTATTTGCAAGTGGATACCTCGAATATTTTGTTTATCTGCGGCGGTGCTTTTGCGGATCTTCACACGGTAATTCAGCAAAGAACAGATCA
This sequence comes from Coxiellaceae bacterium UBA1530, assembly GCA_002323325.1. Taxonomy (GTDB): domain Bacteria; phylum Pseudomonadota; class Gammaproteobacteria; order Coxiellales; family Coxiellaceae; genus UBA9148. The sequence goes on along the minus strand of DCQA01000013.1, from coordinate 8,693 downwards.
AACTGGGATTGGTTTTTCAGCTGAAGTTAAGCCTGGAGAAGATAGTGGTCATGAAACAAAACTACTTGACCAAGTTCAGCCAGAAGATTTGATGAAATACGGTCTTATCCCCGAGTTTATCGGACGTTTGCCTGTTCTTTCTATTCTTGAGCGTCTTGATGAGGCTGCTTTGGTTCGAATCTTGCGAGAGCCTAGAAATGCTTTAACAAAACAGTATGAGAAGTTGTTTGAACTTGAGGGTGTGTCGCTAGATATGAGAGAAAATGCCCTAGAAGCGATTGCTCAGCAAGCAATAAAACGAAAATCTGGTGCGCGAGGCTTGCGTTCTATTGTAGAGCATTTGTTATTACATTTAATGTACGAGATACCCTCTATGGATCATCTTGAAAAAGTAGTTATCGATGAAGGTGTCGTCAATAATTCTGCGGAACCTGTTTTTGTCTATAGCAATAATGATCAGGGTAAGAAATCTGCTGTTGAGTAAAAGTACTACATAAAAATTCGAGCTTAGCTCAATTTAAGAGAGGTTAATATGGATAATTTGCACAATGATAGTTTAACCTTGCCATTATTGCCTTTACGTGATGTGGTTGTATTTCCTTACATGGTAATGCCACTTTTTGTCGGTCGACAAGAGTCAATTACGGCTCTAGAGGCCGCTATGCAGAGAGATAAAAAAATATTTCTTGTAGTCCAAAAGGATGCTGACACTGAGCTCCCTTGTGAGTCCGATGTCTATCAGATCGGGACGGTTGCAACAATTTTGCAAATGCTAAGGCTCCCTGATGGAACGATCAAACTCTTAGTCGAAGGTTGTAGTCGTGCTAATATGTCAGCTTTCATACAAGGTGAAGACTACCTATCAGCAGAGGTTTCTTTACTTAAAGAGGAGGGCGATGATGATTCGCCTGAAATGAATCTCAAAGTCAAAACGGTGTTGTCTCAATTTGAGAAGTTGGTTGAGCTTGGTAAAGGCGTTCCGAAAGAAGTTTATTCTTCGATTGCTGCAATTCCTAAGGCTTGTCGATTATCTGATAGTGTTGCCGCTCATATTGATATGACATTAGCGATACGACAGCAGCTATTAGAGCTTAATAACGTTTCTGAACGGTTAGATTATTTAACCAATATTGTGGCTGAAGCATTAGAGCTGTTGGATGTTGAAAAACGTGTGCAAGGTCGAGTCCGAACTCAAGTTGAGAAAAGCCAACGCCATTATTATTTAAGTGAGAAAATAAAGGCGATACAAAAGGAAATGGGTGATCTTGATGATGCTGGGTTACCTGCTAATGAGCTTGAAGATCTAGAACAAAAAATTAATGCATCCGGTATGCCTAAAGAGGCCTTGGAAAAAAGTTTAGCCGAATTAAAAAAATTACGTATGATGTCTCAGATGTCAGCAGAAGCTACAGTTTCTAGAAATTACATTGATACAATGTTGTTAGTGCCTTGGTCAAAGAAGTCTAAAGTAAGTCACGACTTAGTTAAAGCTCAGTCCATATTAGATAGTGATCATTACGGTCTTAAAGAAGTCAAAGAGCGTATTCTTGAGTATCTAGCCGTTCAAAAGCGTGTAAAACAATTAAAAGGCCCGATCGTCTGTTTAGTAGGCCCTCCAGGTGTCGGTAAAACTTCCTTAGGGGAGTCTATTGCTCGTGCTACTGGTCGTGAGTTTGTTCGTGTATCCTTAGGTGGCGTGCGTGATGAGGCTGAGATTCGGGGGCATCGTCGTACCTATATCGGCGCTATGCCCGGAAAGGTAATTCAAAAGCTCTCTAAAGTAAAAGTTAAAAATCCCCTATTTATGTTGGATGAAGTTGACAAAATGGCTGCTGACTTTCGTGGGGATCCTGCATCAGCATTATTAGAGGTGCTAGATCCAGAGCAGAATAATGCCTTTAATGACCATTATTTAGAGGTTGATTATGATCTATCGGATGTGATGTTCATCGCTACAGCTAATTCAATGAATATTCCTGGACCTTTATTGGATCGTATGGAAGTGATTCGACTTTCTGGTTACACCGAACATGAAAAATTGAAAATTGCTCAACGTTACTTAGTCCCTCGTCAAATCAAGAATTGTGGCTTAAAGTCGAAAGAGCTTTCGGTATCAGAAGGCGCGCTGTGTGAGATAGTGCGTAGTTATACAAGAGAATCTGGAGTGCGAAGCTTGGATCGTGAGGTAGCAAAAATTGCGCGTAAGGTTGTTAAAGAATTAGTCATTACTGAGGCAGATAAAAAATCATCGTCAAAGAAATCAACCAATATTACAGTCCGTAATATTGAAAAGTATTTGGGAGTTAAGCGATATCGCTTTGGGTCGGCAGAAAATGAAGATCGGATTGGACAAGTCACAGGATTGGCTTGGACAGAAGTCGGTGGTGAACTGTTAACTATAGAGGCTCAGATAGTCCCAGGTAAGGGTAAATCACAATATACCGGACATCTAGGTAACGTGATGCAAGAATCCATTCATGCGGCACTCACGGTTGTACGGAGTCGCTCACATTCATTAGGCATTGGTGAGGGATACTTTCAAGAGCATGATTGGCACGTACATGTGCCTGAAGGTGCGACACCGAAAGATGGTCCTAGTGCTGGTGTTGGTATGTGTACTGCATTAGTCTCTGCGATAACCGAGATTCCAGTTCGTTTTAATGTTGCTATGACCGGTGAAATTACTTTGCGTGGAGAGGTTTTGCCAATAGGAGGCTTGAAAGAAAAATTATTAGCCGCATTGCGTGGTGGAATTACCGATGTAATCATTCCTCGTGATAATCAACGTGATTTGAAAGAAATCCCCAAAGCGGTATTACAGAACTTAAATATTCATCCAGCGCAGTGGATTGATGATGTGTTTTCTGTTGCATTATCTTCAATCCCTAGTCCAATTTCTGATGAGAAAAAAACTACGCTGACGCCCACTTCTAAAGGTGAAGCTAAGGGTGCAGCTAGGCATTAGTGAGTTTTAAGGAATCTTTTCATGCAAGAGCCAATAGGTGCTGATTCAAGTCTTTATTATCGCACTGTTGCGAGTGATGTTTTAGCTCAATTAAAGTCTCGTGGCGCTAATCAAGCAGAAGTGGTTATTGCACAGAGCGCGGGATACTCATTAGATGTTCGTGATGGAGCTGTTGATACCCTTCAGCATGAGCGTGATGTTGGTATCGATATCACTGTCTACACCAATGGGCGTTCGGCAAATGTATCTACCACTAGCATGGATGAAAAATCTTTATCAGTTGCCATGAGAAAAGTTATGAGTATGGTGCAGTTAACCGAGCCAGACCCATACATAGGCCTTCCAGAGGTGGATATGTTATCCAGAGACTATCCTGATCTCGATTTATACCATCCGTGGTCCCTATCACCTTCTGAAGCCATTGAACGATTAGTGCATTGCGATAACATACTTCGTGATCAAGATCCTCGAATCTTACCAGCAGAGGGCATCTCCCTAACAAGTTATGACAGTTATCGGCTTTATGCGAATTCACATGACTTTATCGGCGATTATCGTCGTAGTTTTCATAATATAGGATGCTCTGCAATCGTCCGTGATGGAGATGAGATGGAGGCGTATGATGATGACACCTCCGCTTGTTGTCCGTCACAGTTAGACGATCTGGAGGAACTAGCAAAAATGGTGGCTAAGGGCGCTATTGCTCGTTTAGGCTCGCGCTCATTGCCAACACAGCATTGTCCTGTATTATTTGCACCATCAGTGGCTAAATCTTTATTGCGATCTTTTATTCGAGCAATCAGTGGCTCTGCCCAATATAGGCAATCTTCATTCTTATCTGGGCAAATTGGTCGGTCAGTTTTTCCTGATTGGGTATCAATTCAGCAGAATCCCCATCAATTAGCAATGCCTTATAGTGCTCCTTTTGATCAAGAAGGTGTAACAACTAAAGATTGCATTTATGTTAAAAATGGAGAACTCTCCTCATATGTATTAGATACTTATGCGGCGAAAAAATTAAATCTTGCCTCAACGGGTAATAGTGGCGGTGTTTATAATTTATCTATTAATTCTTCCGGTCAAGATTTCCAAACACTTTGTCAATTAATGGGTCGTGGTTTGGTTGTCACAGAGTTGATGGGGCAGGGCACAAATATTGTTTCTGGAAATTACTCGCGGGGTGCCAGTGGTTTTTGGGTAGAAAATGGTGAGATCCAGTTCCCTGTCTCTGAAGTGACCATTGCAGGCAACCTTGCTGAGATGTTTAAACAGTTAGTCGCTGTGGGTACAGATCATGATTGTCGTGGTCGTATTCATTCAGGTTCTTTTTTAATTGAAAGCATGACGATAGCTGGGTCTTAGTGGGCTATCAATGAGAATAAGATTATCATGCGTTCAAGTTTGTGATTACACAATAAGCTGTTTATTTGTGTAAACTGTTTCTCGATAGGTATGTACTAGGTCGAAAATTTTTTTCTTTCTTTTTTAACCCACTCGTATTGAACTATACTACAATGATTATAACCCATTATGGTATCGTCAGATGTATTATAGCTGATAAATAAATCTTGAACACATTATCATAATGGCTGCTCACCTAAAATAATTTTATAAGAGTCACTTTTAGTCACAGTATGATACTTTGAAATTTATACTTTTTGACTAAGTGGGATTGAAAAAAATAAGCTTTACACAATAATTGATGATTATTGATTGAGAAATTTATGAAATTATAATACTTATTGTTGGGACACTTTATAAAGATGTGTATTCTGATGGTCTGGTTGCAGGTGGAGAAAAGATTGATAAATGGATAAGTATATTTTGTTTTGATTGAATGATCTTGTTTACATTGATGGTGTTTTAAGAAAGAAAGATTTAATCTTATATAATTTGTAATCATGTTATAAATAGTGTGAAATAATTAAATGTAAAAGTTAATTTAATGTATTTTATAGGGAAAAAAATAAAAAACTGGGTATTTATAAAAGAAAAAATACGAGTGACTATGAATTTAATGCGATTGTATTCTGCAATGATTGAATGATTGAATGATTGAATGATTGAATGATTGAATGATTGAATGATTGAATGATTGAATGATTTAATATTGATTGATTGACTAAATACTATTGAGTGCACGTTAGTCTACTTAAGGATTAAACTATGAAATTTATTCTTCCTGAGAGTTAAGATAACTAAGCTTGATCTATTGATTATCTTTAAATAAATATTCTTGTAAAGGTTGCCATTAATTATCTATTTAATATGTGGGGTTCGATATTTATTTTTAAAGCAAGTGTGATTATTTGAGAGTAATACTAGTTTTGGAATTCCTCTAGAGAAACATCTGTTAACTTAAGCTCCTGCGCATACATCTAAAGAAAATCAAATTAACTAAATAAGTTTAATAACTTAAATTATAAAATAAATTAAGTTATTGATATTTCCTCACCACTTCAACGAAATTGATATCCCAAGGAAATAATTTTTTGTAGTCATCACTTTTCCGCAGTGCGATGTAGCCAACTTGATATTAAAAAAGTATTCATAAGCGTCTAGTTTATAAAGCTATCAGCATTAGATTATCACCCTGGGGGGTAGTTGCTATGACGGTTAAATGTTGCTCAAGAGCTGTCATGATTAAGACAATCGGTGGTGCACCCATTCTTATTAATTATACTTGGCTTGTTTATATCTCCAATTAAATGAAATATCTTCTTATCACTGATAGTTTCCCCCTCTGCTTCGATAAAAAAAATTAATTATCTTTGTATATTACAATGTTATTATAGATGAAAGTTTGACGATATTCCCCTGGAAATTGTCGGTTTACGGCTAAAATACTGATTAATAGCCAATAAAACTATTAAACTGGCAGTATAAAGTAAGCGTCCCAAGCAAGTAATAAGTATCCATATTTTTAATGTGTGAGATATTAAAGTGTATATTGTTTCTTTTATACGGTAATTTAAAGTAATTTAAATAAAATAATGAGTATAAAAACTATGTAAATATGCTTAGTAAAATCGTGTTATTAATTTCAAGATCCTAATCTGTCTTATGCGTAAATAATAAAGTTATTGCAACTTGTGCATAGGAAAATAGCTGCATGCACGGAAAATACTTCGGGAGAATAATGTGATAGATATTACTTTGTGTCGAATACATATCTGGTAAAAAAACAACTAATTTCTGGGACTGTGCGGTGTGTTTGGCAGGGGCTTTCCGACTGTAATAAAAGTACTCCATATTCCAATGAGTGGCCTCCAAAAAACTGTTAAAATTGTCTATTTAGATTCAGTGTTTGCTCCGCATGGAAGCCCTCGCCTGGATGCTATAACACTGGCAAAGAATATACGTATGTCGGGTTGTAATTATTGAGTTGCAAGCTTCAAAAAACAACGATTAAGGGTGATTACCTAAATAATATGAATCATAGATGTATTGTATGGCCTCTTACAAAACATAAATAATCATTCGAGCTGTGATATAGAAAGGAATTTTGTTTGCTATGAAGTTTTTAAAAATATCAATTATAGATTTGCCAAATTTAAAACTGTAGATGATAACAGAGAAGTCTACTTATCTTTTCATGCGTAGGAGATCAATAGTTCTGTCATTTCTTCTTTGAGAGCATATTTAAAATATGACCTTACTGCAATTTAATTTTTTTCGACTCTGCTTTATGCCTTCAATAAAATATATCGACTGTATCTTGTCGTTGTGTAAGTGTATGTCGCTGAGTGTTTGTATTGTTATATTAGATGATTCTGTATATTTCATATGAAGATTTTCATGTGGCATCTATCTTTATTATATTTTTTAGTTTAAAAATTTATGATAAAACTTTTTTATTAGGGAAAGTCCCATGATTTCGAGCATAATTGTCAGGTATTTAAATATTAAGCACGGAAATACTAACTGTATGTTTTTTGCATCAATTATTACTATTTGTTCTTTTTTCGCGATAATAGATGCAATGATAATGCCGATTGTTATTTTTTTTTGAAAAATCAATTTCAAGTCAAAATTATTATTAAAATGAATCATGATGTTTGACTTAGGTGTGGTCTTAGGAGTATCGTTACTTTGCGAGTTAACGGTAAGAATGGGCAAAAAAAAATATACCACATTAACCAATTTTGCACATGTCTCTGGAGGAGTCAATTTGTACAAAATATCAATGTACGTTTATTTTTTAGTATTTTTGCTGGATCAGTGCAATCATTCTCTATAAATCAACTGCCACGAGTTCTTTGTAGTCGTTCTAGGCGAACCAATTTGAATAATAATAAGGAAGGTCATGTAAATATGGATGTTGTAGTTGAAGATATTTTTGAGCCTAGCGAGCAGGATATCAAATCCATAGCTCATCAACTTAGAAGGTATAACACTGAAAAAATAGGCGAATATCATGCGCAGGATTTTGCGGTAAACATTTCGGTTGATGATGTTTTTATAGGGGGTGGTTATGCGATTATTAAGCTCGGTTGGATGTGTATTGATCTTTTATGGGTCGAGCCTAATTATAGAAAAAAGGGTTATGGTAGTCTATTATTAAACCATCTTGAACAGGTCGCGCAACAACAATACAACATTTCGAGGGCAAAGCTTAATACTGGGAATTTCCAAGGTGCTCTCAAATTTTATGAGCATCATGGTTATTCTGTATTTTCTCAGTTGGAGGTGTTTCCTGAAAACAGTAATAGTACCCAAAAATGTATCGATTACTACCTCAAGAAAAATCTATCATGAATACTATGAAAAATTCTTATGTCTTTATATTTCTCTTTTTTTTATATAGATATTGATCGGTAAAATATTTTTATAATGATTTCTTTTTAAATATGATACAAATCTTATGTTGGGACGTGTTAAAAAAATATCATACAATTTGTCGAAGATTTTTCTTTTAACAAAATGTATTTTGAGATGACTTATCTGAAAGAGATATTTTATTAGGTATTATTCCATTTGGCTATGGAGATGGATACCCTAGGTATCTTCACTCTGATGCCTCTGTGTTAGTCAACAGCAAAAAAATGCCCAATTGTAGGTCGTGTTTCAATGGATCTGATTACTATTGATATTAGTGCGTGTAAAAGTCCCTGTATTGGTGATACCGTTGAATTGTGGGGTGATGCAATTCTGATTGACCACGTCGCGAATTTTGCCAATACTTTATCTAATGAGTTATTTACCCATATTTCACCGAGAACATTGCCTATATCGATCCCTAATGGCAGCTTGCTCCCTTCATCATAGTGATGATCAGTTATATTAATCTAAAAGTGGGGCCTAGTATTATAGAGTAGTGAGTTCGTCGCTATTGCTTTTAGATGAGTTGTCAATAGTTTAGATTTTGCTTCTAAGACACTTATGACACAAAAAAGCTATAATTTTCATAATGATTCTAATTCGTAAGTTTTTAAAAGTAACCTGCTCACCTATGGCTCTCATCATATTTGGGTTATTATGAAGATTATGGAATATTATTAATATTGAATACTGATTCCATCAAGGTGTTCACAAAAGATTTGATATTTACTCTTCATGATATTTTCAATTATGACATTCATGGTTTATAGACAGGTTGTTGAGGAGTGATTGTTTCATTATTTATGGTTTTAGATAATTGATCTATCATCCTGAATTGCTCTTTTTTTAGATATTTCTTTTATCATAACGATCTATTATTCTAATTATTAACATTATATTTTAATAA
>DCQA01000043.1:494-3219 GCA_002323325.1 Coxiellaceae bacterium UBA1530 | reverse complement strand
AGTGGGCCTCCAGAATTACCTGGATTTACCGAGGCATCTGTCTGAATCAATCCTTGGTCTGACCATCGCCCTGATTGGCTTATATAACGGCGTAGCGCAGATATCACACCTGTTGTCATACTTTTATCTAAACCATAAGGATTACCAATGGCGATAGCCAACTGACCCACTTGCAGAGATGACGATTGCCCCAATTGGATTGATTGCTGCTTTAAATTACCGGGCAATGTCTTGGTAGACACTAAACGTAACACCGCAATATCATTACGTTTATCAAAACCGATCAGTCGTGCCTTTACGATATTACTTTTTGAGAATTTCACATTAAAATGCCTACCTTTCTCTATCACATGATAGTTCGTAACAATATAGCCTTTCTGGTTCCATAAAAATCCGGAACCACGATAACGAGAAGCATTACTTCCAGTTCGAACAACCGATGAAGAGGTTGGGTTAGCATTAATATTGACAACATATGGAGAAATAGATTTAAAAACAGAAATCATATCCGTTTCTATCTTTAAGTACTGATCAGCCGGCAATGCACTGAATAAAGGATTTGATAGTGTAAATATCAAACAACTTAGAAGTGAAACTAAAATACGACGAGTCCAGGCATACACTAGAGATATTTTCAAAGAACGGTCCATTAGCAAGCTTCTCCATATCACTTGGTGAGTTATTCAGCTCATGACTAAGCTATCATGCAAGATATCAAGATATCAAACAGGAATGGGTGTCTAAGCCGCCGTACCCAAGTCATTCCGATTGAAAAAAACTTTTCACAGAATCAAACCAACCTTTTGCCTTAGGATTATGGCGTTTTGAATCTACCAAAAGTAAAACATCAAATTGTTTCAATACACTAATCTGCTCATCAGTTAAATTCACAGGTGTTTCAAGAATCACACGACACAAAAGATCTCCTAACCCACTGCCACGCAACCCTTTGATGCCTTTACCACGAAGACGGAAAACTTTACCTGTTTGTGTCTCTGCTGGAATAGTTAGTTTGACTGGACCTTTCAAAGTAGGCACTTCAACCTCACCACCGATAGCAGCCACAACAAAACTCACAGGAATCTCGCAGTGTAAATTGTTACCTTGACGCTTAAATACCGAATGCTCTTTCACAGCCACTTGCACGTAAAGATCGCCTGCTGGGGCACCATTGAGCCCAGCCTCACCCTCACCACTTAATCTAACGCGATCACCAATATCGACACCAGCGGGCACTTTAACAGACAGGGTTTTACGTTTATGCACTCTGCCCTTACCATGACAATCTTCACATGGGTGTTTGATGACTTGACCCGTACCTCGACAGTTTCGGCATGGTTGCTGAACAGCAATAAAGCCATGCTGCATTTGAACTTGGCCCGAACCATGACAAACCGAGCATGTCTCTGGCTTTGTACCTTTTTTAGCCCCGTTTCCTCCACAGGTATCGCAACCGACCCATGTAGGTACTATGATTTCGCGTGTGACACCATTAACTGCTTCCTCTAATGTTAAGACGAGCTCGTAAGCAAGATCAGCACCCTGCTGAGCTTGAGCACGACCTCCACCACCTTGACGACCACCTCCAAAAATATCACCAAAAATGTCACCAAAAATATCACCCATGTCGCCGAAACCACCAAAGCCTCCCGGGCCACCAGATCCGCCCCGAGAAGGATCAACACCCGCATGACCGAACTGATCATAAGCTTGGCGTTTAGAGGTATCGGATAGAACTGCATATGCTTCCTGCACTTCTTTAAATTTTGCACTAGCCGCGTCATCACCTTGATTGCGATCGGGATGATACTTCATGGCAGCACGACGATATGCTTTTTTGATATCTGCTGCATCCGAACCTTTCGCAACGCCTAAAACTTCATAATAATCCCGCTTTGACATGAATAAACCTTTACTATCTGTGATGGTTCAAATAACAATGCCTGCATATTGCAGGCATAATTTAGCTGATGGCAGAGCCAGCAATCAGCCGGCTCTTTTCTCTACAAGGCTATTAACCTTTTTCTTTGTCTTCCTTCACTTCTTCAAACTCAGCATCAACCACGTCTTCTGCAGTTGATCCAGTCGAGGCTTCTGCTGATTCGGCACCTGGAGCTTCACCTTCTTGAGTAGCACCATTTTTAGCATACAGTCGCTCTGCCATTTTTGCAGATGCATCAGTTAGCGTTTTTGTTTTAGCTTCAATGGCTTCTTTATCATCACCGGCAAGCTCTGCTTTCAACTCTTCAATGGCTTTTTCGATAGATGCTTTTTCATCAGCATCAATGTCATCACCCAGCTCTTCCATCGATTTAGTGGTCGAATGAATCATACTATCAGCTTGATTACGGACACCGACTAATTCTTGGAATTTTTTATCTGCATCTTTATTACTTTCAGCATCACGAACCATCGCTTCAATTTCTTCGTCAGATAGACCACTAGAAGCTTTAATGACAATGGATTGCTCTTTACCTGTTGCTTTATCTTTAGCTGATACATGTAAAATACCATTTGCATCGATATCAAACGTAACCTCGATTTGAGGCACACCACGAGCAGCTGGAGGTATATCAGACAAGTCAAAACGACCAAGTGATTTATTTGCAGAAGCCATATCACGCTCACCTTGAAGAACATGCACAGTCACAGCGGTCTGATTATCATCAGCGGTTGAGAATACCTGAGAAGTTTTTGTAGGGATTGTTGTATTTTTTTCAATAAG
>DCQA01000043.1:0-188 GCA_002323325.1 Coxiellaceae bacterium UBA1530 | reverse complement strand
TTGTATTTTTTTCAATAAGCTTAGTCATTACACCACCCATCGTCTCGATCCCGAGTGATAGAGGACTGACATCAAGTAATAAAACATCTTTGACATCACCGGATAAAACAGCTCCTTGAATCGCTGCTCCCATAGCCACGGCTTCGTCAGGATTGACATCATAACGAGGCTCGCTGGCAAAATAGTCT
>DCQA01000004.1 GCA_002323325.1 Coxiellaceae bacterium UBA1530 | reverse complement strand
AATCATCAGAATTACGGTACGCAGTGGGTACTGCATGACACTGAAATCGTCAATAGTGAATCACTCACCATCCACTCGTATTGATCAAGCTACTATTTATTCAATGAGCTCATAATCGTAATAGTGTGGCAGCCAAAATTGTGCTTGAATGGCCTCTTGAATATTCATGGCTTTATCACAGCCATGCACACCGTCTTTAATTGCCTGTTCGACAACCTTATGTGCGATGTATTGACTGATCTCGTGAATATGATCAAAGCTCGGTAACACAGGTGCAGAAGAGTCTTTTCTAGCTGGTGAGTAATCACTTAAAGCATCACTAGAGGCAGCAATCATATTATCAGTAACCTGCTTTGCCTTAGCGACTAAAACACCTAATCCAAGCCCTGGGAAGACAAAGGCATTATTGCATTGGGAAATACGAATTAGATCACCATCATGATCCACAGGATCAAATGGGCTACCTGTCGCCACAATAACTTTTCCTTCTGTCCATCGTATTAAATCAGCGGGTGTTGCCTCTGATAAACTGGTTGGATTGGAAAGCGGAAAAATAATAGGGTGCTCAACGTGTTGAGCCATGGATTTGACTATCGATTCGGTAAAGGCACCTTTTACCGTTGAACACCCAATCAATACCGTTGGTTTAACCTCATCAACAACTTTATCTAAAGTCCAACCGCGATGATCTAACTCTGAACGGGCATAGAGTGTTTGCGCATCTGTAATACCATCCATATCCGTCGTGATTAATCCATCACGATCCACCATCCAAAATTGCCTTCGGGCATCTTCTTCTTCAATCCCTGATCTAACTAGCGCATGACAGAGCTGATCAGCTACACCAGTACCTGCCGTACCAGCCCCTAGAAATACAAATTTTTGCTCGGATAAGCCGGCTTTTGCCGCTTTTAATGCTGATAGCACACAAGCCGTTGCCGTGGCACCTGTGCCTTGAATATCATCATTAAAACTGGTGTGCTTATCACGATAATTATTTAGAACACGATGCGCATTATCTCTTCCAAAATCCTCCCAGTGAATATAGGTTTGTGGGTATCGTCTCACAAGTGCATTAACGACTTTATCGATAAAGGCATCGTATTTTTCGCCAGTGATACGCTCGTGTCGCCAACCTAAATACATAGGGTCGTTGATTAATGATTGATTATTAGTCCCAACATCTAACTGAACCGGCAGCACACGATTAGGGTCAATACCACCACACAAGGTATAGACCATCAATTTTCCGATACAGATATCAACACCACCAGTACCCCAGTCACCAATGCCTAAAACACCCTCACCATCCGTCACTAGGGCAATATCCACTTCTTTCAAATTAACCTGATCGAGTATTTCATCCAAGTGCTCTTGGTATTCATAGGATAAAAATAAACCTTGCGGCTGATTGAATTGATAACTAAATTGCTCGACAGCATCGCCAATAGTCGGGGTATAAATAATCGGCATCATCTCATCAAGGTATTTTGCTGTCAGTTGATAAAATATCGTTTGATTATGCTGCTTTAACTGATTGAGAAATAAATTCTTCTCAATATCCGTTTCGTATTGACTGTACTGCTTATAAAATCGTGCAACTTGCTGCTCACTGGTCTCAATCGAAATAGGTAATTTACCCATCAGTCCAAATCGTCTTCGTTCATCCAACGAAAAGGCCGAACCTTTGTTAAGCTCTGGGATTTGTAATAAATCGTCGCCTTGACAAGGGGTTCTCATCGTCGAGATTTTGCCCGCTTTATCTCGCGTTTCTATAAACTTTTCCATGATACCTTCTCCTTAAGACGGATTTTTCCTTAGCGACTCACTCATCATAGTGAATATCTTCATATAGTCAATTACTTAGGATTCTCTTAATACTGCGCCAACCTCACCTGAATTGTTAATTCAAACTTAAGGGAAAAAAACCATATAAGAGTCTAATATTATCGATTAATTACTTAGAATTAATGGGTATGAAAAAAAAGAAACAGAAGCACACCTTTATTGCCTCTCATGATATCCATGCGGGTGATGTTATCTTTTATTTTTCAGTTGACGCCATACAAGGAAATTCCAATGCAACATCTGTTGAACATGTAGGGATTTGTGTTGGCCGCGATAAAAAAAATATCCCCCAAATTGCACATGCCACATTTGGCAAAACAGCCTCACACGTAACGATTACCCCGCTCACCGCACTTTATGGTTATTTTGTCTTTAGACTGTCAGAAGAGAATGATCCTAAGCATCGTCTCAAACAGAGAATGGTCGACATTGCCTCTATCTGGGCATCGCAAAATATCTCATATGACTTTCGACGACGCCAACACATGATAGCCTTTCTTAATCAACACACCACCGTTGATTCTGCAGTAAACGCCTCTAAAAAAGCATTTTCTGATTTTGGCCACTATCGCGCTTTAAAGTTTGCTATCCGAGGGGAAAAACCGATTAAAAACGGTAGTTCTCGTGGATTTCGTTGTGATCAATTTGTTATATTATGCCTGCAAGTTGCAGAGCTTCAGCTGCTTAACGAAGACATCAATAACGAATATTTCACACCGTTGTCATCTCCTAATCATAGCTATGATTGGATTTCTATCACCAACCCTCATCGAGACCTTATTCGCGAATCAATTCATCAAGGTTATCAATGGATGCTCAGTGACAATCGCCCTATCAAAGACTATGCGGATCAATTCTATATTGACTTACCCAGTCGTAAAACTAAACATCAAACAATAACAACGAACATCGCACCGATGATGCTTTTGGTTGCACCGTATTTTATAAGAGCATTACACGAGATTTACCACAGTCGAGTTCCTCTCAATGCCAAAGGTTGCTCGCCATCAACCTTGATCAAATTCCTCACAGATGATGATGGTGGCTCTGGGTTCACACACATCGGTATTATCGTCAAGAAACATCTAGCCGAAAAGTTTTCTGATCATGAGAACATCGACCATGATATCATTGAAAAATTCATCACACCTAGTGAACAGGCCATTGAGTTGGATAGTGAAGGCGATGTGTTCTATACGCAGACACTTCAAAACATTTTATCTCGCTCACAGCCACAAGCACATTCGACACTATCGGTTAGAACGAACTCGATACAAACTATGACATCCTACTTAACTCTGCTCCTCCAACACCATGAACAACTCAATGACACACAACTAGAAGTTATTGTTGCTCGCATAAAGCGTCGACAGTTAAGTGACTCTTGGCAAAATCTGTCATCCAACATACAAACTAGCTTGGGACAACGACTGTTTCGCTTAATCAACAACATTACTTTACAAGTAGAACCCGTGCGCAAGAAAGTTTGCGCGAGAACCCACCATTAAATCGCAATCATCACAGCAACGACACTCATATCAAGGACCTTTAGCGGCAACATTGATACCTATTGTTCGGTCGACCCAATCGCGTAGGCACCTGTAGCATAAAGAGAATAACGCATTAGTGCCATGGATTATTGGTATCGTTAAAGCCGATTCATCAGCCATCGATTCATTCGCTCTTTTCCAATTCAAACTATGACGATCAATTTTTGATTCAGTGATTTAACAAGTGATAGTAACTATTCAAAAAATCCATTAGCAGTTAGCTGTGGAAAAGGTAGTTAATTCCATCGCCAGTATCCTTATCATTTGTTCTTGACGGTTACACTCAGATGCAATAAACCCTGTCAAACTTGGTTTTTTTCATAAAAAACCTCAAATTAAAATAATCATATATCTCACTGATTAATCTTGAAATATTTTATGTTCGTGGACAGATTTAAGCATTTATTAACATCGCATGTTTTTTTCTCGTCAATAATAAAGTATGAACAAAAAGAGAGATAATAGACTATGAAATATTTATTAACATTATTAGTCGCGGTAGGCATCATGGGAGGAATGGTAATGGCCCAACCTGATGAACCAACAACCGGAGCTTGTAAGGATAACGGGCAAATTCAGGTGTGTGACTATTACTGACAGAATGAATAACGAAAAAAAATCTGAAAAAATTGATCGCAAGCCCCGATGATCAGACTAATAGTCGCTCAATTCTCCCCGCTTTATCGAGCGACAATACACTAACTGTCTTGGCGGTAAAGAAGCCAATTGGATAGCCGCTCCCCCTTGGTAAAAGGAGGAGTGCGATGGTTAATAGTAGAAAAAAAGCTAATAAAAATGACGAACATTGATAATCGCATGGGTATAACTGATGTGACGCTTACAGTAAGTCAGCACATGGTGTAGCCAACTAGCGTACAATACCGCGCTTTGACGACTGAATAAAATCACACAACAACTGCACCTCGGGTGACGTCTTAGCCTGCTCAGATAGGATATCTAACGCCTCAGCTAATGGACGATTTTCTTGATACACAGAACGATAAGCCCGCTTGAGGTGTCGCAATGTTTCCATAGAGAAACCTGCTCGCTTTAATCCAACCGTGTTTAAACCAGAAGGACGACCAGGGTTATAGACCACCAATAAAAAGGGTGGAACATCTTGAACTACTTTTGCTGCACGTGATAGAAAACTATAACTCCCCACTCGACAAAATTGATGCAACGCCACGAAGCCACCAATCATGGCATGATCATCAATCACACAATGTCCAGCTAATGTGGCATTGTTCATAAA
The DNA here is from genome assembly GCA_002323325.1 of Coxiellaceae bacterium UBA1530. Taxonomy (GTDB): domain Bacteria; phylum Pseudomonadota; class Gammaproteobacteria; order Coxiellales; family Coxiellaceae; genus UBA9148. Next base: position 36,052 of record DCQA01000004.1, on the reverse strand, counting down.
CATCACATGATCCCCAATCTGGCAGTCATGAGCAATATGGGTGTAGGCAAACAAGTGACAATGATTTCCAACACGCGTGACCTTATCGTCTTTGGTGGATGCACGATGGATTGAGGTGTACTCACGAATGACGGTATGATGCCCAATCTCAAGCCAGGTTTCCTCTCCTTGATAGGTGATATCCTGTGGATCTCCACCAATCAAAGTGTGTGAGTGAATCGTTGTATCATGGCCAATACGTGTATGTTGTTGCACCACCACATGTGAGGCAATACGCACCCGCTCTTCAATCACAACCTCTGGACCAATCACAGTCCACGGCCCAATGTCCACATGCTCTGCTATCGTTGCTGAAGGATGTATCTGTGCAAGATCACTGATCATCATGAGACCCCATGCATATTAGTTATTCATTAATAATTAAAAACTCTGCCTCACAGACAATGTTACCATCCACTAAAGCACGGCCCTTAAATTTAAACAGTTTTCTTCGATGCCTCACCAGTTCCACTTCCATGCGTAATTGATCACCCGGTCGAACCATTTTCTTAAAGCGTGCATTATCAATACCGGCAAAGTAAAACATATCCGTTTCTGGATTGGGCGTGGTCACACCCAGTATATGATAGGTTAAGATCCCCGATAGTTGCGCTAAAGACTCCACTATTAAGACACCAGGCATGATGGGTTTACTGGGAAAGTGTCCACGAAAAAATGGCTCATTGATTGAAACGTTTTTAATACCCACAACCGCATCTTCAGTCAGTGAAATTACCTTATCCAAGAATAAAAATGGATCACGGTGCGGAAGGAAGTGCCTAACTTGATCATTGTCCATTGTTATCATTGTGTAACCTCTCTAATTGTTTAATACGTTTTACCCAATCATTTAGCTGGTGCAATCGTGCGACCGTTTTACGCCAATGTAAATTTTCAAATAGCCCTGTCCCAGATGAATATATTCCGGGTTTCTTAATCGAGTTAGTCACACCCGACATTGCTGTTAATACCACGTTATCTGTAATGGAAAGATGCCCACCGATTCCACACGCACCGCCAATCATACAATGTTGACCAATTGTGACACTACCCGCTATACCGGTACAACCGGCAACAGCTGTGTGTTCGCCAATACGAACGTTATGCCCAATTTGAATTTGATTATCTAATTTTACCCCTGACTCAATAACCGTATCGTCAATGGCACCGCGATCAATGGTCGTATTTGCACCAATAGAAACATCATCACCAATCACTACACCACCCAACTGAGGGATGGGCTGCCATTGTCCTTTCGAATCGAGCACATGCCCGAATCCATCAGCTCCTAACACAGCACCGCTGTGAATAATAACACGATCACCGAGACACACATCGTGATAAAGACTAACTTGGCTATGTATTTGGCAATCCTCACCAATCTGACAACGGTCACCAATAATGACGCCCGGATGAAGAATCGCATTAGATCCAATCACAACATTTTCACCAATCACACAACGAGGACCGATTTTTGCAGTGGCATCAATCGAAGCTGATGTCGCGACTACAGCATGGTGTGATATTCCAGGAGCAACCTGAGTCGATAGAGGTGCGAACAACAAGGCTATCTGTGCATATGCCATTTCAGGGTGATCAACGACGAGAGCAGGCACAGGAGACTCTGACTCAAGCTCTTTAGAGATAATCACACAACTGGCACGAGTCGACATCAATGTTTTAAGATGTGCGCGTGAGACTATGAAGGAGAGCTGTCCCTTATCAGCTGACCCTAACGCCGCGATAGAAGTAATTTCCTCAGGGCAATGACCAACGACATAACCATTCACATGTTGAGCCAATTGATCCACTGAAAAACTCGGCATAGATTCTCCTAAATCTTGAAAAAGATAACACAACAGCAGATAAAAAAACGCCTTCATTAAAGAAGGCGCAAATCATTCGACGTATTTTTTTACATAGAATCGATGACTTTCTGAGTAATATCCGAACCCTCTGCCACATAAATAGCACTTCTTTGTGGAAGGACTAACTCCATTCCCTGTTTCTTAGCAACTTTTTGAGCTGCAGCCTTTACGTCTGCCATAAATTCATCCATTTTTTTATTTTGCTCTTCTGATATTTCAGCTTGAACTTTACTCTGCAGATCACGCAAAGAGGACTGCTCATCAGCAATTTTCTTTTGTAATGCATCTAGGTCCTTTTTATTCATGACCGTCTGATTTTTCTGATACTTCTGAACATCAGCACGTAAAGTTTTTCCCATCTCAAGAACTTTGGTTCTATCTGGGCCGAACTTTTTTTCCATTTCAGCTTTAATTGCTTTAGCTTGTGGGGAATCAGTCACAACCTTTTCCATATCCACAGTGCCAACACTCAGAGCGACAACATTAACCGATAATAACATCGCAGCACTCACTGCAGCTAAACTCACTATTTTTTTCATACCCTTCTCCTTTTAGTTAAATAGTCTATTTACTGAAACCCATCAGTACGTATCAAATAGCTGCGCTAGCACTAAATGTAAACGGTTGCGTTAGATCACCCGATTGCTTGTTTAGTGGGTACGCCAAGCTAAAATTAAGTGGCATAAAAGTTCTCCATTGAACCATAACTCCTGCTGTGACACGTAAATTTTTCAATTGTATCGACTCTTGTGTCACGGTACCGTCAATATCAGGGCTAGTCGATTCTGTTTCAAGATCATAAGTTTGAAAAATATTCCCCGCATCTAACGTGAGTAGTGTGCGAACGTTGTCTGGAAATGGGTTAGGAAAAATCATGTTCAAACCACCAATAATTTCTACGTTTCCACCAAGAGAAGACGTATAAGGGCCGTCAGTTGTACCATCAGAGTTAATTTCCGTGTACTTATAATAAGGTCCTAAACCACCAGGCTCATAACCAGGCAAAGTTTCAATACCACCCGCATATAAATTATCAAAGAAAGGCAACTGGTCATTACTACCATAACCGTCTCCAAAAGCTAACGTAGTATGAGGATTCATAATGAAACCATGGCCAACAGGTAAATACCAAGAGGCCTTATAACGTAATAAATAGTAAGGCAGACTGGAATCTAATACAGGCAAACTAACCGTAGCACCAAAACTCTGAGAGCCACCCTCTGTTGGAAAAAATGAGCGATTACGACCGTCGAAAGATAGGCCTGCTATCAAATTAAACTCGTTATAGGGAGGCTCATTATCATCAACAAATTGCTGAACACTGGGTGACACAGTATTAGGGAGCGTACCAATATCAACGTACTTGTATGCACCGCCCCAAGATAGCTTTGTATTCTCGCTAATGGGCATGGAGTAATTGACACCAGCGGTGTATTGGTCCATGTCGTACGTATCTAAGTCAACATCAGATGGATCATAATGAGCAATGCTGAGGTTAAAACCACGACTGATACCATTGATTGAGTAAAAAGGATTGACATAACTGTAACTGTAGCGCGAAGAGTAGTCACTTTTCTGAAAAGACAATGAAACTAACCTGCCTGAACCTAAAAAGTTTGGCTCAGATAAACTCACACCGTATAAAAGGCCATCGACATCTGAAAATCCAACACTTAAAGATGCAGACCCTGCCTTCACTTCTTCCATACTGTAATCTAAATCGACTTGATCACTGTCGCCTTTCACTGGTACTGTCTTCACCTTCACATTCTTAAGGTAGGGTAACAAAGCGATCTTACGCTTAGATTCATTCACAGCTTCTAGTGAAAATGGTGCTCCTTCGTATTGTCGCAACTGATAACGCAACACACTATCCTGTGTCATGGTATTACCAGAAAACCCAACGTGTCTAACGTAAGTCAAACGACCTTTATCAATTGAAAAGGATAAATCTACGGTTTTATTTGTCGTGTTTAAAGTCGGCACTACGTGCACTTTTGGAAATGCGTATCCCTGATCAGCGTACCTATCCCCAATGGATTTATTTATAGCAATCACTTTAGCACGAGAAAACACGTCGCCAGAGTTTAACGTAATTAATCGAGACAATTTGGGATCATTTTGGATCGCCTGACTTATTTTGATCTTACCAATGCTAAATACAGAACCCGGCGAAACAGACACGGTAATACTGACAGCTTTGTGATCGTCAGTCATGTGAACATCTTTTGACAACAATCGATACTGTAAATATCCGCGGTTAAGAAAAAATGCTTTCAACTGTTCAAGGTCTTGATTGAGTTGCTGTTCAGAATAACGATCTTTGTGTGATAAAAATGTGGTGAGTCCTGGTGTTGTCAATGTAAAATTCTGTTTCAGCTGTCGCTGTGAAAATTGTGGAGCACCTTTTATTACAATTTTTTTGATAACTGCTACTGGCCCCTCATGGACTGTAATCGCCAAAGAAACACGATGATTTGAAAGCTGTTTAGTTTTTAGATCAACCGTTGCAGCATGTCGCCCCAGCATGGCGTATTGAAGCTTTAACCCTTCGATGAACTGATTAATCCTAGCCGGATCATAAAAAGCGCCTTCTTCAATCTGGGCTTGCTTTAAAACGGGAGCTAATTGCTTTTTAGTGATTGATTTATTACCCGACACGGTTAATATGCCGATGGTAGGCCTTTCAGCTACTTTAATAATAACCATCGAGCCCTCTGTGCTCACCTGAATATTGTCGAAGTAACCCAAACGATAAAGGGTTGTAATAATTTTTCCACTGCTAGTATCTGTGAAGGTATTCCCTACACTGACAGGCACGTAACTGAGCACTGTGGATTTTGATAAATGGTGTAAACCTTGGACCTGAATACTTTTAATGACAAATGATTCAGCCCATGCTGCTTGAGACATCCCGCACAGTAAAAGTGTTACTACGACCATTTGTTTTAACGACTTAAAAAAACGCCTCATGCCCAAGCCCTAACTCGATAAAGTCCAGCATTATAACTCAGCTCTATAAACAGACCTAGCATTAATTGCAGGAAAAATTGATCTGTAAAAAAGTTGCTATTTTTTAGTGCAAATTTCTATGGCACGTGTCCTTAAATGAACTAATATGCACACTCACGAGGTCGCTTAGACACGTGTCCTAACACGACTTGATATGCATACTCACGAGCTCGCTTATCTAAAACCAAAGCCTCATCCAACCCACTGAGATAAACTGAATTAATGGACTGTAATACTGCATCAACAATCTCTGCAATGTTCAGATATGTAACGCGACCTTCGAGAAAAGCTTGGACAGCGACCTCATTAGCTGCATTGAGAACTATGGTGGCACTAATTCCAGTCTGTAAAGCATCGTAGGCTAATTGCAAACATGGGAATCGCGACACATCCATTGGTAAAAAATCCATAGAACCGATACTAGCTAGATCTAGTCCATTGACCCCGGTCTTAACTCTATCAGGCCACGATAAAGCATAGCCGATTGGAATCCGCATATCAGACTCGCCGAGCTGGGCTAATAATGAACCGTCTTTATAGCGCACCAAAGAGTGAATAACACTTTGAGGATGAATCACGACTTCAATCTTATCTAAGGGCATCGCAAATAACCAATGCGCCTCTATCACTTCCAAACCCTTATTCATCATTGTGGCAGAATCGATCGAAATCTTAGGACCCATTGACCAGTTAGGGTGCGCTAAAGCTTGCTCTAAAGTGACTGTTTGTAAATCTGCTAATGGTAACTCTCTAAAAGGACCTCCTGATGCGGTCAACACGATAGACTCCACATCATCGAGAGGGTCGCCGACGCAATAATCGTCGGGCAATGACTGAAAAATGGCATTATGCTCACTATCAACTGGCAACAAAAGACCTCCACCAGAGCGCGCTGCCTCCATCATCCAAGGCCCCCCCATCACCAAAGACTCTTTATTGGCTAATAGGACTTTTTTTCCTGCAATGAGTGCAGCCATAGTGGGTAATATGCCTGAGGCACCCACCATAGCAGACATAACGATATCAACCTCGGATGCCGCAGCAACTTCCTCAAGTGCTTGCAAACCAGTTAATACGCTCACAGATGAGTCGTGACCTAAACGCTGCCTTAGCTCCAAAGCCGACGATTCATTAACCATCACGGCATAACGTGGCTGGTGTTTAACGCACAAGTGATACAGCCGATCAACATTTTGATGTGCACATAACGCATAAGCCTGAAACTCGCCAGGGTGTAAGTCCATGACAGCCAAAGTTTGTTGACCTATGGAGCCGGTTGCACCCAAAATCGTCACTTGCTTAAGTGTCATCAAGTACTCCAGAGATTAAAAAAAACCGTTGCTAATGCAAATATCAATAAAGCTGGCAATAAACTATCGATACGATCCAGAATACCACCATGACCGGGGAAAAAAGTACCTGTGTCTTTCACGCCAGCTAAGCGCTTCAGAAAACTGACAGATAAGTCGCCAAAAATACTCATCAATGCAACGAGCAAAGACACCATTGCAAAACTCAGCCGATGGCCCGAAAGACCCGGTAAGAAAAAAGCGGCAACTATCACTAACACTAAAACCGCCACCATGCCACCGAAGAGACCCTCCCACGTTTTTTTCGGACTAACACGAGAGGCTAATGGTGTACTTCCTGCAGCCCTGCCGACAAAGTACGCAGCTGAATCTACCGTCCAGGCGACAAGACAAACATACAGTAACCAAATCGGTCCTGCATGCGGATTAATTTTGAGTATTGTAAACGACAACCAACCTGAACTGAGAATAATCCAACCCATTACCGCTCGAAGCACATGACTATCTATACCACAAACATTGAGTGACCTATTGTACGTGACCACTGCTATAAAGAGCCATAGCCATACAAAAAGACTCAGACACAATAACGCACAAGCAGCCCACATAAAGTATGCCGATAACATGCATGTCAAGATAATGGCAAGACTAAAGAATAGTTTAAATAACCGAGAAGAAACGCCGACTAAAAGCGTCCACTCGTGTGCTGCAAGCAACATAAATATCAAGACAATCAGTGAAAAAGAAAAAGCTGGCACCTTAAAAATAGCCAACCACACTAACGGTATTGCAACACACGCTGTGAGTAATCGTTTTTTAAGCACATTTATCTCCTACTTGCTCCTCTGTCTTTCCATACTTGCGTAAACGCTTCTGAAAAGAAATAACTGCACTCTCAAAATTGGCTTCGTCAAAGTCCGGCCATAATGTCTCTGTAAAATATAATTCTGAATAAGCTGACTGCCACAACAAGAAATTACTTAATCGCAATTCACCGCTGGTTCTGATCAACAAATCCAATGGCGGAAGATTATGAAGCGCAACTCGAGAACTCAATGAGGCTTCATCAATTTGATCAATCGTTAATTGATGCTCCAAAACAGCTTGAGCAATTTCACGACTCGCTTGAACAAGATCCCATTGACCACTGTAGTTAATCGCAAGAACAAGGTGAAGACCTGGATTTTTTGAAGTGAGCTCTTGAATCATACTCATCGAACGCTGAACTTCTTTAGGGAGGACTTCATGAGAGCCAATGAAAGAAACTCTGATACCCTTTTCGTGAAGCTCACTGGCGTGCTGCCTAAGCTGTTTAACAAATAGCGACATCAAATGACTGAGTTCATCACTAGGGCGACGCGTATAATTTTCTGCACTCAATGCAAATAAGGTCAGCACCTCAATGTTTGAACGGACAGCAAACTGAATAGCCTTTTTGACAGACTGTACACCAGCAATGTGGCCTGATGATCGCGGCAATAATCGTTTTTTTGCCCAACGCCCGTTACCATCCATAATGATGGCTACGTGTTTGGGCATCTTATCTTTTCGCATCAGGACTCACTCCTGGAATTAAATCAATGGCTACAAAAGACAATTACACTTCCATTAAGTCTTTTTCTTTGTCTTCGGCAATACTATCGATTTTTGCAATAAAATCATCCGTTTGTTTTTGAATTCGCTCACCTGAACGACGCACATCATCTTCAGTAATCTCTTTTTCCTTCTCGAGCTCTTTAAATGTTTGGTTAGCTTCACGACGAATATTTCGGATTGCGACTCGTGCTTTCTCAACTTCTTCACGCACAAGTTTCACTAACCCTCTTCGACGCTCTTCTGTCAAAGGTGGAAGAGGAACACGAATAACTGTTCCAGCAGAGCTAGGATTCAAACCCAAATCCGATGTCATGATAGCCTTCTCAATATCAGCAACTAAGTTTTTTTCCCATGGGGTGACCACAAGCATTCGGGCACTCTCCACTGAAATATTAGCAACCTGACTTAAGGGAGTAGCAGAACCGTAATAATCGATGGTTAAATGCTCTAGAACTGATGGATGAGCGCGACCCGTCCTTAACTTAGATAGCCCATGAGATAATGCTTCCACACTTTTATTCATCCGATCTTTAGCATCCGTCATTACATCATCAATCATGCCCTTACTCCTAATTCGTTACTAAAGTTCCTTCTGGCTCACCCATTACCACACGTAACAAGGCACCTGGTTTCTTCATATTGAACACACGGATAGCCATTCCGTGATCTCGACACTGACAAAAAGCCGATAAATCCATCACAGCCAACTCTTTATCTAGCGCTTCCTGATAAGACAAAGTATCGTACAAAGTAGCATCCGGCGTCGTGGCGGGGTCAGCTGAAAAAACACCGTCCACATTGGTTGCTTTGAGAATAACATCTGCTTCAATTTCAATCCCACGCAAACTGGCAGCAGAATCGGTCGTCACTAAAGGGTTTCCCGTTCCTCCAGCAAAAATGACAATACGCCCCTGATTTAGATGATGGATAGCCTTTCGACAGTTGAAGTGGTCAACAATCCCGCTCATGGGTATCGCCGACAATATCCTAACAGGAAGGTTTTGACGCTCGAAGGCATCTCTCAGAGATAAAGCATTCATCAAGGTCGCCAACATCCCCATGTAATCTCCGGTAATGCGACTAATGCCAATTTCAGACAAAGCCGCACCACGAAAGAAGTTACCACCACCGACAACTATAGCAACCTGGACGCCAAGGGCTTGCACTTCTAGAATCTCTGAAACCATACGATCCAAGGTTGCTGGCTCAATGGCTGAGACCCCACCACCCATCAATGCCTCGCCACTCATTTTGAGCAATATGCGTGCATAAGCTGGTTGCTGTGTTGACATGATGATTAACTCCCTGCTACTTGAGCTTTCACCTCTTCTGCGAAATCCACTGTCTCTTTCTCAATGCCTTCACCAACTTCAAAACGCACGTATTGGGCAATGCTAGCATCTGCGGATTTAAGCAATTGAGCGATTGTTTGATCTGGGTCTTTGACAAAAGGTTGACTTACCAGACAAATTTCTTTCAGAAACTTACTGACTCTTCCTTGCACCATTTTCTCGATAATGTTGTCTGGCTTACCTGATTCTTTTGCTTGTTCAACAAAAATAGTTTTTTCTTTTTCAATCAGAGCGGCATCGACACCACTTTCATCAATAGCCTGAGGATTTGAAGCGGCTATGTGCATGGCGACATCTTTTGCTAACTCAGCGTTCGCCTGGGTCAAATCCACCAACACACCAATGCGAGTACCGTGATTGTAAGACCCTACAATACCCGTCGATGTCATTAGCTGACAGCGGCGCACTTTTACGTTCTCACCGATTTTATTGATGAGACCCTCTCGTTGCTGCTCAAAAGTTTCGGTACTGTCTGAAGACGCTGGGAGGGCCATTAGAGCCTCAACCGAAGTCACACCAGCCTCCAGACCTTTTCGGGCCAGTTGATGAGAAAACTGAAGAAAGTTGGAGTCGCGTGCAACAAAATCAGTTTCACAGTTCACTTCAATCATCATAGCGGACAGACCGTCATCACTGAGCTCAGTCACCACAATACCTTCTGCAGCAATTTTGCTGGCGCGTTTAGCCGCTTTCGCTTGTCCGCGTGTACGCATAATATCGATCGCATTCTCAAGACTGCCTTCAGCCTCTGTCAATGCTTTCTTACATTCCATCATTCCTGCGCCTGTCATTTCACGCAGTTCTTTAACCATTTGTGCTGTAATTGTTACCATGATTGATTCCTCTTGTCGTCTAGCCCCTGGTAACCTAATCCAACTCATCGCGGATAGCGATCAACCAGAGGCTATTTATTACCGATTATTCTTCTGATTTTGTCGCAGCTTTCTTAGCAGCCGGCTTTTTTGCTACTGCTTTTTTTGCCGTCGGTTTTTTTGCCGCTACTTTTTTTGCTGCTGGCTTCTTAGCTGCAGGCTTCTTAGCTGTTGCTTTAACCGTAGACTTAGTCTCTGCATCGCCCGCTTTAGCTTCCGGAGCTTTTTTGGCAACCTTTCTAACCACTTTCTTTTTTGCTTCCGCTGGAGCTTCAGGAACGATTACTTCAGGCTCAGCGACCTCTTTAATGACGACCTTCTTAGCCTTGACTGGTGCTGCGACCTCTTTTACTGGTTTGATTTCTTCTAGCTGCATGGAACCACGTGTTTCGATAATTAAATTCGCCGCTGACTGACAATAAAAACGAATGGCACGATAGGCGTCGTCATTACCAGGAACAACGTAGTCGACATTATCAGGACTCGAGTTAGTATCGACAATACCAATTACAGGAATACCTAGACGATTCGCTTCACGAATAGCAATTTTTTCATTATTCACATCAATGACAAACAAAGCATCCGGTAACGAACCCATATTTTTGATACCCGACAAACAGTTTGAAAGCTTGTCTTTTTCACGCAGCAGATTTAATACTTCTTTTTTCGTATACCCTTTGATCTGGCTCTGTTCGAACAAAGATTCTAACTCTTTGAGACGCTTGATCGAAAGACGAATCGTTTTATAGTTAGTCAGCATGCCGCCCAACCAGCGATGATCAACATACGGCATACCACAGCGGGTAGCTTCCTCACGAACCACTTCACACGCAGATTGTTTTGTACCTACAAATAAAATCTTTCCACGATTTTTGATAGTATTCTCGATGAAACTTAGAGCATCACGAAACATAGGCAGTGAATGTTCTAGGTTGATGATATGAAGCTTTTGGTGGCTAGACCAAATGTACTGCTTCATTTTTGGGTTCCAATAACGGGTTTTGTGTCCAAAATGCACACCAGCTTCTAACATCTGGCGCATAGAAATATTTTGCAAGCTCATTGCGATTCTCCGGGTTAGTTATGCATTATTGCAACTTCCACATGCCCCGCCACCTGACCAGCCTCATGCTTTTGCAAGAACCAGCACCCCAGATAACGTTAGGACTTGTGTGTCTAAATTCCATGAAATGACAGCCAAATGGTTGCCAATCACAGCGATGCTTTATACCATACAACCTCCCGAACAACAACAAGATTCCTTATGGCTATTCACCTAAAATCCCAAGAAGACCTGAATGCGATGCGCATTGCTGGAAAACTCGCCGCTGATGTTCTGGAGATGATAGAGCCACACGTTCAACCCGGAGTCACTACACAAGCACTCAACGATCTATGTCATCGCTATATCACCGAAGAACAACAAGCTATACCCGCACCCCTCAACTATCGAGGTTTCCCCCGCTCGGTTTGCACATCTGTCAACCATGTTGTTTGTCACGGCATTCCAAATGAAAAACCCCTAAAAAGCGGAGATATAGTCAACATTGACGTCACAGTTATAAAAGACGGATGGCATGGAGACACCAGTAAAATGTTTATTGTCGGAAAAGTAGCCCCTTACGTTCAGCGCCTGATTGATATCACGCAAGAATGCCTCTACCTTGGAATCAACATGGTAAAACCAGGAGTGCAACTTGGTGACATTGGGGCTGCTATTCAAGCACATGCAGAAAAAAATCGCTTCAGTATTGTTCGCGAATACTGTGGTCACGGCATTGGCACCACCTTTCACGAAGACGCCATCCAGGTGTTACACTATGGCAAGCCAGGCACAGGATTAACCCTTCAGGAGGGCATGACCTTTACCATTGAGCCAATGGTAAACCTTGGGAAACGTCATGTAAAACTACTCAACGATGACTGGACCGTTATCACAAAAGACCGCAAACTCTCAGCGCAATGGGAGCACACACTAGCGGTCACACCAACCGGCGTAGAAGTGCTTACTCAGCGCAGCGAGGAAAACTTCTCAGTGACATGACCTATTAGCTTGCTGTCATTCATCCCAAATGGAGTTAACACTATAGGGTGAACCTGGCAAGGCAAAAAAATGTCCTGACACCAAACGATAGTCTCGATCAATGGCCGCTATCGCATCCATTACCTCTTGTGACAACACGACGTCAGCAGAATCTAAGTTTTCAATTAGTCGACCAGCGTGAGAAGACTTGGGAATAACCGACCACCCACGTTGCTGTAGCCAAGCCAATATCAACTGAGCAGACGTTATGCCCATCTGAGCCGCCAAACGCGCAACTATCGAATCACGTAACACTACCGGCTCATCTACCTGCTTAATAACATCAGGACGATCACCTGAACCCAGGGGCGAATAGGCAGTTAGGTGAATATTATACCGATGACAAGCCGTATAAAGCTCCTGCTGCTGCAAGTAGGGATGGCACTCCACCTGATTAACCGCTGGTATACTATTGGCAGATTGACACAATTGCTCAATTTTTTGAGCTGAAAAATTAGAAACACCAATATGACGAACACACTCCCGCGGCAATGCCTCCATTGCTCGCCAAGTATCGATTAAGGGTAACTCCTCTAAAGCAATGAAATCCTGACCCGAACGTGCATGATCAAAACCTAATTCCTCCCTCATAGCAACAGGCCAATGCATAAGGTAAAGATCGAGATAATCCAGCCCTAACTCTTTTAAGGTTAACTCCAGTGCTGGCAATACAGCATCTGGCGCATGCGATGTATTCCACAGCTTTGAGGTAATCCATAATTCTTCTCTGGCAACATCCCCAGCTTGAATAGCATCTTGCAAAGCTCGGCCAACAGCCTCTTGATTCATGTAAATAGGCGCACAATCTATGTGACGATAACCACATGTAATGGCTTGCCGAACGACATCATACACTTTTGCTGTTTTGGTTTTCCATGTACCCAAACCCAGGGCTGGCATCTCAAAACCTGATTGTAAGGTAACCATTCTCATCTTTTTCACCTCCTACAAAAACACAAAAAAACTACGATATCCCTGTAGGGGTAATCACTCAAGTAAAACCAACCAGCTCATTGTGAGCGGGACTGCCTCGTTGGCAGTTCAACATTCTCAGTATTGCTGATGACCTCTAAACCAGACTCTAAAGTGGTTTGGTGTGACACCATATCGCCTGGCTTGTCCACGGATTTACGCTGCCGGAATAACGATTGCGACAACCATCCTTTAGAGAAAGCCAAACCAGTCGCCCCAGAAAAACCCAACTGCATCATTAACCCAGCGAAATGACCAACATGTGGATGTGGAACCCATCGAGTAAGACAAGATAACAAGAAGCAACTCATACAGACCATACTTAGATTACTGACAGATTTCATCGTAGAGTCTGATGATGGTTTTATGGGTATCTGTGAATTTTCATTGGCAGCATCTTTTGCCGATTTCTTCTGCGCAAATAATTTATCGTTGATAACATCAAGTTCATGCATGCCTTTTTTTATTTCTTTATGCAACGTTTGCATCAAGCTCATCACAGAGACCTGGCGCTGACGCCCACCCCAGAGTTTTTCCCAAAAACTCAGATCTTCATGTCGTGACATCCAACACTGACATTGCATCAGTAATTCACTCAGCTTATTCAACCGGTTGATAAAAAACTGCGCCTTATCCTGACCGTCCTCTAAAGACCGCGCGGCAATTTGATGAGCCTCTAACTCCAGTCGATACACGTGGGGCAACATCCAACCCATGAAACGATAGACCCATGACTGACTCACTGGTGATTGACCAACTGTCCACTGTGCTAGGTCCTGATGACTATTTCTCTCTTGGAGAACCTGAACCACAGGCTCGATCAATGCAGCCTCTTCTTTAACTCTCAAGACATCCCCATTGCCACCATTGCGCCCTTGTTTCTTCAAGCCAATCGGTGCAAAACAAACCAGTGAGTGCCATAGCAGATTCTTCTCTGTATTCAGATCCAGTGGTGAGTCTTTGAACTGTTCCTCCAAATCTAGATTGTAGCTTAACACCACATCGGACCTAACTCCGCCTGAAGAAAACAGGCCAATGCCCTCACAAAGCTGAGATACGATAGCGGCTTTCGCCTCTGATAAGTGAACCGCTGCACCGATGTGTTTTTGAATCCGTTCGTATTCATCGTAAACATCGTCCTGCGTGAACTCATCACCTTTTTGATCTCTAAGGCCAAGGATCAAACACATGTGCAACTGTCTTACAGCTTTTAAAAAAGTTTTTTGACTTGAGATATTTGATGTTACCTCTAAAGCACACTGTTGCGCACGTCGCCAATAATCGACTAGCTGACTATCTTGCCGCTTGGCCCGCGCGAGATAAGCATCACGAAGATAGGCATGGAACAACTCAGGATGCTCTGCCTTTTGCGCCAATTGGGCAATTATCCATGAGTTAGTGGACACGGGCGAAAATTCATCTGGTTCGGCTTCACCTAGGTGTACTAAGAACTCTTCTGGCAGTGCACGATAAGCCCTATCCATGAGACTTGCGCAATAGCCAGCCAACCATTGCATATGCACACTGTCTTTTGGGAGCTCGCTATAGATAAAATCATCCAAAGCTTCTTCACTTGAGCCTGCAAGTTCTGCTATCCGTTGACGAATTGAGGGCTGTAAAACACCTTTTTCATCAAATAACGCAATCATGCCTTCAGCAATACAGGCGTCTAACCACTCCTGACGATTCAGCTGATTTTGACAAGCAAACTCAAACTCAAACACTAGCGGTGAAGAGGGCAAATGAGATACATGATCTACCCATCGAGAATGCATCGAAAGTGGGTTACATTCCACAACAGCTGACTTTGCTTTTAATCGACGAAAGAAATTAATGGTATCTTGAGTCAAGTAATCTGCAATTCGTATCATACGCCCCCCAAAAAGATCACTTTTACCTGTCATTATCGTTTTTCAGTATAGAGTAACCACACAGGATCTTCCTAGAATTCAGAAAGATAATGTTTTCTTAAGGAAAAAGGCCCTGAGACAAGGCTGGCTAACCTACCGGGGCAATTGCGACACATCCAACAGACTCGCCTGCTCTAGTAGCTCAGTCAGGGCTGACTGCGTTAATGCCCCGGTCTCCATACAGACCACCACACTGTTGCGTATAATCATAGTAGCGGGCACTGAACGCACCTGAAACTCTTCAGCTAACCCAAACTCTTCTTCGATATCAATTTGTGCAAACGTAAAATTTGGAAATGCTTTTTCACACGCTGCTAAAACCTGCTCGTAAGCTTTACAAGGACCACACCAAGCAGCAGAAAATTCAATTAACAGACACTCTGTACTATGCACGACTTCATCAAAATTAGACTCTGTTAAAAACAACATTAACGTACTCCCTTATTATTCAAACGTTGTGCTCACACTTCGTTTGACTCATCAGCAGAGAGAGACAAACCCATATCAGACATAGCAGCTTGAATACGCCCCCTCACCTGATCAACAGCACCCATTCCATCAATGGGCAAATAAGCACATGTTGATTGATCTGCTTCACTCACCTGGCGATAAAACTTCACAAGTGGTGCTGTCTGCCTGGCGTAAACCTGTAATCGATGCCTCACGGTCGCTTCTTGATCATCATCACGCTGTATTAAAGACTCACCCGTCTCATCATCCAGACCTGGCAGCTTAGGTGGATTATGGATAACATGGTAGACACGCCCAGAAGCCGCATGCACACGACGACCTGACATACGCTCCACAATATCCTCATCAGGGACCTGCATCTCAATAACGCAATCGACCTCAACACCAGCATCTTGCAACGCCTTAGCCTGGGCTAAGGTACGTGGAAAACCGTCGAGCAACACACCCGATTGACAGTCTGGTTGCGCCAAACGATCTTTCACTAGCTGAACAACAATTTCGTCAGACACCAATGAACCACTCTTCATGATTGCTTCAACCTCTCGTCCTAAGCGAGTCTGCGCCTTTACAGCCGCACGCAGAATATCTCCCGTAGCAACTTGTGGTAAGGATAACTGCTGACTCAGCAACTGTGCCTGCGTGCCTTTTCCAGCCCCTGGCGGCCCCAGTAAGATAATACGCATACGACAACTCCTTGAACAAACATAATATGGATAGAAGCATTTAATACCCGATTATTGAGAGCCTGTCTAGTCAAAAGCACCGGCACCCTAACCATCAATCAACCTTGAATAACCACTGCGACCAACGACAATGCTTTGCTTAAAAGCGTCATTTGCTCCACGAACTGTAAACCTTCCCTGATGCCCCTGAACGAAACCTTGTTGACTGAACCGCAAACACGAAGTTGATTGCAAACCACCGCGCCAAACTAACTGCCAATGATCAACCAAGTGAGAGTCTGCGTAATGAACATTCCCGGTTTCACTGTCAACAATTTCCCAGCCTAAAGACCAATTATTCCCTTGGTCACGGGCACATAAATCCATTGAATGATGCCGACTTACCGACCATAAACGCGCCAATTGAATCGCACGATGTAAACGATGGATTATCACGCGCCCCTCGAATTGTACCATAAGACGAGAGAGGCTCGGCGCAGCTAGGCTCATCAAAATACCTAGCACACACAAGGTGATCATTAACTCAAGAATACTGAACCCTGCCGATGATTTAATCGTCATTTCTCGGACAATTGCTGAGATGGCGTGACTAACCCAGGCCAAATACACACTTCACTCACAGCATTACCCTCGACATGTAATACCTCCATAGGATAACCACCAATACGACAACCCACACTCGACTGAGGGATACTTTCAAGGTATTCCACAATCAAACCACTTAGAGTTCGTGGCCCGTCCGTGGGCAAATCCCAATCCATCTGACGGTTTAACTCACGAAGCGCCATTCGACCATCCACTAAAACACTGCCATTTTTCTGATGTGTGATTTGAAGAGTCTCTTGATCAGCCTCAACAACAAACTCACCAACAATTTCCTCAATAATATCTCGCAAAGTCACCAAACCGACTAAATCACCATACTCATCAACGACCAAACCTACCGACCTTTGCTGGTCCTGGAAATGATACAATTGCCTATTGAGCAAAGCACTCTCAGGAATAAAATAGACTGCCTCACACACTGACAATAAGTCGTCTGCGGTCACTTCAGAGCGCATGAGTAACGATGACACTTTTCGCTGGCTCAACATCCCCTCCACATGATCGATATCACCGCGATAAATCACAAGATGCGCGTGAGGACAATCCATGATTTGCTGTTTGATCGTACTCCAATCATCATCTAAGTCGATACTGTAAATATCACTACGAGGCACTAGGACATCAGCGACTGTTACGCGCTCAAGAGCCAATATACGCAATAACATTTGTTGGTAATTGGGTGCTATTTTTCCAGTAGCGTCCAATACAACACTGCGTAACTCAGCAGCAGACATAGGCTCTACAGCATGCTCTGATACGCGCACTCTTAAACATCGCAAAAGAAAGTTTGCAATAGCACTCACCAAGATCACTAGTGGATAAAATAATTTGAGTAACGCGCCTAAAATGCCCGAGACCGCAAACGCTACTCTTTGTGGGTACAACGCCGCTAACGTTTTTGGTGCCGTCTCAGCAAAAATCAGTATAAAAACCGTCAATAACAATGAGACAAATAGCATATTTAAGTCTGGCAGATATGTAATAGCCCAATAAGTCATCACGGCTGATGCTAATACGTTACAAAAAGTATTCCCTATGAGAATAATGCCCAGCAGTCTATCGGGTCGTTGCAATAGACGACTGACTCGGACAGCACCGGAGTTTCCTTGCTTGGATAAGTGACGCAAACGGTAACGATTAACAGCCATCACACCCGTTTCAGACCCCGAAAAAAAGGCTGATACCATGATCAAAATCACTACTAACGCTAACAACCCGTAAAAACCCACTGCAAACTCCTTCAGTTGATAATGACCAACGATCGATTCTGATATCTTTAGCATAGGTAACCCTGCCGCAGGATGCAATCATTGCTCTTGCGCTAGGACACGCTATAATGCAGCATCTTTTTTGTTGTTTTACCCAGAGAATCGACATGTTCAATCATCTATCAGAGCGCCTTAGTCAACCTTTAAATAGCTTGCGTGGTAACAAAAAAATCACCAGCTCCAACATCAAAGATGCTTTACAAACTGTTCGGAAAGCCCTATTGGAGGCGGATGTCGCATTATCTGTCGTTAAACAATTTATCTCTGACATTGAAACTAAAGCACTTGGACAGACAACAACAAGCCAAGTCAAGGCAGGAGATGCTTTTGTCAAAATCGTCTCTGATGAGCTAACCCACCTTTTCGGGGACACTCACAGCGAACTTTCTCTTAACGCTCAACCTCCTGTCGTGATTCTCATGGCAGGATTGCAAGGCTCGGGTAAAACCACTACCGCCGCTAAACTAGCCAAATTTTTGCAAGATAAAGAACAAAAAAAGGTCATGCTAGCGTCTGCTGATGTTTACCGGCCAGCGGCGATTGATCAGCTAGAGACTCTGGCTCAACAGATTAACGCAGAGTTTTTCCCTAGTAACCCCAAGCAAAGTCCAAAAGCTATTGTTAAAGGCGCACTCAAACACGCCAAACAGCAATTTGCTGATGTACTCATTATCGATACCGCAGGTCGTCTCCATGTTGACGACATCTTGATGGAAGAAATTAAAGATATCAGCCAACTTAGCCAACCCACTGAAACACTTTTGGTCGTTGACAGCATGACCGGTCAAGATGCAGCTAACATAGCTAAAACCTTCAACGACACTCTAGAACTCACAGGTGTGATCCTTACGAAAGCAGATGGTGATGCCCGAGGTGGTGCTGCACTGTCGATGCGCATGATCACTGGCAAACCGATTAAATTTCTAGGTGTTGGTGAAAAAATAGATGCTTTAGAAGCCTTCCATCCAGAGCGAATGGTCTCACGTATCCTAGGAATGGGGGATATCGTATCTCTAGTTGAGGAAGCAGAGTCAAAAGTCGATAAAAAAGAAGCTGACAAACTGGCCAAAAAACTACAAAAAGGGAAACGCTTTGACTTCAATGATTTTCTAGCACAACTGGCTCAAATGAAAAAAATGGGCGGCATGCAATCGATGATGGGAAAATTACCGGGAATGGGAAAAATGCCACAAGCGGCAAAAGACATGATGGATGAAAAGCTCCTGACTAAAATGGAAGCTATCATCCAGTCCATGACCCCTCAAGAAAGAAGCTTTCCAGCTGTGTTAAACGGCTCCCGAAAAAAACGTATCACTGCTGGCTCTGGCACGACTCTGCAAGATATCAACAAGCTCACCAAACAATTTACGCAAATGCAAAAAATGATCAAACGTTTTAAAGGCAATAAAATGCAAAAACGCCTAAAACATCTCGAAGGGCAACTACCTCCAGATATGATAGACAAACTCCCCCCCATGGGATAACAGATCGTTCCATGCGAAACCGATAATCCTTCCAATATGAATAAAATGTGCGTAGAATGGCGCAACTTAGCACTTGATGCACACAAAACTATAGATTCAAATGAGGTAAGAAAACACCATGGTCGTTATTCGTTTAGCTCGCAAGGGAGCGAAAAAAAATCCTTTTTATCATATTGTTGCCGCCGACTCTCGCTACTCACGCGATGGCCGTTACATCGAGCAATTGGGCTACTTTAACCCAACTGCTCGTGGCAGCGAAACACGTCTTGAATTCCATCAGGAACGTGTTGATCACTGGATTAAGCAAGGCGCTCAACCTACTGACCGCGTCAAGAGCTTAATGAAAGAACTCAAAAAAGGTGCTCGCCCATCAGCTATCCCAATGGCTGAATATAAGCAAGCTCAAATGGAAGTATCCGCTAAAGCTGCAAAAAGCGCTGCTGCTGCCGCTGCGTCTAACGACGACGAAGTTAGCGACGCCGCCTAATCCCGTTCAGAGCCAACCATCATGACCCAACGCATTATTCTGGGGCGTATTGGAGCCCCACAAGGTATCCATGGTTGGCTTCGAATCACTTCGCATACATCACCACCGACCAATATCCTAAATTATACTACCTGGCAAATTAAACGCGGCCAAGCATGGTCATCTTTGTCACCTGAGGAAACAAAAACTCAAGGCAACAAATTACTAGTCAAACTCCCTGACTGTGACTCTCCAGAAGTGGCCAAGCAATGGACCAATACCCTCATTGCCATTTATCAAAACGAACTACCCAAACTACCCGAAGACGAATTCTACTGGAGTGATTTAATTAACTGCCAAGTTGTCACATCAGAGGGGGTACTCCTGGGCAATGTGACACAATTACTAGAAACCGGCGCCAATGATGTGCTGATCATCCAAGGTAATGAGCAACGCCACCTAGTCCCCTATACTGACGACACTATCCAACACATTGACTTATCCAACCAACTCATCACGGTCCAATGGGACCCTAACTTTTGAAGTCACCTGTATGCAGTTCCATCTAATTACTCTATTCCCAGACATTATTCGATCACTGGACTATGGCATCATCGGGAGAGCTCTGAATAAACAACAAATTTCAATTAATACCATCAACCCGAGAGATTTCACATCGGACGCTCATCGGACGGTTGATGATCGCCCCTATGGTGGAGGGCCTGGTATGGTGATGCAGTATCAGCCACTGGTGAGCGCCATTCAATTCGCTAAACAACAGGTTGAGACCTCCAAATCACCGATCATTTACCTTTCGCCTCAAGGTAAGCCCTTAACCCAGCAGACAATAAATGATCTAAGCCAATACCCAGAAATCATTCTGCTCGCTGGACGCTATGAAGGTATTGATCAGCGAGTGATTGACCACCATGTCGACCAAGAACTTTCCATTGGAGATTACGTCCTGAGTGGCGGGGAGCTTCCCGCCATGGTACTAATAGACGGTATTACTCGCATGCTTCCTGGCATATTGGGTGATGAACAATCTAACCAGCAAGATTCCTTCCAGCCCTTTTTAGACCATGACCACTATACCAGACCACCCACTATTGATGGATATGACGTACCAAAAACGCTCATGACAGGCAATCATGCTGCTATTAGTCAGTGGCGACTAAGATCAGCATTACGAAACACTTGGCAAAAGCGCAAAGATCTGTTAAAAAGACGCATCCTAACGTCTGCTGAGCAGGACATTTTAAGACAGGTTCAAGATGAGCTAGATTCACCCCCTGTCACAGAGTAACGAGAGAGACAACTCATGAGCAATATTATTACATCCATTGAATCCGAACAGATCAACGACAAAACGATACCTGACTTTCGCCCTGGTGACACAGTGGTTGTCCAGGTCAAAGTAAAAGAAGGGAACCGTGAGCGCTTACAAGCTTTTGAAGGTGTGGTGATCGCGATTCGTAATCGTGGCATCAACTCTGCCTTCACTGTACGAAAAATCTCTCACAATGTTGGGGTTGAGCGTGTTTTCCAAACTTACAGCCCTCTCATCGATAGCATTACTATCAAGCGTCGTGGTGATGTACGTCGCGCTAAACTTTATTACCTTCGCAATCTTACTGGTCGTAAAGCACGCATCAAGGAAAAAATTAAAAAATAATTTTTTTATTCAACAGACCATAAAAAAAGCTAGTCAGGTTTACCTCACTAGCTTTTTTTTAATGATTAATCAGTCTTTAAATAATACGATCTAGCATATCCAATGCCTCTTCATTAGAATCTTCATCTTCGATAAGCGATTCTTCCTCGTCAGTAACTACAGGACGCTTAGGTAAGTAATACCCCATAACACTTCCAAGCAACAAGCACACTAGAAATATCGTGAAAGATTGCTGATAAGCAGCCATAGAGCCTGCCATGACTGCGTGATGAGACCCAAAAGCAATGGGATGATCCAATACCCAGCCGATCAATGGCCCGACGATTGGAGCAGACCCAACAGACAAAGTGTTCACAAACCCCAAACTAGTTGTACGAGCACCGCGTGGTGCCAACTCATTACCAATAACGTATGGCAATATATAAGAAGATACCAATAAACCAAATGCAAACATCAACAGGACTACTTCAAACATCGGTAATGAGGGACTAAACATCAAGATAGCCAATAACACCGCTGAGATTAGCGGAAAAGTTACTAGGATATACCGACGATTATTGATGCGTGCGTCTAACCAGCCAATTAATGGATTGCCAATTGCCGCACCGATAAACACAATATCACTGACTAAAGTGGCCTTCACTAAGCTCATATGATAGGCCAACTGTAGAAACGGCACACTCCACAACGCAACGAATACAGTGATCATCAAAAATAACAACCCCGTGTACGCGCCATTTAACCATGCAATCTTGTTTTTAAATAACAACTTCACGTCAACCCACCACGCGCTAAATGATCGTTGTGTAATCAATGTGACATTGTCAGGCGTGTCTCGAACTACCCACCATAACAAAACAGCCAATACTAAACTCAATCCTGCAGAAAACACCATGCAATCACGCCAACCGACCTGATGAACAAACATAGCTAGTAAGATTGTTCCAACGATACTACCAAACATTCCGGTCGTCTCAGCCAATGCAGCCATGACGCCAAAACGATTGGCCGGAAACCACATAGATACCAAATTCAATGATCCAACGAAAGCAAAGGCGGCACCTGTACCCATAAGAAGACGTCCCAGCATAGCCACGAGAAAACTAGGCGCCTCAGCGAACATTAGACAACCAACAACCACCACCAGAGCACCTGTTGATAGAATTCGACGTGGACCATAACGATCAATTAACATCCCAGCAGGCATTTGCAATAAGACATAGATAAAGTAGTAACTACTAGCTAAGACACTACCTTCAGTAGCACTAAGCTTGTAACTACTCATTACTGCACCAACCATTTCACCAAAAGACAACTGAAGAAAAAATTGAAACAAGACAAAGGCTAACGATACAATCCACACCATCCACGCACGTGCACTATGAGAAAAACGCTGACCAGGGGGTAGCGCTCCTCGACGACGCAGTAACGTACCATTTTTCTTGATAGAAAGACTTGTTTCTCTCATGACTCAGACCCCTCTCAACTGGTCACAAACACACCAACATGCAAAAGTTTGCACATGTTACCTATATTCGATCAAAAATCAACCAATTTTTGATATTTTTTTCATTTTTTTTAACCTTATTCGAGATGCCGCACAGTCCGCTTTACATCTTTGAAAAATTCGCTAGCATATCGTTATGATTTCACCCAAACAGCCAAACTCACATAGCCATAAGACCACAGATAATTCACTCACCCTACAAGAGACCTCCCCGTTCGTGTGTAAGCCAAATCATTTGGGTTGGGTCAACTTGTCAGGTGATCAAACTGAGCACTTCCTCCAGGGTCAGTTTAGCTGCGATGTTAGCCAATTATCCAATGGCCAGGCAACTTTGGGCGCGTATTGTGATGCCAAAGGACGAGTGATTGCAACCTTTTTTTTACTCTTTTGGAGAGAGAAATACAGCTTAATATTACCCGAAACCAATATTCCAATTCTGATAAATACCTTGGATCGCTATGCACCGTTTTCAAAAGTCTCTATCAGTCACTTACAGTCACATTGTCGTTATTATTGCAGCACACAACCCATCGATCTTCCCTCTGAAATTCAACGGATATCACTGCAGTTCCCACTCACCCATGGCAGTGCATTTCAGTTTTCTATTATCCCTGAAGAATACACAGCTGTTTTTGAAGCAACCTACGCCGCACAGGGCATTAACGAATGTGATGACCAGTACTGGCAACAATGGTTGATAGAACACCAAATTACAATGATTGAGCCAAACACCAGCGAGAAATGCCTACCGCAAATGCTTAATCTTGAAAAGCTAGGAGCGGTTAGCTTCACTAAAGGTTGTTTTGTTGGGCAAGAGGTCATTGCGCGTACCCAGCATTTAGGAAAGCTAAAACGGCATCTACACACGCTTACATTACACACGGAAACTACCCCGCAAGCAGGAGCGCCATTAGATCTTCCTGACGATCGCGAAGCAGGGATTATCATGAGCGTTGCCCAGCTCTCCGATAATGCCTATCAACTATTAGCAGTGATACCCGACCACCTCTTGTCGGAGGTCAAACGATGCTTCACAGTAGTCCCTTAATGGATCACCCATGATCACTTGATCACTATCATTTTCCCTATTAATCGTCTATCAGACATTGCAATCAATGCAGACTTTAACTCAGGCAACAAACATTGTTGGGAATGAAATTGAACTAATTGTGATGAGGACACTAGTTCAACTAACGCTTGCTGATGCTCGGAAAGCTCCTGAGGATGTCGCTGATAGTAATTAGTAAAATAAACACCGGATAATGAACATTCCTTTAATAACACTAGATTCAAAGCAATGGATGGAATACTGCCTGCAGCAAAACCCAGAACAATATAGCGCCCTTGAGGAAAAATAGAGCGTAATGCTGACTCAGTGTGCCCACCGCCGACTGGGTCAATAATGACATCAAACCCATGACCATGACTCGCTGAAATAAGTTGATGGGTTAACTGCTTTCTTTTCTCTTGAGAGTCAATCGTATCGTCATATACAACGACATCATCAGCACCTCGCGAACGACACAACTGTGCGCGTTCATTACTAGACACAGCGCACACTACACGACAACCGATGTGTTTAACCAACTCAAGACAAGCCAAACCTAAACCACCAGCAGCACCCAGAATAAGAACTTCGTCAGAGGGTGTAATTTTCGCATTAGCAACACAGGCTAGATAAGCCGTACCAAAAGTTAACGGAAGACAGCTGGCTAATTCAAGCGACATAGTGTCGGGAATTATTGTGACTTGATGAGCATCGATAGCTATATAGTCCGCAAAGGCGCCAAGAGAACCTGAACAAATGAACATTACTCTATCGCCAGGTTTGAAATCCATAACATCCGAGCCAACAGCTTTTACGATGCCAGAGCCCTCATGCCCAAGAATGAATGGAGGTGTCAACGATGATTGATGCTTTCCCAATACTTTTAGCACATCTGGAAAGTTCAATGCCGCAGCATACACCTCAATTATAATTTGATGGCTTTTCAGAGAAGGTGTTGCCACCTCTATCTGATGACAATCATCGATTGAACCAATGCGATGACACACCCATGCTTTCATCCAGAGACCTTCTTATTAACAGAAAAACATATGAACTTATCACAAGTATAATCACTTTAGCATGTATAACACAGCAAAGAATATCGCTATATTATGCAACAATCGAATCTATCAAAAACTAAAATATGTTTTTCTCTATTTAGCTTTCAAAATTACTGGTCTATGGAGCCACTACAGCTGAACTATCAACAGAATAGTTACGAGAATAAATACTCTCATCCAAAGTCTTCTGGTTATATAAGTCTGGAGTCAAGCGCTGCGGTACATAATATACGTCTAGTGTACGTGCTCGTTTAAAAATAGATACCAGATTACTCACTGGACTGATAAAACTTTTATAATAATCAATCGTCGCCTCTTCACTTGGCATGGTGTGGGAGGTATAAAATGACAATGGCTTACGTGGAGTCAATAACACCAATAACAACGTATTTTCATTTTGTAATGATTTACTCTTTGAAAATAAACTCAGCACTGGCACTTTACCTATAACAGGGACTCTGTTATATCTCTCAGACTCAAGACTCTCAGATAAAGTCGAAATAACCGATGTTTCATTTATTTTAGCATTGATGGATGTTGAAGTTGTTTGTCTTGCTGACTCAACTGCAGAGCTTAAAGCAGATAATGAAATATCAGCAGCTACTGGTCTTAATACTGAACGCTCAATTGTCGCATCCAAAGAGATCGTTCCATCTTTTTGAAAAGTGGGTTGAACTGTCAACTCTAAACCCACATTTAATTTTTGAGTGTCAGACTCGTCTTCGCTACCAGTTGATAATAAAACATCTGTCCCAGCAAAATACGTCGCTTTTTTACCATCTTGAATTAACATGGTAGGGCGAGCAAGAATCTGATCCTGCTCAGCTACTGAATTGAATATGTTCATGTCATAAGTAATCTCAGGGATCGATAATGCCTGATCAAAAGTTGTCGTATCAATACCACCAGAAACACTGGAGTTGAGTAACTCACTGGCATAAGTTGTTGTTAGCCCATCAAGTATATTAAGTCCTTGACTGTGTTTTTTTTGTTCTTCAGAAAATATCAACACGGCATCAACAACAATTTCTTTTTGCCCTGGAGCCAACTTCTCCTCTCTGGTCATGGTTCTTCCGCTTGAGGATACCTTGAGACTTGCTTGATTGATATTACTGTAAATATCTTTTAATTTGATCACTAACGGACTATTTGGATCTAATGATTTCAAATGACTAATCGCAGCATGACCACCCTGAATATCACCTGACTTAAAAGCACTGTAAAGATATGCTGAATAAACTGTTGTAATCGCGCTAGAGTTGCTAGGTAAAAGTTTAGCTGCCTTAGCAAAGTCACGATCAGCCTCATTATAATGCTTACGCTGAAGCGCAATCACTGCACTATAATAATAGGGCCAAGGGTCCTTAGGGCAATAGGTTTTTGCGATCTTATAGCCAACCTGTGCTAGCTCTAATTTAGCAACATCATTTGGCTGACCTTGAAGTTGATAACTCAGAGCATTCAACGTGTTCAATGAACAGTTTTTTGGATCTAACCTAAGACCCTGACTAAAATAACCACGAGCCTTGTCATACCGCTTATTCTCAAGCGCATGAATACCTTTTTGAGTGGTCTGATCAACGTTAT
This sequence comes from Coxiellaceae bacterium UBA1530, assembly GCA_002323325.1. Classification (GTDB taxonomy): domain Bacteria; phylum Pseudomonadota; class Gammaproteobacteria; order Coxiellales; family Coxiellaceae; genus UBA9148. Next base: position 9,182 of record DCQA01000004.1, on the reverse strand, counting down.
CACTGGATTGCGAACTTGTTGTTGCACACCCAAAGAGACTTAGTACAGAAAAACTGATACACACAATCACAAAAAAATGGATTATTTGCCTTGAACTTTTCATGCTAGGCTTCCTTCCTTAATCGCGTAATCATTAACAACATCATTATTCTGCTTTTTTCAATGCACATTGCAAGTACTTTTGAATGGATTGGAATATTACTTCAGGATGGAAAATAACTCAGATACATACCAAAAAAAACAATACCGTTGTTCTATAACACCGCTATATTTTGTTCTATACTGCCTTAGTGCGCAATAAAGGAAATAAAATCACATCGCGAATAGAGGGTGAATCTGTAAAGAGCATTACTAAACGATCAATACCGATCCCCTCACCCGCCGTTGGCGGTAATCCATATTCCAAAGCTGTAATATAGTCTTCATCATAACCCATAGCTTCATCATCACCTGCCTCACGATCAGCTAATTGCTGACGAAAACGTTCAGCTTGATCATCAGGATCATTCAGCTCTGAAAAGCCATTCGCGATTTCCATACCACCAATGTATAACTCAAAGCGATCAGTGATAAATGGATCGGTATCATTCGCCCTTGCTAATGGTGACACTTCTTTGGGAAATTCGGTGATAAAAGTCGGTTGGATTAGTTGATCTTCGACCAATACTTCAAACAGCTCCATATGCAACTTTCCTAATCCCATTGCATCAGTGACTTTGACACCATGCTCTATGGCAATTGCTGCTGCTTGCTCGCGATCCATCAGCTGTACTTCAGTGATCTCCGGATGATAATGCATAATCGAATCTTTCATACTCATACGAGTAAATGCTTGAGAGAAATCTATCTCACTGCCTTGCCAAGGACAACAAGGATTACCTAATACCGTTTTAGCTAGATGATGAAACAACGCCTCTGTAAAGTTCATCATATCGGTATAGTCTGCATATGCCTGATAGAATTCCAGCATGGTAAATTCTGGATTATGCCGGGTAGAAATCCCTTCATTACGAAAGTTACGATTGATCTCATAGACTCGCTCAATACCACCGACTACAAGACGTTTTAAGTAAAGCTCGGGGGCAATACGCAAAAATAAAGACATATCCATTGCATTGTGATGCGTGATAAATGGCTTAGCCATTGCACCACCCGCTTGTGACTGCATCATGGGTGTTTCCACTTCACGAAAATCATGGTCATCAAAGTAACGACGCATACTGGCTATTAATGCAGAGCGTACATGAAAAATATCACGTGTTTTTTGATTCACCATCAAGTCTAAATAACGCTGACGAAAACGTTGCTCTTGATCTGTTAAACCATGAAATTTATCCGGTAAAGGCCTTAAAGATTTCGTCAATAATCGTATCTCAATGACTTTAACTGAGAGCTCACCCGTTTTAGTTTTAAATAATTCGCCTCTAGCCCCAACAATGTCACCTAAGTCCCATTGTTTAAAATCAGCATAATCACCTTCAGGTAAAGCATCACGTGCTACATACAGTTGAATACGTCCGGTCATATCTTGTAATGTAGCGAAACTCGCCTTACCCATAATACGACGTAACATCATTCGTCCTGCGACCACAACAGGAATAGAATCAGCTTCTAAACTCTCATTATCTTGTTGCCCATACTGTTGGTGCAAATCTGCAGCAACGTGCTCACGCTTGAAGTCATTAGGAAAAGCTTGACGAGTTTCACTCAAAGCAGCTAATTTCAGACGACGCTGTTGAACTTGCTCGTTTATAGAAGGTAAAACGTTACTTGAATCTGTTGTATCACTGCTAGCCACGTGAAATCCCCGTATTGCAAACAAAAAGAGAGCTATCATAGCGAAGCACGCGTGTAATCACAACCGAATGAACATTTCTCCCATGAAGGCAGTACGCCATGTGCGGGGAAAACTTGATCACTAAAAGTCTTTTAGCGATACTAATAAAGTTATTGATTAGGCTCGGTTAATGTTATGAGATCTTTTTCACATCAGCTGCATCGTTTTTTACAAATCCTTGCAACCACAGCTTTTATTCTATTTACGCTGATTACTTTAAAACATTATTCCACAGACCCTATCTTCTGGGTCATCGGTGCGACATCCCTTGCCTCCAGTGCCACTATTTTATTCTTCACACCCGATTCAGAGAGTGCGAATAATAGACAGTTGCTATTAAGCTACGCCGTAGCCTTGGGAATCACGCTCGCATTACGTGAAGCAATACCCCTGATTGTCAAAGTATCATCCTGGATGCAACACATTGATCCCTTTACTCTCACGATGACAATGATCTTCCTTGCTATGTTTGCTACTCTCTACTGCTTTTCTCTACTGCACATCACACACCCTCCTGCTACTGGCATTGCGTTAGCCATGGCAGTTCATGACCCGAGCTATCTTGTCTTTGGCCTACTTCTCTTTCTTACCTTGTTACTGGCCGTGATGAAAACAATATTGGCAAATTATTTGGAAGATATCGTCGATTAGCGTTAAGCAAAAACAAGCGTCTATTCAGCACTGCCTTGTAACTTTAATGTTGCCTCAATGAATTGGTCAATATCACCGTCTAGCACCGCTTGCGTGTTCGACGTTTCCACATTCGTGCGCAGATCTTTTATGCGAGATGCATCGAGCACATAAGAGCGTATCTGACTGCCCCAACTGATATCAGATTTAGTCGCCTCTAATGCTTGCTGATCAGCTTGTTTCTTTTGCATCTCCAACTCATACAACTTGGCCTTCAGTTGCTTCATCGCCTGTGCACGGTTTTTATGTTGCGAACGATCGCTTTGACACTGAACCACAATACCGGTCGGCTCATGAGTTAAGCGAATCGCTGAGTCTGTTTTATTGACATGCTGACCGCCTGCACCACTGGCGCGGTAGGTATCAGTACGGATGTCAGCTGGGTTAATATCAACTTCTATATCATCATCAATTTCAGGCGAGATAAACACTGAAGCAAATGACGTATGACGTCTTGAACCAGAGTCGAAAGGCGATTTTCGGACTAAACGATGCACGCCATTTTCTGTACGCAACCAACCAAAAGCATATTCACCCTCAAAACGAATCGTAGCACTTTTAATACCAGCGACCTCACCTGGCGATACCTCCATCAACGTGGTTTTAAAACCATGCGCTTCGCCCCAGCGCAAGTACATACGCAATAACATTTCAGCCCAATCTTGCGCTTCGGTACCACCCGAACCCGACTGAATATCTAGGAATGCATGATTGGCGTCCATCTTACCAGAAAACATGCGTTGAAATTCCATACGCTCAATTGCCACTTGAAGTGCAAGCGTGTCAGTTTCGACCTCATTGACGGTATCTGCATCGTGCTCACTGAATGCTAGTTCCAGCAGCTCAGTGGCCTCAGCTAGGCGAGTTTGTAAATCATCTGAGCCATTAACCACCTGCTCTAATTGTGACTGTTCTACGCCAAGTGACTGTGCATGCTCAGGATTATTCCAAACATCGGGGTTTTCTAACTCACGTTGAACTTCTAATAATCGCTGTGCCTTACCCGCATAGTCAAAGATACCCCCGAAGTGCCTGTAAACGCTCGGTTAAGTCCTGAAGTTTTTCTCGTAAAGGATTTATTTCTAACATATCGATTCCATCTGAGGCTCTGACAACAGTATTTTCAATAATTGCTGGAGATCGGCCTGAGTTTGTAGTTGGTTTTTAAGGGCGACGTAATGATCAAACAGTTTAATCTCTGGAAAATAATACGCAACCAGTTTTCGTGCCTGCAACAAAGCCAAATGCTCACCCTCAATCATTATCAACCCAGCGACGTGTTGCATCAATAACTCTGTTTGTTCAGCTTTCGAAATAGACCACGTCTTGCCTGATTCAAATTCGGTTAAGATCTTATGAAACAACCAAGGTCTACCCAAACCAGCTCGTGCAATCATGATACCATCACAGCCAGAGGCTTGTTGCGCTGCTTTTAAGCTCACCAATGAGTCAACATCACCATTTGCAATCACAGGAATAGAGACCCAATCTATAAACGGACGAATGGCAGACCAACGTGCGGGGATATCGTAACGTTCCGTCCAATGCCTTGCATGCACAATCAGGCCATCGGCGCCTGCTGAGTCAATTGCTTCAGCGACTTGGCGATTTGCTGATTGATCATTAGGCTCGATGCGAATCTTAACCGTTAGCACACCATCGGTTGCCTCTCGCATCGCTTTGACACAGCGATACAAATGTTCAGGATCACTTAATAAACGTGAGCCCATTTTACGTTTACGTATTTTGGGTTGTGGGCAACCACAATTTAAATCAATAATCTCAGCTCCCCAGCCCCGTACAATCTCGGTTGCACGAGAAAGAATATCCGGTTGACTACCTGCCAACTGCACTGACCAGATTTGCTCATTATCGTCACGCAGACGATAACGTATCGGCTGACTCGGACGATGAACAATGTTGTGCGCAGATAACATCTCTGTGGTGCAATAACCCACACCACCAAAATCCCAGACAAGCTTTCTGAAAGGGGCACAACTGTAACCGGCTAAAGGCCCTTGCAGCAAAGGACTTTTCAGGGGCAACGAACCCAATTGTAGCGGTTGATCAAACACAGACTATACCTAAGGAACTTGTGATGATCGCATCATACCGACAAATGATAGATAAAAAAATACCCAGCCTTAACTAGCTGGGTATTTATAAAGCCTACTAGGGAAACTTTTGTATTAATCTGATGACTGACAGCGACAACACCCTGATAACCAGTTGTATAACCACGCTAATAAAAAGCCACCAACGAAACCATCGACAAAAGCCCATATAAAACCAATAACAACGCCCCAAAACGTCAAACTAAAACCAATATACACTGACGCTAGAATACCTAACCAAGGAAATCCAACACCAAACACCAAAGCCATCAAGACAACCGATAGCAAACTGATTGACCAGATAATGGCAATCGCTAACCCTAAAGCCAATGGCTTCAATCCATTATTAGACCCTGAATGCATAACTAACTCCCTGTTAATGTTGAAAAAAAGCACCTTCCATGAGAATCATAGCCTGTCATCAAGACTATTACAAAAATCCTTGCCAAAGCAGTGCATGAACCACTTCTACGTGCTTTATTCAGAGGGATCGTTGGATATCAACACCACGACATGCGCGGCGATACCTTCACTACGTCCCAATGACCCCATCTTCTCATTGGTAGTTGCCTTAACGCTTACCTGAGAGATAGGTAAACCGATAATATCGGCCAAAGATTGTCGAATACTTACCATGAGTGAAGAAAATTTAGGCTGCTCTGCAATTAGGGTCGCGTCGATATTGTGAATGGACAACGAGCGCGCCTTTAAGAGTTTTAAAATCTGTCCTATGAGCATAGCACTATCCGCATCTTTGAAGGATGTATCCGTATCAGGAAAATGTTGCCCAATATCCCCCAAAGCGGCTGCGCCCAACAATGCATCACCCACAGCATGCAACAACACATCACCATCGGAGTGCGCTAAAAATGCCGCGTGATGAGGCACCCTAACACCACCTATCATGATATGGTTTCCCTCACAAAATCGATGAGAATCATAACCAAAACCCACTCGCATCATGACGCGCTCTCCTGTTTTAAATACCACTCCGCCAAGGCAAGGTCCTCGGCATAAGTCACTTTAAGATTCGACGCCTCACCTAAGACCATGTGAGGTTGATAACCCAACCGCTCAATAGCACTGGCTTCATCGGTGATCTGTGATATCTCTTCTTGAGTCAAACTATCCAGTGCTGATCTTAATAACCCATAACGAAACATTTGTGGGGTTTGTGCCTCCCAAAGTGCCTCACGAGCTTGTGTTTTTTCAACACACCCTTCTTCATTCACTATTTTTATTGTCTGTGTGACTGGCCTACCCAACAAACCGCCCACAGAATGGTGCTGACACTCGATGATCAAGTGTTGAAGAGATTGTAGACGCAAACAAGGTCTTGCAGCGTCATGCACCAACACCCAATCGTTCTCATTAGCCTTTCCCTCAAGAGCGAGCAAACCTTGCAACACTGAATCAACGCGCTGCTCTCCACCAACCGTGGTCATGAGACGAGAATGAGGTCGCTCATAAAGCTTTGGCCAAAATTCATCTTGGGCATGAAGGACCAGCATAATACCCTTGACCCAGGTCGCTTGTAAGAAAATATCCACAGTGTGTTTTAGTAACGGTTGGCCCGATAAAAGCGCGTATTGCTTCGGACAGCCTGATCCAAAGCGATGCCCAATACCCGCAGCAGGAATGACAACCCAAAAGGGGGACTGTTGGGTCGTATTAAGATTCAATCGTCGATAACCTGATAAAAGACTTCGTCACGTTTAATCATGCCAAGCTCATTGCGAGCCTCAGCCTCAATCGCATGGTGGCCATTTTTTAGTTGTTGAATATTAGATAGCATTGCTTGGTTACCTTGATGCATCACTTGATTACTCTGCTGCAACTGCCTAATTTCGTCATCCAAATGCCAGACACTGGTCAAACCGCCTGGCATAAACCATAACTGATACTGCATAAAAATCAGCATCGCCATTAATCCTGAGCCCAGCCACTTAACCATAAGACACCCGTCATTATTAAAATCACAGTCTGTTATGATCGATAATATACCAGTGACATTAAAAAAAACAGCTACTCAGCTCATTTAACTAACTTTTTTCAATCAAGGCTTAATTTAGACTTTAGATTAGAAAAAGCCTGTATCCCCGCATAAGGCGCATCATTGCCTAATTCTTGCTCAATTTTAAGCAGTCGATTGTACTTTGCTACACGATCTGAACGACATAACGAACCAGTTTTAATTTGACCCGCTGCTGTTGCCACCGCTAAATCTGCAATGGTTGCATCCTCAGTCTCACCCGACCGGTGAGAAATCACAATACCGTACCCAGCCTGCTTCGCTAAGCCAATCGCAGCCAATGTTTCAGACAATGTGCCAATTTGATTGAACTTAATCAGAATTGCGTTAGCAACGTCTTGATCGATACCCTGTGCGAAGATTTTAGGATTGGTCACAAATAAATCATCGCCGACTAACTGTACTTGATCACCTAATCGCTGCGTCAAAAGAGACCAACCCGACCAATCACCCTCATCTAAACCGTCTTCTATAGACAAGATAGGATAATCACGTACCCAGGCAGCCATCTTATCGATCAGCTGCTCTGAAGTTAACTGTAAGTTTTCAGAGGATAAATGATACAGTCCATCGCGATAAAACTCAGAACTTGCACAATCCAATCCTAAATAAATATCAGAGCCTGCTTTTAATCCCACATCACTGATGGCTTCTAAAATACACTCCATAGCCGCTTCATTATTCGGTAAATCAGGTGCAAAGCCACCTTCATCACCAACGGCTGTTACCAATCCCTGTTGCACCAAACGTTTTTTCAATGCATGGAAGATTTCAGCACCATAACGCAAAGCCTCTGAGAATGAAGGCGCACCAACAGGTAAAATCATAAACTCTTGGATATCCAGATTATTATTGGCATGTGCACCTCCGTTGATAATATTCATCATGGGCACAGGCATGGTGTAAGGACCTGAGCAACCCAAATAACGGTAAAGCGGCAATTGATGATCGGCAGCAGCGGCGTGGGCAACTGCAAGCGAGGCACCCAGGATAGCATTAGCACCCAACTGACTTTTATTCTCCGTACCATCCAATTCCAGCATGACCATATCAATGGTTTCTTGCACGTCCGAAGGCTGACCAACAAGTGCTTGACGAATTGGACCGTTCACATTGGCAACTGCTTTCAACACCCCTTTCCCGCCATAGCGTTTCGCATCGCCATCACGCAACTCTAATGCTTCTCGTTTACCCGTAGAGGCCCCAGATGGCACCATAGCTGTACCACGAGCACCGGAATCCAAGGTAACATCAACTGCAATCGTTGGATTGCCGCGTGAATCTAGAATCTCTCTTGCTTCAATAGCAGTGATCTTTGTCATAACAATTCCTTTAGTAAAAAAATAAAATTAATGAGTTTCCAGGCAAGTATCCTGTGCTTTAACAACATCTTCAAGCCAGATGCCAGTTTTTACCGCCTGATTGATACGTAATAGCGTATCAAGCAATGCTGGCATTTTGTCCAGAGGCCAGGAATTTGGCCCGTCACTGAGTGCCTCGTCAGGATTAGGATGTGTCTCCATAAATACACCACTCACACCCGCCGCAACAGCAGCACGGGCTAGTACCGGCACGAAGTCACGACGCCCACCTGAAGTGCTGCCCTGCCCACCTGGCATCTGCACCGAATGAGTAGCATCAAAAATCACTGGCGCTTGCGTTTCACGCATGATGGCTAATGAGCGCATATCAGAAACCAAGTTGTTGTAACCAAATGAAGCACCTCGCTCACAGACCATGATATTAGGATTACCCGTGGATCTCGCTTTAGTGACCACGTGCATCATGTCTTGGGGTGCCAAAAATTGCCCTTTCTTAATATTCACTGGCAAGCCTGTCTCAGCCACCTTAGTGATGAAATTGGTTTGGCGACATAAGAAAGCAGGTGTTTGCAAGACATCCACCACGGCAGCTACTTCGTTAAGAGGCGTATCTTCATGCACATCTGTTAAGACGCGTACACCTAAGGTCTTTTTGACTTTCTCTAAAATGGCCAAGCCTTTTTCTAAACCAGGGCCACGAAAACTATTGATGGATGAGCGATTCGCCTTATCAAAAGAGGCTTTAAAGACAAACGGGACACCGCGCTGATACGTCATGGCTTTGAGCTCTGTGGCCACTTGCATGACCAAATCTTCACTCTCAATCACACATGGTCCTGCGATGATTAATAGGGGGTCATTCAACCCAATGCGATCAGCACCAATATTGGCCATTCTTGTCTCCGAAGCAATCTGAAAGAACCCGAATCATACTGGATCAAGGCGGTTTTGCAAGGTTACCGCCTGTGGTACACTCGCGCCCATGGCACTGATTCAATTAAAAAACATCCACTTAAGCTTCGCAGAAGCCCCTTTATTCAATGACCTATCATTACAGGTGTCACGAAAACAACGTATCGCCCTTATTGGTCGAAACGGTACTGGGAAATCAACGCTTCTTAAAGTTATTCAAAAAATCGTGCAACCCGATACTGGATTGGTCGAAGGGCAAGCGCATACCATCACCG
>DCQA01000027.1 GCA_002323325.1 Coxiellaceae bacterium UBA1530 | reverse complement strand
GACATCGACGAAGGCACTGACGAAGGCCTAGATGGAGGCACTGAGGAAGGCATCGACGAAGGTACTGGAGAAAGCACTGAGGAAGACACTGACGAGGGCACTGACGGAGGTACTGAGGAAGACACTGACGAGGACATTGATGAAGGCACTGAGGAAGGCATCGACGAAAACGAAAATAACCAGACTAATGCGATGAGCATGAATCAAGACAACTCTATCTTTAGAGAGTATGCCGTGATAGAAGCAACATCCTATGATGACACATATACCATAGAAGACTTCTTCACTGGTGATGGATCTAACTTAACTATAAGCGTTGATGACCCTGACAGTATCTTTATAAGCAATCCTACCATTGATGGAAGTAATTTATCATTTACACTCAGTCAAAATACTGAGTTATTTGACTCAGCGGTAATCACATTGAGTGACGACACAGGATCACAGGCTTTTTCTGTGACGGCTGGTAGCTCACAAATGATTGCGCACACCACATTTAATGCTTCTGCGCTATCGTCTGTTGAGATGGCTCTGCCATTGTCAGCATTATATGCATTCAACCCAACGACATCGTTGTATACTTCAACAAATAATATTAATGATACTGGTAACTATAACTTGTCATTTAACGGCAGCAGCATATCTGGTGAATTAACATCATCAGATCTCTTTGAATACTGGCTTTGGGAAAACACATACCCTTATGACAATTACCAACTATCTCTATCAGAAAATGGCACCCGTTATGATCTCACAGTGTCACTGGATGGAACCATAGTTCACACTGAGACTAGTATTGATACACTATCCGTTAGCTTGAGCGGCATTGACAACCCATACCTTCAACTGAGCCAAGATAATGAGAGCATAGTGATTAGTAGTGACCCCCAACTAGCTGATCAATGGCATTTATTTAATTCAGAAATCATTGAAGCTTGGCCGCTCTCAACAGGTGAAGGCGTGACTATTGGTGTCGTTGAAGGTTATTTTGAAGAGACACACGAAGATCTAGAAGGCAATGTGTCCGTAACCATTGATAGCAATCATGCCAGCGGATCAACTCCTGATTATCATGCCACTGCAGTTGCAGGTGTGATTGGGGCTAGTGGTGGAAATGGATTGGGAGTAATAGGAACTGCTCCTGATGCAGACATCGTGTCGCTGACAGATATGACTAATAATCTTTTCGAAGTCGATCCACTTATCGCACTGTACTCCAACTCATGGGGCCCAACAGACGGGCTAGGGGGAACACCTACTGTCTGGTGGGACTACATCATCGACAGTGCAGAAGACGCCGCGCTTGTCGGTGATACAATTTTATTTGCCAATGGTAATGGTGGAGAAGTCGACGACCAATCAGCATATGATGGCATTGTAAGCAGTCCCTTTACACTGTCTATTTCAGCTGTCAGTGACTGGGGAGAAGTGTCTGAATATAGTGAGGTAGGGAGTAATATTACAACAGCGACCTATTCCAATGGAGGAGTCAATGGTATCACCACCACTGACTTAAATAATAATTACACTAATGATTTTGGAGGCACATCCAGCGCTACACCGTTTGCTGCTGGAATTGCAGCCTTAATGGAAAGTGTTAACCCTAATCTAACTTATAGAGATTATATGAGTATTTTTGCAACCACTTCATTACAAATAGATCCAATAGATTCAAGCTGGAGCACTAACTTAGCTGGCATCGATACCAGTTACTATTACGGGTTTGGCTTGATTAATGCACTGAGTGCTGTAGAAGCAGCACAAGATAATAGTTACATGATCAGTGATCACGCACTGGTTACCCAAACAATCTCCAGCGGTGATTTTACTGCATATAGCGGTAGTAACACTGTTTTAGACATCACTCCCATCGGTGGAGCTGCAAACTCATCAGTAACACTCGAAGAAGGTGAGGGTGACAGTATCACATTTCAAAATAGCAGCTATGTTGTTGAGCAAGTTGAATTGACTATCGTATCGATTGATTACACGACCAACAATGTGAATTTAGGCGATGAGAACTTACAAATCACATTAACGCATGAATTGAATGATGACTCATTTAGTTCAACACTGTTATTCGCCACCACCACAAACAGTGCACAAAATTATGATGGTTGGAGCGCCTTATCGGTGCAACACTTTGGCGAGTCACTCGAAGGGACATGGACAGTTAGCCTGTATGACACCCTGAATAACGCATTCTTTAGCGGTGATCAGTTCACTGTAGGCCTTGATTTTTTCTATCACGACGAGACAATTACTGTTGCTTAATGCTCTCGCAAATTTTGTCCGACTCGAACCGTTTGACCTGGCTGAAAAGCGCTATGCCATTTACCTTGCTGTTCTGGTACACACACCACCACGCATGAACCACCCATATTAAACCAAGCGAGTTCCTCTCCCTTTTTGAGCTCATAGGATTCCGTGGGTTGCCATTCGGACGCTGCCTGTGAGGTTGAATTCACCGTGCCATATCCCGTTACATGAATACTACCGACATTTAAAGCACCAATCATCACCAGTACGATTGGTCCTTGCGCAGTTTCCAACCAAAACACAACCCGCTCGTTACGTGCATACAATTTGGGTACCGTTTCGACAGCCTTAGGAAACACAGGAAACAGAGCACCCGGTATGTGCTGCATGTGCGTCAAGGTGCAATCCATTGGAACATGAACACGATGATAATCTTTAGGTGATAAATACAGCGTTGCAAATGAACCATTCACAAATGGTGCACTGCCCTCTCCCAGCTGCCCAATCAGATCATCGACTGTGTAATAGTGACCTTTTGCTTGGACTAAGGTTGCACCGGATAATCGACCGATTTGACCCAAGGTCGCATCGCATGGCGAACAGAAGGCGTTAGGATCTGGGTCGATAGTACGCGCACCAGGCTTAAGCGCACGAGTGAAGAAGTCGTTGAGAGATGCATAGCTTGATAGGTCGGATGACACCGCATCTTCCAATGATACGTTGAAATATCGGGCATACCATCGAATTAAAAAACGACTCAGATGACGACAACGACAACCTGCTAACCATCCCACACATCGTGATATCCATTTTTTAGGCACCCAATAAAACCACTGCGTTTGCACTTTCTGTCACCCCATGTCATCCTTTTGACGTCGGATCATATCAGAAAACACACAGGACAACATCAGTGGATATATACCTCGTTGGCGGTGCCGTTCGTGATCAACTTTTACACCTACCCGTTCATGAACGAGACTGGGTAGTAGTTGGTGCAACCCCACAAACCTTGATGGATTTAGGCTATCAACCAGTAGGCAAAGACTTTCCCGTTTTTTTACACCCCGAGACACACGAAGAATATGCCTTGGCTCGCACCGAAAAAAAAGTCGCCATGGGCTACCAAGGCTTTACGTTTAATACCAGTCCCGATGTCACTCTTGAAGAAGACTTGCAACGTCGTGACTTGACCATTAATGCCATTGCTCAAAGTTCAGATGGCCAATTAATAGACCCCTACCACGGGCAAGATGACTTACAAGCCGGTTATCTACGCCATGTCTCCTCAGCTTTTTCAGAAGACCCGGTGCGCTTATTACGTGTCGCACGTTTTGCTTGCAAATTACCAACGTTTACCGTCCACCCTGATACCATCCAATTACTGAAGAAGATGGTTTCCAACGGGGAAGTCTCTGCTTTAACCGCAGAACGCGTCTGGAAAGAATGGGAAAAAGCTCTACATTGCGATGCACCAGAACGTTTTTTACAAGTCCTCGATGATTGCGATGCCACCCAACAGCTCTTCCCTGAATTTTTACAACAACGCCCTAACCTCAAAGGCTTTGCTGAAAAACATCAAAGTAGTCATTTACGTTGGGCTTTTCTGTGCAGCACACTATCACCTGAAGCCATACAAGCACTTGGAAAACGTTATCGGATCCCTAAAACCTATCACTCACTGGCGCTATTAGTTGCACGAGCACAAGCACTCCATCAAGAAACCAATCATCACAGTGCTGACGCACTATTGACATTGATTCAACAAACCGATGCACTGCGAAAAACCGACCAGTTCCATGCTTTTTTAATGATCTGTGACCACATCCATAATACTGATACGGTTGAACATGACTTAGCAGCCCTAAGGCAATTAAAAGGTATCAATACACATGCCATACAAGCAAGCGGTGTCAAAGGATTAGATTTCGCAAAAGCGCTTGACCAACAACGACTGGAAACTTTACGTGAATGGTTACAGAGCTAAATATCAACCTTTCATCACGCTGCTGTTGATACTTTGTATATGGAGTCAGACACTCCCTGCTTTTACTCTTAAATCAGGTGACTTATTATTTTCAGAAGAGCCATGTGGTGATTTTTGTGACGCCATTGAGCAATCAACTGATACTCTAGCGAACGTTCATATCAATCACGTTGCTATAGCCCGCAACGATCATCAGGTAATCGAAGCGATTTCAACAGGTGTCAAGCTGACATCTTTGAGCGAGTTTCTTCATCGTGCTAAACACCCCAATAATAAACAAACCATATGGGTAAAACGCATGAAAAAGAATTACGCCAAACTCATCCCCGAAGCCCTTCAATTTGCTGATGAACAAATTGGTAAACCCTATAATGCCAGCTTTACTGATGACTCAGATAGTAGTTTTTATTGCTCGCAATTAATCACGCAAAGTTTTTATCATGCCAATCATGATCAGACGGTTTTTCAACTTATACCGATGAATTTTAATAACCTTAAAACACATCAGCCGATTACCGCTTGGCAAGAATATTTTGATCATCGCCATGAAACTATGCCACAAGGTGTATTAGGGTCCAACCCTGTGCAATTATTTAAAAACTCCAGACTGACTCTTGTGCATCGTTACACCAATTAATCACAATTGCATTTTTTCGTTATATGATTTAGGGTGTCGCTCATCGTAAATTAATAAAGACAAACTTTCTTCATGAAATCAGGGCCTTCGAAACATCACTTGTGGTTCATGTGGATCCTGGCCGCGAGTTTTTTTCTAGCAGAATACTTTGCAAGAGTCGCACCAAGTGTCATGGTCAACGACCTCATGCATGACTTACATGTTAAAGCCTTTGCCCTAGGCTCTCTGTCCGCTTTCTTTTACTATGCGTATCTTGTCATGCAAATTCCTGCTGGTGCCATGGTTGATACCCTGAGCACCAAGAGTTTGTTATCCTCAATGGCTATCCTGTGTGGTCTCTCGTGTGTAGGATTCTCTTTCTCTCACAACATTATCATGGCCGATCTCAGCCGAGTTATTATGGGATTTAGTGCAGCGTTTGCCTTTGTGGGTGCACTGAAAATTGCCAATAGCTGGTTTCCAGCTTTTCGTTTTGGGCTATTAGCTGGTGCTACACAAGCTCTTGGTATGCTGGGTGCTGCATTAGGAGAAGGTCCTGTTGCCACTCTGGTGGATAACTTTGGCTGGCGATTCACCATGCTCTGGATTGGTCTGATCTTACTACTTATCGGGGTACTCATGTATCTTATACTGCGTGATAAACCCAGTTCACAGGGTAATTTCTCAGACACCCGCCAACATTTATCACACTCACTACACGGTATACGACAAGTTCTCGTCCACCGCTCCACATGGATCAATGGTTTATTTGCAGGTTGTCTCTACGCACCAACGGCAGCCTTTGCTGAATTATGGGGGCCCTCCTACATTCACACCGTCAATGGTTTCTCTCATGTCCATGCTGCTGAGGCGATCAGTATGATTTTCATAGGCTGGGCTGTGGGTAGCCCAATTGCAGGTTGGATTTCCGATCGTATTCACCGTCGAAAACCCATCATGTGGGTTTCAGCGTGCCTGAGCTGTGTCGGCATGAGCGCTATTTTATTTCTACCTCACCTCAGCTATAGCAGTTTAATGATGTTGTTATTTTTATATGGATTATGCAATGTCGCTGTTGCGACAGCCTATGCTGTAGCCGCAGAAATGCATCCTAAACCATTAGCAGGCACTGCCATGGGCTTTACCAACATGGCCTCCGTTATCATAGGTGCCAGCTTCCAACCCTTAATCGGTCGCCTCCTAGATCTTCATTGGCAAGGTAAAATTGTTGACGGCACACCGATTTATAATGCACATAACTTCCAATCTGCCATGATACTGCTACCCATTTGTGGGCTAGTCGCAATCATACTATGTCGATTCATTCCTGAGAGTTTTCCTAAATCACAATACGAGACGTAGCACTTAAGCCTCACAAAACTGCCTGAATAATATTTTTTTTGAAGTTCCTACGTAAAAATTGTTTTGATATCTATCTGTGGTAAATTACCATACTAGTTGACAGAAAAGGACGTCAAGATCAATGCATGCGCTTCTCAAATACCTAAGACAACCTCAAACCTATATTGATGAAATTCAAAAAATGCATGAGAAGGCACGCACTGCTGGAACCCTGTTCTCTGATACACAAAAAGACGTTGCCTTTTACTCCTTTAGCTTACAACGCAATAAGGTAGCTAAACTGCTCGCAAGATCGATTAAAAATGAAGCATTTCAGTATGGTGTAGCTTCCGAAAGCTGGGTGAGTATCGGCACTAAAAAGAAACTCATGACGCGACAATCCATTATTGATCGAATTGTTCATGGGGCTATTTTTTCTTTTCTAACGCATAACGCTGAAGGCGTTTATAGCGAATCACTAGGAAGCTACCGACAAGGTCAATCTGTGTATACCGTAGCCAATGAGATTCGACAATTTTTCAAACAACATCAACAATGCTCCTCAAATCATCATGTTGACCTTTACGTACTACGTACAGATATACAGCAATATGCTAATAGAGTACCACTAACAGACGAAAGTCTATTATGGCAGATGATAGAGACTTTTCTAATGACAATAGATCCAGAAGCGGCTGTAACACCCTATCTCGAATATCTGATAAAACATACCATTAACCCTGTCACACGTTCATTAGAAGGTGAAACTGGACAACGCACAATTGGAGTTCCTTATGGGACTAAAATGGCAGGATTTGTATATAATTTTTATATCAACAACATTGACCACACGATGAATAACGTTCCCGGATTATTTTATCAACGTTATTGTGATGACACGATCATAATCCATCAAGACCCCAATGTTATATTAGAAATTAAACAAGAATTTGACCAGTCTCTCCACTCATTGAAGCTCAACCTGAATACAGAAAAAACGCAGTTAGCCTACCTCACTCTAAATGGTAAACCGTGCATACACCATCCTGAGTTTATTAACACCACACGGATTGATTTTTTGGGATTTTCCATTCAAGCCAACGGTACTCTTCGTCTTAAACGCAGACATACGAGACGTATTATGAGACATTTATTCAAACGTATTCAAGCAGCCGCCTTTCTAACTAAAGACGCTGATGCTGAAACACGAGGGATGGTAATCTGTAATGCCGTCAATAATGCCTTTAGCAGAAACCATAGTGTTAAATTGCCGAAATATCTTTCACTTATCGAGTTTCATGATGATCGACAACAGCTCAAACAACTTGATGATCAAATTGCATTATGGGTATCTCAAGCCATCACAGGAATACATAACAAAACCTCACTTCGACATGTACCTCATAAAATGCTGATTGATCGATGGCAATTACCATCACTCTGTCATATACGTAACAAAGGAGCTGGACATTGAACTCCCCTCTTCTCGAAAAATGGTTTTCAAACAACCAAACTCGAAACAAAAACTTTGTACCGCTAATGGAAGGTTTAATTGGTCCTAAAGGCTCGCGGTATCTTTTTTACCGACTAAAGTATTTCGCAAATATCACGTGGATTAAAGTTGTTGCTCACCTGATTGAATTCTACTTGGTCTATCATGTACTGGGTAAAGCCTCACTAGCAGCTGTTGCTATCTTGCGCGGTGTATTCATGACCATTAAGGCAGGATACTGGGGATTTTTAGAAATATTACGATCAAAAATTCGCGCTCAATACGATGAAAATACCCGCATTATTATTCCTCATATCATCAAAGCATGGCTGTTCCTCAGTTTAACCATAGGACTGATTACTTCCATCATCTACTTTTTACTGCCGCTACCCAGTCATAGTGTATTTATCACCTGTTTCTCTATCGCTTTGTGCGTTGAATTAAGTGTACAACTCTTGGTTTTTACCTTTCACTCAAGCACCTATGCACTCAGACGAATTGTTCGACCAGCTGCTTCCATCTATACACTCTATGCCATTGAGCTTGCCATACTACTAGCTTGCTGGCCTATAACTGGCATATATAGCCTACCTATTGCCCTGGTTGTAACGCGTTTCTTGAGTTTTTACTTAACCTATTTTTACACCAAGCGAACCGGAGATCTCTGGGTCACAGAGGACACAAAAACCGACTACCACATTACCCTAAAACAGTGCTTCGCCGGCACACTCTCAATGGAAGCATTGCTAGCAACACTCTCTATGATTGTGATGCATAGTGAAGGGGCGATTATCCTTTTGCTCTTTGTTATCAGTTTATCCAATCCTATGCATGCCGAACCAACCATCATTTTTTTCTTTTTAATATCGCCCGTCGTGTTATCTAGCTTTAGCTGGGCACGACTACTCTATTTCGATTTTAAAAAACTAGAGTTTTTCCCACTCACTTCACTGTGCCAGCGGTTATTGACTCGTTCATTTAAGGCTTCTTTTCTAATGGGTTTTCTATTCTGGCTATTGGCTGTGATCATTGCATTCGCACTGTACCCTGCAGGAAAATCCTATCTTGGCATGTTACTGCCCTTCTTTCTTCTACGTTGCCCCATTGCCATTCTACAAATCCATGCATTCTCGATGCGACGTTATTGGGACGTTCTTGTATCAGGTGCCCTCATTCTAGGATCTTTGTGGTCCATTACCACGCAACAACTCTCAATTGATCATGTGCTCCATATAGTCATCGTGCTCATGGCACTGAGCCTGTTGTATCTACTCTTTTTCTCAACAACCTCAATACATTATCGCTCACAGAATAAAACACCCAAAAACATCTATGATGGAATTAAAGCAATAAAAAGACTCCAGCAAACAAACAACCAATATACATTAGCAGAGCTACAATTTAGTGGAACACAAACTGCATTTGATATCACTCAACTGACACGAATAGTTGCAAAAATAACCAAATCATCTGGCATTACCTTACAACTGGATAAGTACCGCTGCCTATTCGCACTAAGATCACTCAATACAAACACAAAACAACGACTACTGAAAGAAACCGCTGGTTGCTTAACCTCATTCAAGATCGTCGAACTTAATACGCTATTTGCTGACACTGCCAAACCATCAGAACCCCCCATTGGATCAATAGAATACCGCCTGGATGATAAAAATAAAACACTACCTACCAGAATGGATTATGGGGAGTTACAAAGAGCACTTAGACAACTCATTAAAACACCCCACGAGCCAGCAAAGACAAAGGCATGGTATGTCTCAATGCGTATTGACCATCAAGGCATCCAAGCATTTTATTTTTTATCCACCCGGTATCGCAACCAACGACGCATTCATCAATGGCATCAGTACTGGGTGAATCAAAACATCAAAACATTATTAAACACAAAGAAGACCGAAAGACATCAATCATTATTCAGGCTAAAAACACGAATTGTATAAGTCTGTTACAAGAAATTATGTTCGTAGTCCCAGTCCATCAAAAAACTCGATAAATTGACCATAGTCGCCAAGAGGATCACCTTCTTCAAGAGATATTTGAGTATTTTTTATAGAGCGCTCAGCATCTTCATTAGCTGGAATACTTGGAGAATATTGTCGTGACTTTTGGTTTAAGGATAGATCAAACAGATTAGATAATCCTACACCAGAAGAATGACAAGTACGGGACTTTACAAGGCCTCTTGCAATTGATCCATCATCTAGAGCCTTGCCTTCACATTTAACTTGAAACAGAGGAGAGACTGGCGTGGAAACCAGTGAGGGTGTACTATTTTTTGAACTCCCTATGTCATGATAACCCTCTGAATTTATACATCCCCTATCTTTATTAGGGTTAGTGTTGCGCGGGCGTTTATTCTCATCGTAATAGGAAATAGCTTTATTGCCATGAGAATTATCTTCATGTGATTTTCGTTTATGCATCTTTATCTGTCTTATAATAATGGTTAACTGTGGCGCATGGAATTTAATGGGAATATATTTTTCTTCCTATAAGAGATGCATCTTCCGGTACCTCATTAGTTGACGTGAGACGGTGACAATTTGCGATATCTTCATCCATTGTAAAAACTAGACGACATCCATCAACTGATGAATTTTCAGAATCAGCCTCAGATGTATGACCATCTGATGATGAATTTTCAGAATCAGCCTCAGATGTATGACCATCTGAAGATGAATTTGTCGCGCTGTTTTTGTCTTCGATATCACTAAGATTATTGTATAATTTTTTAACATACTCAACAGTTGTTTGACTAAGTTGTGAGTAAGGTGGATTTTCAGTATCGCTAAGATCTTCCGAAGAAGTTTTCCCAGCATTCGATGTACGTGTTGAAGAACCAGTTGAATTAGGGAAAAGTGTTGGGTCAAAATAGAAGAAATCAGATTCACAATACCCGATAGGGCTGAATGGCGATTGAACTGTATCAGAGGGATTTTGTAACAAAGCTAGGGATAACCCGCTAAGTGGCCTTTCTCGGTCATCAGAAGGCGATCTGTTGTTAGGTAATGGAGGATTAGATACTTCATGATTATTATCCGAAGATGGTCTCGTGGTAGGTAAATTAAAGATCGTAGTTCGGATATGAGGTACTCCAGTCTTATTGACCTTCGGTTCTATCACTCTACGTACGAATGTAGGACAAACTGTAGTAAGCGGTGTTTGTGGTAAAACATTATTTAATTCCAACAAATGCTTTTTACACCTTTCAACCGTAAAGGACATGCTGTGGCTAATCTGAGGTATCAACTCATAAAGCTTACGTGTCTTGATATACAGGTTTTGCACATCCGGTTCTGATTTACTTAACACCTCGAGAAGATCAACAGCATAATGGCTAAGATAAACTAGCACGTCATATGGAATATCGCTATCCAATTGATTCGATACATCATCAAGATCACAAGCTGGAATACTACGCCCTTTTGCTAATTCACTTTCGATCAAAAATTTAAAGCTAAGTAAGAGACTTTTAATCACTTTGCACTTAACGGTAGCGCTAACATCTTTTGAACTCTGTGAGAGATTATCAAGTTCATGCATGAAAAAATGTAAAAGTTCATCCCTGTCAGATAATTTAAATTCATTAAAAAAATTATCAAAATTGGATATTTTTTTCATGATCGGTTCGTAATGAGTATTCATAATATCTTCATTTTTAGAGTTATAACCAATGGAAATGGCAAATAACACGATTAATCGTCTACAGTTATACACGAAAGGACATGCCACTATACACAGCAACTATTAAGATAGTATGAAGGTTCGCTTAAGGAAGTCTTAAAAATCAATCGAAAAAATGACTTTCCTGCTGATATCTCTCATACATCTTGTTGGCGAACTATCTTAAACAAACAATAGCTAGACGAGAAGTCACTCTTTAGATGGTTAAAGTGCAATCATTTTTTAAAAGTATCAGAGAATAACTATATTTCATCTACCACTGAGGCAGAATGAAACTGTGATAAATTCATGGCTTTTAATAATAACTACGTCTCTACCCGAGAAGATATAAAAAAGAATTTCGAGTATCTTCGCAAAATTTATGATTAGCGAGATACTTCAGATACCTAACGCGATGATTGGTCATGTGCAAGCCCTAGTCATTCAAGTGGATGTTAGTCATGCTCTTGACTATCTCGATGGAAGTGCACGCACGCACTCACTCACTCTTACCAGTAAGATAAAAACATCCCAATGCGCACCATATTGGTTAAATATTTCGCTGTAGTGACTTAAAACAGACAGTTAAAATCATTGAATCTCATGATATCGAATCCAATACAGCCAATGAATCCAACAACTCACTTTTTAAAGATATCTACTTTAAATTTACTATTCCTTCCGTCTATAAATAATTGCTTTGCGCATACAAATGGAATGATGGATGATTTGGAGTCTCTAGAACTAGGATAACGTTTCAAACTAGACGATGATTATAATAATAGGATGAAGAACGTTGAGTCCGACGTGACAACAATGAGAGAGGAAAGCATCCCCTCTCTTGCTCATGTTGTCGGCGAACGCACAGACCACGCTGATTTAAAACAAATATGACTGCCATCACTTTAATGCCTTTTTACCAAAAAAAATCATCGATCATCATCACCTTTTTGATTAAGTCAACGTAAAAGTAACCTATCACTCATGAACATCAGAGCGTGTAAGCTTGGTAAATTGTTTAGTGGATTTACAAAAGGTCTCTTCGATCAAGAAAAAGCTTAAAAGACAGCCAAAGGTCACCATAAGAATAATAATAACGAACGCATGATGGTAATCAGAGATGGAGGGCATCGCGCCCTGAGCAAGATGATTTAACACTGTGCCAATCAATGGTGCAAAGAGTGATCCGAAAAAAAACATCATAGCATTGTTTAAACCAAGACCAGCTGCTAGGTAATTATAATTGCATTGCTCAGCCATGATAGCGAAGCCAATACTCTGACCAGCCGTCCCAAAACCTAAAGCTAAAAAAGTCATATCAAATATCAGAGCATTTCCAGGTGCATAGAAAATAACAAGCACTGCAATCAAACAGACCACAGCGGTAACCTTCATCATCGACGTTCTATTTTGCAACCGATCAGAAATAAATCCTACTAATGGGCAGCTAATAGCAAAACCCAACCAGGATAAAGTAATCATGTAAGAAGAAACCGAGGAACTAAAGCCTTTCATCATCAAAAAATCTTTTCCGCTATTTTCGGATAAATACTCGATAACAAAATAGGTTGACCCAGAGTAAAGCGCAATAAACCAAACTTGAGATTGCTTGACCAGACTGATTAACCGGCTGACCATAGGGCGTGGTGATTCTAAAATAGTCATCGAGGGTGACGGCTGTCGATTATTCTTTACAAATAATACAATCAAAAGAGTTATCATAAGACCTATGAACCCTAAGCCACTCATGACAGAACGCCATGAGAGTGTTGATTGTGTCGCAATACTATTGACAGGACCTGCAGCCATCATCGGTCCTAAAGTACCAATGAATTGCGACAAACCAATAAAAAAAGCAATGTTTTTCTGCGGCAACCAGTCATAAACACACGCTAACAAACAGACAAAGCCAAATGCAGAACCTAGACCCATTAAAACACGCATATACAGCGCGTAGTGAAATGTATGTGCTGCCGAAAATCCAAACACTGACGCCACACAAATACCAGCAGCCAAGGTCAGTGAAAGCTTAAGACCAAAACGATCGACAATAAACCCAACAGGAATTTGCATGACTCCGTAAATTATCTGATAAGAAGTCGAGCTGAGTAATGCAAACGACATCGCTGTAAGGTCGAGCGCTTGTGTGATCTCTGATTGAAATGTACCAAGGATGGTACGTAAAAGAAATTCATACGTAAAAAATATGGCACAAATAAACCAAATCAGAAGTCCCAAGTACGATATTCGGTTTTCACGATCCATGGTAGCAGCCTAATCCAGCTCTGGCTTTGATTCTTCCCAAGCCTCAATGGCTGATTCCGCTTTTTTATTATCTAAAAATGATACGATCTTAAAAATGGAACTTCCCTCCTGAATGAGAGGCGCCCTATTGATACCGACAATCACACCATTATGTTGTGACTTAATGATTACAGACGCTTCATTGCTAAACGGATCATTCAGCTGGCCTAACTTGTCACCCTCTTTAACATGCTCACCGAGTGATACATTAGTATGCAAGATACCTGATGAAGGCGCTGTCAACCAATCCTGATCTTTTGATATGACGGGTGTGATGTCCATTGAAAGCTCATCATGAAGCATACCCATTTTTCGCATCACGTTTTTTGCACCATCAATTCCAATCTGAATCGCTGTTGTATCAAATCGCAAGGCCTCTCCAGCTTCGTATACCAACAACGGTATGTTGAGGTTTTCCAGCGTAGTACGAAGTGTGTTCTTTGATAACTCAATTTCTGTAATCACTGGCGCTTGAAAAACTTTAGCGATATTTTTCTGTGTAGAGTCATCGAAACTACAATAAACCTGGGGCAAGATTTCATGATTCAGACTGCCTGTTAAAAACTCCACACAAAAATCAGCGTACTTAATCAGATTTTGAGTAATAATATCGGCCACTCGTTCAGCGAAATGTCCGTTGGGATCTCCTGGAAAGCTGTCTTCAATAGCGCGACCAGAAGGTGTCACTTTAGGAAAATGTGTAAGACCGTAAACATTGAGCACAGGCACTGCAACTAACGTACCAGATAATTCGCTAGCTGAAATTTGATCGTATAGCTGATTAATGATTTCCATCCCATTAACTTCATTTCCACGCAATACCGCAAATAAGACAACGCAAGGACCTTCTTTTTTCCCATTGATGATTTTAACAGGCATATACATGGGAGAGCAGGAATATTGCTCGGGTAATGGGAGTGCTAAGCTGGCTTTTTCACCAGGCTTGATTTGTGCGTCATAAATTTTAAACGTATTTTTTTTCATGAAGAATTCCAACTACAAGTGCATAATTTGTAAGCAGCATATATTACCAGAAAGACGCTGACAGTGATATCTCGATATCTGCTGACGATTGCAATAATCATCATGCCCCGTAATCGTTAATTACATAGTGCGCAAACTAGACTCTACGAAGCATGCTTATCGTGCAATTATGTACATCGAATAGAATCACTATCGAGTTTCATGTTTATTTTAGATGTGCGATTCATGATCAAACCCTACTAGAGACGCATAGACAAACTAACGCTTTTTAACTATCATAGCCTCTATATTTAGTGTTAAGGATAATTACTATGTCTTCTTTAATTGCTCTTGTTATCAGTTATTTACTCGGATCATTATCTTCTGCTGTGATAACTTCACGCATTTTTAAATTTCCCGATCCCCGCTCTGAAGGCTCTGGTAATGCTGGAGCAACTAATGTTCTACGAACAGCTGGAAAAAAACCTGCTTTATATGCCGTCATTGGCGACATTTTAAAGGGTTTTATCGCAGTCATTATCGGACGCTTACTAGGTCTCGAAGGCGCAATGCTGGGTCTTGTTGCCTTTATTGCCGTCATAGGTCATATCTTTCCAATTTTTTTCGGATTTAAGGGAGGCAAAGGTGTTGCAACCGCTATTGGGAGTTTGCTAGGCCTTAGCATCATCATGGGAATTAGCACAGCATTAATTTGGATTGTTGTAGCTTACGTGACTCGCTATGCCTCACTGGCATCACTAATTGCCATTGCAGCAGGAGCCCTTCTGACATTAATTTTTCATCACCCAGCTTACTTTTTCCCTGTACTACTCACGGCTGCAGTGATTACTTGGAAACACAAAGACAACATCGATCGTTTAAAAAAAGGCAATGAATCAAAGATTAAAATCTAACATACCATCAAAAACTACTTCACTGCAGGTGGTAATAAATCACACAATGGCCAGCGCGCTTTGGGCTGAATCGATAAGTCATCCTGCTGGCCTTGTGATAAACGCAAATATCCCGTGTAGGCAATCATAGCACCATTATCTGTACAATATTCCTGCCTTGGGAAGTAAACACGTGTTTTATTTTCAATGCACATGATATCCAGCTTCTCGCGTAGCATTTGATTAGCACTCACGCCTCCGGCAACCACTAATCGAGTAGCTCCAGTCTCCTCCAATGCTCGACGACACTTGATCACGAGCGTATCGACGATAGCTTGCTCGAACTCGTAGGCAATATCGGCCTGCGTTTGCTGATCTAACGAGGTTTTTTGACACACTTGCATCACTCTGGTTTTCAAACCGCTAAAACTAAAATCCAACCCTGGACGGTTAACCATCGGACGTGGCAAATCAAACTTACCGGATTGCCCTTGTGTCGCTAATTTAGCTAAGGCAGGACCACCGGGGTACGGTAAGCCTAATAATTTTGCGGTTTTATCAAAAGCCTCGCCCACTGCATCATCGAGAGTTTCTCCCAGCAAGCGATACTGACCAAGACCTGCCACCTCAGCTAAAAGCGTATGTCCTCCAGAAACAATCAATGTCACAAACGGATAACACGGCGGATGCTCTTCTAGCATCACTGCCATTAAATGTGCCTCAATGTGATGCACGCCCAAAGCAGGAACATCCCAGGCATAAGCCAAGCTTCTGCCGACTGCTGCACCCACCATTAAGGCACCCATTAATCCTGGCCCCCGAGTAAATGCCACTCCTGTCATATCCTCTGAAACACACTGAGCTTCTTCCATAACCTGCCCTATCAGCGGCATAATCATACGAACGTGATCACGTGAAGCTAGCTCAGGCACAACTCCACCATATCGAGCATGCAAAGGAATTTGAGTGTATATTTGATGTGCCAGTAAACCACGATGGGCCTCATAGATAGCCACTGCCGTCTCATCGCAGGATGTTTCAATTCCTAAAATTGGCATAAGGATCTCATTATTTTCAATTGCAGCGCTCAGGCGCCATGATACAATGGCCGACTCAAATTACTAGTGCTTTATTGACTAAGGATACATCATGAGCCAATTAATACTCATTCGACATGGGCAATCACTTTGGAATCAGGCCAACCTTTTTACAGGGTGGGTCAACATCCCTCTATCTGATCAAGGTTATGACGAAGCACGACGTGCAGGCAAGCAGCTATCTCAAGATCCCATCGATATGATCTATACGTCGACACTGCTTCGAGCCCAACAAACTGCCACACTCATCATGCAGTCTCATCACTCACAACGCATTCCTACTCTCGTCAGTAGTTCGATGAGAGATGAACACCACAATTGGGAGCACATTCACTCAAAAACCACCGAGGGTCTTTGCATCCCAATGTACACTAGCTGGCAACTCAATGAACGTTATTACGGCGACCTTCAGGGGATGAACAAAGATGAAGCTCGCAACAAGTTTGGAGCCGATCAAATACACATCTGGCGACGTAGCTATGACGTTCCCCCACCAAATGGCGAAAGTTTAGAGATGACCGCAAAACGAACTATCCCATACTTCCATGAAACAATTTTACCCTCACTAAAAGAGGGCAAGAATATTTTAGTCAGCGCACATGGAAACTCACTGAGATCAATTGTGATGGAGCTAGAGCAACTCACCCAAGAGCAGGTATTATCATTGGAAATTGCCACTGGCGAACCCATCAAATTCAGCTTTATTGATGGCCAGTTCAATCGACTCGATTAGGAACTACCACCTTAGTGAATGGCGCCGCTCTGCAGATCTTGCTAGATACAGCAAGATCACGATGATCCAACAAGCAGCAAAGCTCAGTAAAGGAAAGGTGATAAATCCTAGCCATTTAAAATGAATCGCGCTGCAATCACCACCGGCCGTGCAGATATTAATTGGAGAAAACCCTGGAATCATTTGCTCTAAGTATTGATACAGCGCAAATACACTACCGATCATGGGCAATGCAATCGCATAACGCACCGCATGAATATCGGCGTTAAATGCACCGATACCTATAATGATAGCTAAAGGATATAGACAGATGCGTTGATACCAACACAAGGGACATACAGCCATACCAGCAATCTCAGAGCTATATAACGAATATAACATCGCAAATAAGGCAATTAACCATGCAGCAAACAGGTACCACTGGTAAAAGGGAGTGTGCTCTTTCATAGTACTTCCTGATGTTTTAATGACTGGATAACTTCTTTGATATGTTGTTTTGATAAAGGCCTGACCAATACTCCGTTGATGTATACTGCCGGCGTTGACAACTCCCCTCCCATGACATCCATGGCATACTGCGTGTTATCAATGATTTGATTCGACATATCTGCGCTGAGCAAACAGGCAGAAAAGGCGTCGTGATCAAGATCGGGAATTTCAGATGACCACTCCATCAGCTTAGCCGTATTAGCCCAATTCCTCATTTCATCACCCTGCTTGTGAAATAAGAGATCGGAGAATACAAAAAATTGTTGTGGATGCTGTTGATAAACACATCGAGCGGCTATGGCAGCCTGCATGGAATCTGGCAAGAATGACACTGTGATTGCTGTGTAATTTGCCTTACCTGGCTTGATATACTCTTCCACTAACCATGGCAATAACTGTAAATCAAAAAAACGGCAATTTGTGCATTTAAAATCTTCAAAAGAGACAATTTTAAGTGGTGCCTTGGCAGAGCCCATTGTTGGTTGACCCGCAGTATTAATAGAGACAGGTTTTGGCAGAACACTCTGGTCACTGTGATCATGAGAGACCCAGTGTGGTTTTTTCCAAACCACTAAAGTAACCAGTAGCACGCAGGCAATGATGACTAGCATAATCATCTTCATGATCTTACTTTGGGACATCATTTCTCCTCAAACATTTACAATGCTGTATTGTATCGATGTAAGCCATGAATAATCAAGTAAGCTCCTGTTTTTTATTGCCTCTTTAAGCCTATCCTTCTATGATAAAAAATTAATCGATTCACCTAACCATGAATCATTCAAGAACCAACTAGGAGTATTTTCATGACGCATGTTCTACTGGGAGAATTCTTAGGGACATTAATTTTGATTATTTTTGGAGGAGGAGTTGTCGCTAATGTTGTACTCCATAAAAGTAAAGGTGAACAAAGTGGATGGATAGTCATCGCAACCGGTTGGTTTGTTGCCGTCTGCTTAGGTGTATTCGTAGCCCAAGCTGCAGGTGCAGAGGGAGCAGAAATCAATCCTGCGGTAACCTTAGCAAAATTCTTACTTGGGTATTGGCCCTTTATAACTGTCATTAAAATCATAGTCGCACAAACATTAGGTGCATTTTGTGGTGCGATTATTGTTTGGCTAACATACTTCCCTCATTGGGCAATCACAGACGATCAAAGTGCCAAACTACAAGTCTTCTGTACACAGCCTGCTATTCGACATACACCAGCCAACGTGTTCTGTGAAGTTCTGGGAACGACTGTTTTGGTATTTTGCGTCGGTGCCATCTTTGGCCAGGCTAACATGCACCACCCTACCAGCGGCCTTGGACCCTACCTGGTTGGTGTTATTGTTTGGGGAATAGGTCTTTCACTGGGTGGCCCGACAGGTTATGCAATAAACCCTGCTCGGGATTTTGGACCACGCTTAGCTCATGCTATTCTGCCTATAGCAGGAAAAGGAGACTCAGATTGGGGTTATGCTTGGATACCCATTATTTCGCCCTGTATTGGGGGAGTTATTGGAGCCATAGCATGGCGGTCAGTATTCGGTATCTCATAAAAAACATCTCATCCGATAACCGGTGTATACTTACATCAGTCTAACGGATAATAAGAGTTCACTCTGAATAGAAATATGAGGAGCTATTATTGCATGAAGGATCATGAATAATCACCTGAAAGTACCGCTATTTAGAACAGTTTTTCAATGCTTCAATATCAGCTGCAACGATTGAAGGTATATGCTTTGTAATCACATCTACAGGCCAATCCCACCAGGCAATCTTCTCTAAGTCTTTAATCATCGCATCTGAAAATCGCTTACGAATCACCCTGGCAGGATTTCCAGCAACTATCGAGTAAGCAGGGACATCTCTGGTAACCACACTTCGTGCTGCAATAATAGCGCCGTTACCAATCGAGACCGCAGGCATAATTACAGACTCATGTCCCAGCCAGACATCGTTACCAATTCTAGTATCACCTTTATTAGGCCACACTGGTTGATAAGAAGAGGACCACGGTTCCCCAAAGACACAAAATGGATAAGTACTAAATCCGTCCATCTGATGGTTTGCACTGCTCGTGATAATTTGAACACCTTGCGCGATTTGAACAAATTTACCTACAAAAACACTTTCTGGAGCGAACTCATGAAGGTAGGGAAACAGCAATTGACGAAAATCCTCAATCACTTTTCTGAAGTCGTTATAATAGGTAAAGTCGCCAATATGAATATGGGGATGATCGATGACGTTCTTTAAAAATAAAGTATGAGGCCAGACCTCACCATCAGGCATAGTTACAGGGAATGGATGATTAGGGTTGACCATTGAGAAGACCCTCTGAACAAAAAAGAATCTTATTGTATATCGATAAAGTTCTTAACACCAGTGCAAGTAACATGAGGAGGTCTCATCTCTGATGAACGACAATATGATATTACAAACATCGTTCATAATCGGGTATAGGCTGGAATCCTAATAATGATTATACTCAGATATAACTATTGGAGTATTCTTAGAACCTATCAGTGTCATCAAAAATAATTTTAAAGTCTTCAATAGTTAATCGCTTCCAATTAAAGCCAAGATACTTCAGAACATGGGATGTGAATGTACTTTTGATAATAGAATATGGTTGACTGGGTGAGTCAATGTCTAGCAACTCTGTGGACAGAAGAAGTTGACTAAAGTCATTATCATGTTGATACGTACTCACAAAGGATTTTAACTTCGCTAAATATTGATCATAAGGCAGAGTTTCCAGGGGTAAGATATTAGGATACTTGCGTATTAGTTGACTGATAGAATAACTGTAATCATTAAAAACATGAAGCGTCTTTGAATGAGCACAATCTATACTCATTAGAAGGATAATCGCTGTGGCAGTTTCATCAACAGGTGATAGTTTAATAAAAAAATCATCGTCGATATAACCTAGTTTACGTTGGAATCTTAATGCATTAAAAAAAGCATTTGATCTTAGATTTTTTTGCCAGATTAAGTTTGATTCGGACAGTACTAAATTTCCTACTCTATAAACTCGCGCTCTTTGACCACGCGATCGAGCTTGTTCTATCAGTTTTTCAGAAA
Source organism: Coxiellaceae bacterium UBA1530 (assembly GCA_002323325.1). Taxonomy (GTDB): domain Bacteria; phylum Pseudomonadota; class Gammaproteobacteria; order Coxiellales; family Coxiellaceae; genus UBA9148. The sequence continues at coordinate 9,254 of DCQA01000027.1, read as the reverse complement.
GAATTTTAGTTTTAATATATGGGTTATTAGTTTGGAGCTCACTAGTTGGCGGATCTAACTCATTAAAGTAATGACATTGCTGCTTAGATGAAGTTTCTGCAAAAAGTGTTGATTCTGTGGAAATATGATGAAAGAAGATCCGATCGGAATTAGAGGAAAATCGTAATAGATTTTCTGTTGCGGCAACATTCGTTTTAAAGAATAACTCATAGGAACCATAATGAGAGACATACGCAGCACAGTGAACTATAGAATCTACTCGAGTAACAAGGTCATCATAAACACTTTTATCGAGGTTCAAATCTTCATATTCAAGATCAGAAGCATAAACCTCGATTTTATTCTGATATAAAAGAAAATCATCGCAATAAAAATACCTTAGATTTGTTAATAAATGACGTCTCGCACTATAGTCATCAATCCCTCTTACAAGAGCAATGACAGTTTTCCCAAGCTTAAGCAAGTTAAGAATGACATTTGCTCCAAGAAAGCCACTACCTCCGGTTACAAGCACTGTGTCGTAGTGAAGCTCATTAATATGACTATTCGAAAAAGCATTAATCAGAATCTGGGATTGATCCTCACAAATAAGAGAGGCTTTTTTCTTATTCTGTTGAAAACTATCAGAATGCAAAAAATCATATCGCTGTGAAAGTATTTCATAATCGAGTATTCTTGTGACTTGCTTATCGATAATCGCACAAGAAGAAAGTGATCGTATCGTTTTTTTTTCGGAAACATCGTTTAAATCAATAAGTATACTATGCCTTCGTAATCCAAAAATTAAACTTATAGCAAGAATGGAATTCCCGCCCATATCAAAAAAATCATCATCGATGCCAACATGATCGATATTTAATATAGACTTAAAAATATCGACAAATATACATTGTAGTTCGGTTTTAGGCTTAACATAACTATCGCGCTTTAGACTCACATGTTGGTCAGGAAGCATTTGATAGTTTATTTTTCCATTGGGTAGCAATGGAATTTCATCAATTTCGGTAAAAACTGCTGGAATCATGTAATCAGGAAGTGTTGCTTGAAGGTGATTCTTAAGAATACATTCATCTGGAGCAAGATCACCATCCTCGACGATAAAGTAAGCATGAAGGTATTTTTTATCATGCTTATTCTTCACAACGATAAATGACTGACAAATCGATCTATTCTGATTCAGCGTATATTCAATCTCACCTAGATTAACCCTCATACCTCGAATTTTAAACTGTGAGTCTGCACGTCCTAAGTATTCAATCTCACCATCTTCATGCCAACAAGCTAAATCACCAGTTTTGTAAATCTTATCAGAAGAGGGTAACCCAACTTCATGAGAGAAGGGGTTAAGGATATATCGATTAGAAGTGAGCTTACTCTGATTATAGTACCCACGAGAAACTCCAACCCCTCCAATATAAATTTCACCCGCAACACCATACGGACATGGAGAAAGTTTTTTGTCGAGTATATAGATTTTTTCGTTATTTATAGGCTTTCCAATTGGAACATATTTCTTATTCAATAAGTCTTGATAATCGCATTTATAATATGTCGAGTAAATAGTGGTTTCAGTTGGACCATAAAGATTATACAGATCAAAGTGTCGAAAAGAAGAACATAGGCTAACTAGTTCTGTACTAAGTTTTTCACCGGCAGAAAATATGCATTTTAGGCATGAGACTTTTTTCTTCAGCGACTCATCCATCTTCAATATTTTAATGAAAACTTTTAGCATCGAAGGAACAAAATTAATGACAGTAATATTATTTTTTTCGATCAAGTCAATCAAATATTCAAGATCTTTACGCCCACCTGATCGTGAAATAACTAAACATTTTCCGAACAAAAGAGGCCACAAGTATTCAGAAATAGACACATCGAAACTAAGAGGTGTCTTCATCAAGATTTTGTCACTACTCTGTAATGTATAAATACTATTCAACCAAAAAATACAATTAATGATACCCGCCTGCTCAATCATCACACCTTTAGGCTTACCCGTCGAACCTGAAGTGTATATGACATAGGCAAGACTGGTCGAGTATGTTTCTATATTTAGGTTATCACTGGATTGCTCATCGATGATTCTCTGAATATCATGGTTATCTATCAGAATTAACTCATCATTATGGAGCTTTTTAAGATACTGAGACTTTTCAATAATACTTTCTTGAGAGATAACCAAGCCCTCATGAGAATCTGAAATAATGTACTCTATTCGATCTTCAGGATAGTTGGGGTCTAAGGGAACGTATGCAGCACCAGCTTTAAGAACAGCTAGAATAGCAATAATCATAGATATCGAGCGATCTAAATAAATCCCGATAAGTGTATCCGTCTGTAATTCTTCACCATGCAGTTTGAGATAGCGCTCCCTAATAAGGTACGCTAGTTGGTTAGCACGATAATTCAGCTGAGCATAGGTCATTCGCTGATTATCAAATATGATAGCAATCTCATCTGGAGAATCTTCAACCTGATTTTCAAAAATCTGATTGATAGACTTATCAACTAGGTAATCGGTATCTGTATTATTCCAATCGATTAACACAGTTCTTCTAAACTTATTTTCTCGATGTTTTAAACCATCCTTTGACATCTTGATACCTTTATCTACACTTAGAGACATTTACTAAAGTTGAAAAAAAACCATTAATAAATATTTTTGGGTTTATACTTTCTCCAATGGTTTAAAAAATCTTACTGCAAATTACTTGTTAGCTAACTGTATTGTAGACTATATTCGGTAATCACACGCAAAATTGTCGTCAAATGATTGATTTTAGGTTTTTTTACGATACTGGATATATATAACCATCACCTTTTACTACAGCCTTTTACATCAACATAGCTGCCTGACGACGTGCATTAATCAAAGTTTTGGATAATATATTATTTAAATTTTAGCTTCACACTCATCCCCATCATGATACTATTGCGTACACTCGTTTTAACCATCGAGTACGAATTATGACTCTATTGAGTAACTTACTCACTTATCATCTCAAGGAATTTGATCATAGCGAAGTCATCACTATGTATACACTTAAACCAATAGTTTCTCATCACAATAAATATCACTGCAACGAATAAGGTAATACTCAAGACAAACACACATCCATGTATAAAATTTAATGAGATTTCTAAAAAATAAACACCCATATAATTATTTCTTAATTTTTCTTTTTCATAATTTGAGATACGGTAAGATTGTGTTTTCTTAATAAGGGATTGACTCATGCCACAACTCAACCACTCTCAACTCATTGAACTTCGAGATGCATTTAATTCCTTTTCCAGATCCGACTCAAAAGAGAATCAAGAGGCTTTTCGAACACACTTCTTAAACTACATCAGACAACTGGATCAGGTAATACTACCTGTGAAGAATGAAGATATTGAATTTATCCAGGGCGAGCAGATACGTCACGTCCACCGAGCGATGGAAACTGAGCTCAGTCCATGTTATACCATTGAATCACGTAACCACCATTTCCCAACGGCTGTTTTGATATCAATTCCAGCCCAGTACCGAAGGTTTGATCATCTTTTTAGTGATAAGGCCACTTCACTGGATACGGTAAAGAAAAAAGAAGATATAATTTCTTGTGATATCTCATCACGTACCAAAAAATCGGTCGCTGAACTGATGTTATTCTTAGTACGCACTCTCTCAGAAAATTCTACTTTGATTACCTCACCACGATCAGCATCTTCAGTACCTGAAGATATTGCACCACCCATCATCAGTGATATCTTGGAAGAATCACTCAAATCCCAATTTGGTGAATCTTACGGCTCACAAACCAAGCATTACGATGATTTACTCGGTGAGATCGCACATTACAAAGAAAATACTAATCTAAGAAATGGGTATTTATCTTTGCTACAATCTTCACACCTCTTCCCCATCGCTGCGCAATTTGCACACCTCATTAAATACCAAGAGCAATTGACACAACAGTCCTTAGACCAATACCAATCGTCCGTTAAGAGTGAAGTGGCTTATCATAATTATGAGGAAAACATAGAAAGAGCATTATGTGTATTTTCGCCAGTTCGAGCGAAAGTGAATTATCAAAAGATTCCAGATGCAAGTGAACAAATAACATTCGATTTGCGAGCACCATAATCTATAAAATTAACTATTTTAAAGTTTGCAAATACTCCTCTATTGCTTGCTTTTCATCGGGACTTAACAATAGACCTAACTTGCTACGACGCCAAATGATATCATCAATTGTCTGAGCCCACTCGTGTTCCGTAAGATAATCGATCTCACACTGGTATAATCCAGCACCAAACTCTAATCCCATATCATCGAGAGAATGACGACCATTTAATATGACTCGCATATCCATACCATAACTTTCCCAATAACGTTTAAAGATATGATCGGGAAGCCAACCATAAGATGACTTCAATGCGTCAATAGCTTCTCTTTCTGATAACCCCAAGTAGTCACCACCCGGCAAGCACTCAGTTTCTGTCCATGATGCCGTCATCTTTGGAAAAAATGGCATGAGTTGCTTCATGACCTGCTCGGCTAAAACACGATGCGTTGTGATCTTCCCCCCAAATACATGAACTGCAGGATATTGTGTCGAATCACGGTCCATTAGCAAGTGGTAATCTCTTGATATTTTCGAAGCAGACTCACCCTCACCACCGAACAAGGTCCTCACACCACTGTAACTCCAAACAATATCTTCTGGACTAATTGCTTGCTTGAAATATCGATTTATTTCCTTCAATAGATACGTCGATTCTTCATCACTCATCACCGGCGTTTTAAGATCACCAGAAAACACTCGATCAGTGGTTCCGATCAACGTAAAATCATCGTGAAAAGGAATAGCAAAAAATACTCGTTTATCACCACTTTGAAAAATATAGGCATGATCACCCTGATAGCAACGTGGTATCACAAAATGACTACCCTGTACCAAAGTGGCAGAAGCCGCCACTGAAGAATTCATCACTTCCTTTGCGACATGCTCAACCCATGGGCCTGTAGCGTTTACAATCGCTTTTGAGGATATTGTGACAGACTCTTTGGAACGAAAATCTTTAAGCTGAATCATCCATCCATTACGAGATCTTTCTGCCTGCTGACAAGCTGTGTGTAATCGAATATCCACCCCTTTCTGAGCAGCTAGTCGTGCAGTTAAGACAACCAATCGAGCGTCGTCAGTTTGACAGTCGTAGTAGCTAAAACCTGTTTTAAACTCCACCTTCAGTGGATCACCATATGACTGTTGATGTAACGAAAAGCGCTTTGAACGAGGTAATGAGCCACCCCATGCCAGAGTATCGTATAGCCACAAGCCACATCGTAACATCCATGCCGGCCTCAGCTGACGTTCATAGGGTAAAATAAATTCTAACGGTCTTATTAAAAATGGCGCTTTTGCCATGAGGACTTCACGCTCCTTAAGAGCTTTTTTTACCACGCCAAATTCATATTGCTCCAAATATCTCAAGCCACCATGAATAAGCTTAGTGCTCCAGCTGGAGGTTGCACAGGCCAAATCACCTTGCTCACACAAACACACCGACAAACCACGACCCGCTGCATCGCACGCTATGGCAACACCGTTTATGCCTCCACCAAGTACAACGAGATCAAACGAGTCCATGAGACTTTGCCTTTTTTTTGATTGGTAAAACCATTATAGATCATTATCCAAACAAAGACTGCAAAAAATAAAGCCGTGGTAATTTTTTAAAATCACTAAAAAATCACTACTGTCTCACCCTGCCATTGATCTAAGGCTAATAATAGCTAGGATTACGATCACTTTGAGCAAAGATCCCCTAAAACACCGGCCTGAGTTAAGCGCTGTATCCATGCCTTGTAGAGACCCTCATCATGGAAATACGTGAAAAAAACATGATAATTCATCCCTAATGATAAATTAGGAAATGAAATTAATTTAGCGACCAAGGCATAGCTATCGCTATTTTTCTGGGGAAAATCCTTCTTAGCGATAATTATAGGGTTAGGGACACCGTGAACTTGGAGTAACACACGACCTTGAACTGGCACTGTACTGGTGGATGGCCACCATACCGAGGCTGCTTTAACTTGATCTTTAAGAAGTGCTTTTTTTGCATCCTCATTAGTTTTAACACCCAATGATTTAAAACCGATGCCATAAGCCTTGAGAAGATAACGAGGAATAATATTACCACTGATCGATAATTTATCGGATAAGGCAACACGCTGCCCTTTGAGATCAGAGACCGAGCGTATTTTAGGATCATAACTAACGATACCAACATTATAAGTTTGTGACCCAACTTGACTGTCTGATGAAGAGCTAACTGCGAGTAGTAACGGCTCATAAGGTAAATTATTATTTGAAACAGCATATAACTCAGGCATGTGACCGTAAAAGAGGTCCACATCGCCAGACTCCACAGCAGCTAATAGGTGGCAACGATCTTGATATTGACGAAAACTGATTGAATGTTTCAAACCTTGATTCAGATAATCCTGAATTTTTTTATCTGAAAAAAAGCCTTTACTGTCTGTATACCCAATGACTATCGGCTTATCACTAGCTGAAGAGTCTTGCCCCACTCCCACAATCGAATCAGCTAAAGTCACTGAAATCAGACAAGAGAGTAGAAAACACAGTAAACAGCTTTTTAAAAATCTCATCGCACTCTCCATGTGAAAACTCAATTAATCGGTAATCAATATACGATAGGCATCAGGTATTCTCAAGCCAAAAAATTCTCCTATTGATTCCAATGACGCTTATGCGAAGATAGTTGTTTATCATCTCAAAAGAGGTATCGACGTGACAGATTTTCTAATGGCACTTGATCAAGGCACGACAAGCACACGGGCAGTTATCTTCACATCACGGGGTGAGGTCATATCTCAACATCAGCTGGCTATCCAATTAAGCTATCCACAAAATGCCTGGATAGAGCAAGACCTTGAAGCTATATGGAATACTACCGTCACCTGTATTCAACAGGCGTTGCAACAGGCTAACCTTGAAGCGCGTGACATAGCCGCAATGGGCATCTCCAATCAACGCGAAACCACGTGTGTGTGGAATAAAGAGACTCACACCCCTATTTACCCCGCGATTGTTTGGCAGGATAGACGCACCGCAGATCTGTGTGACACTTTATCTAAACAACCTAGCACCACACAGCTGTTACAAGATAAAACTGGTTTATTACCCGACCCTTACTTCTCCGCCACAAAACTTGCTTGGATCTTAGACCATGTTGAAGGCGCCAGAGCTGATGCTGAATCTGGTAAACTGGCGTTTGGAACCATCGATAGCTTCTTATTATGGAGACTCACAGGTGGTAATGTTCACTTGACCGATGCAACCAACGCCTCTCGAACGTTACTCTTTAATATCAACACGCAAGCGTGGGATGAAGATCTTCTAGAGCTCTTTAAAATACCAGCAAATATGTTACCCACTGTTTGCGACTCTGCACATGCCTTCGGTGAAATACATTCTAGTCTTTTTGGATCACCCATTCCCATTACAGGTGTATTAGGCGACCAACAAGCTGCCACCGTGGGTCAATGCTGCTTTAAACCAGGTATGATTAAAAGCACCTACGGCACTGGCTGTTTTATGTTACTCAACACAGGCGAACAAAAGGTCACCTCACAGCATCGCCTCCTCACCACGGTTGCCTATCGTATCAACCAACACACCACGTATGCCCTTGAAGGTAGTATTTTTATGGCTGGCGCAACGGTGCAATGGCTCTGCGATATCTTAGGGTTAATTAAGGATGCCAAGGATACACAAGCACTTGCTGAAAAAATTGACCACACTAATGGTGTCTACTTAGTACCTGCATTCACAGGCCTGGGTGCACCGTATTGGGATCCAGATGCACGTGGTGCCTTGGTCGGTCTTACTCGCGACAGTCGCATTGAACATATTGCAAGGGCCGCTCTTGAGGCGGTGTGCTACCAAACTAATGACCTCATGCAAGCCATGCTGTCTGATTATGACGGAAGCATTGGCACATTGCGTGTCGATGGCGGCATGTCATCTAATGACTGGCTCCTGCAGTTTTTAAGTGACATCTTACACACACCCGTGCAACGCCCAGAGTGTATTGAATCCAGTGCCCTTGGCGCAGCTTGGATAGCAGGGCTAGGCTTGGGACTCTTCGAGTCACTCCACGACCTCTCTCAGCATTGGGTACTAAAATATGGCTTTGAACCCTCCATGTCAGCATCCCATCGTAATGACCTTATTAAAGGCTGGGATCAAGCCGTCGCGCGCGTGATTCAATGACGTCATGCATGAAGACCAGGCACAGAACCAGAGCCAGAGTCAGATCGAGTGGAAGATTCTACAGAAGAAAAAAAGCGGTTATCGCTGCTGAGACCTTTTTCATTATTACCAAGGGTATTACTGGTATCTTTCGCATGTGAAGATGATTGCTGAATATAGGTTGTTGAGATCGCCGCTATGGCAGCTAAAACAGCTGAAGCCGGTAAAACTATCGTCGCTGGAACAGGCTCATCTTTGCCCGAAATATCGAATAGTGCATTCACTAGGCCTAATGCAATGAATCCTGATACTGTCACTAAAAGATGATCGCGCTGCTTACTCCACTCATCGGTGTTTCCGACTAATGTCCACAACCCCACTAAAGCAATTAGAACACCAGAGACATCCTCCACAAGGGGTAAAAATGCTTGTGCATCACTATCTTCATCAATCATATTTGCAAAAATTGCTGGAACAACAGTTAAACCCACCAGGGTAAACGGTAAAAACACACGAATAAAAGGCAGCGTTGCTGTGTATAATTCCGAGGATAACTTTTTTTCTGAACTGTCTGATTGTGTGTGATACGTTTCAACTGAGACGGCAGCTGCAACAAAACCCATCATACCTAGCCAACCTAACAATGGTATCGCTAACTCTGGGGTATCGGTAAGATTAGACAAGAATTCCTCGGTGATCACAAAGCCTGTAATTCCAGCTAATAGATGCCTATTATCAAAGACAGCTTGAGATAAAAAACCCGATACTTCCTGCTGTTTTGGTATTAAAGAGACTTGCAAATCAGTATAAGACATACTCAAACCCTGCATCAAAAAATATATTTATACGTAATTTAGGTCATTAATGTCAAATTAAGAGACAATTAGATAGCTCTAAGACCATGCGAATTGACATCATTCGCCATCAAAAATAAATTATACTCTTATAATCAATATGATAGATAATAACTTCAAGTATCTT
>DCQA01000017.1:80293-80419 GCA_002323325.1 Coxiellaceae bacterium UBA1530 | reverse complement strand
GAAATGTACTAAGAGATTATTTAACCGATTTATTTCCGATTCTTGAATTAGGCACCAGTGCTAAGATGCTATCGATCGTGCCATTGGCTAATGGCGGTGGCTTGTTTGAAACCGGTGCTGGAGGAA
>DCQA01000017.1:73487-80269 GCA_002323325.1 Coxiellaceae bacterium UBA1530 | reverse complement strand
TGTTTTGGTTGAATGAAAACCGAGCGCATGACGCAGAATTAATTAAAAAGCTTCATGTGTACCTAGGTGAATTGGATACCGACGGCCTTGATATACAAATCATGGCACCCACAGAAGCGATGCAACACACATTAGAGCGTGTTAAAAAGGGTGAGAATAGCATTGCTGCAACCGGTAACGTATTGAGAGATTACTTGACCGATTTGTTTCCGATTCTTGAATTAGGCACCAGTGCCAAGATGCTATCTATTGTTCCTTTGGCCAATGGTGGTGGTTTATTTGAAACCGGTGCGGGTGGTTCAGCTCCTAAGCATGTCCAACAATTCATGGACTTTGGTCACCTACGTTGGGATTCATTGGGTGAGTACATGGCGTTAGCAGAATCTTTAGCACATTTGGCTCGCACGAAAGACAATCCCAAAGCGCAAGTGCTTGCAGATAGCCTAGAGAAAGCAACCTCGCAACTGCTCGATAATAATCGCTCACCACGTCAGTCATTAACTGCGCTCAGTACCAATGACACGCATTTTTATGAGACATTGTATTGGGCACAAGCCTTGGCTGAGCAAGATCAAGATGCGGATCTTAAGGCTATCTTCACACCGATTGCACGAACGCTGTCAGAGAACTGTGAAAAAATTCTTGATGAGTTACGAGCAGCGCGAGGCCATGCCGTTGATTGTCGTGGCTATTATCAAATGAGCCCGACCAGTGTTGCGGCTATTACCTGTGCTAGCGATACTCTAAACCAAGTGCTTAACACGTTGAGCTAATCGATGACGCATCGATAGTGTGCTTGACTCTCACTGAGGTGCACCTTAATCAAAAAGCTGTTGATTAAGCTGGCCGCTTCGGTAATACCTATTCTCTAATCGTTTAATGGATTAAAAAAACCACACATTGTCTGGGGTTTTTTTGAAGCATTTCGAGTCTCAATACTATTGGACTCTAATACTGTGTTTCTGGTTTTTTCTTAACTAATAATTAACTTTATAGTTTATATTTTATATTTATTGACAAAATATTGGCTGTAAATTAGATTTTAAGAATGAGTCGTCAATGCACATAGTGAACTTAGATATTGTTGTCAAAAATAAACTCGAGGGGGAAAAAATGAGATCCAGATCTGACAGTCAAAGTGATGTTAACCTAGTGGCTAAGCTAGCGTGTTGCTGTTTATTTGTTCCAATTTATGTCACTGTTGTGGTCGCTTTTAATGTCGGAGGAACGGCTCTGAATGGTAAAGATGGTGAATCTTGGTTAGATGATATATGTAATAAGTATGATATTGATGATGATGCTAAGTGTGATTTATGGAATTTGCTGCATTTGGTGTTCCCGGAGGCCTGTGCTGTAGGAGCTGCGCTCTCACTAGCTTTATTGGCGTGTTGTGGTGGTGTGGCTACGTGTTGTCTACAGGGATGTCGTGATACCTTTTTTGCACCTAGAGGTGAACCTACAGATGGCCCTGATCTTGAAAAAGGCATTATTGATACCCTTGCTCGTAATTAATCATTCACCATTAAAATAATTTAATGTCCTTAAGATCAAAAACCCAGACACTGTCTGGGTTTTTATTTGACGATAAATGATTAATATTAATGACATTATAATGATGATGCCGATGCGGTCCTTGAACTGTTTTCAACTTCATCTAAAAAACTTTCAATGGTAGTTTTCGTGCTATTATCACCTGGGTTAAATTGTTGATTAAGTGAAAGTAAAATATTTTCAGCAATATTTAATGAATTATTTTCCGTAGTGGTAGGTTGGCTAAAAACATTACTCCAAGTTACTGTGGTATTTAGTTTATGAATTCCGGACATGCTCAAAGAATCAACCAATGAATGTATATCTTCTTTTGTTATGACCTCAGAACGAATCATCTTCATAGATATTTTCTTAACATTGCTGATCACCACTTCATCACAAAACGGATTAAGATCAGTTATGATTTTTGTAATTATAGCAGCATGTGAGTAAGTTAATGATTGTAAATTGCTATTTCCGTCCGGATTAACTTGCTCTAGATAAATTGATTTTGCTATGTTTACATCGAAGCGGCCAAGATGATGACTTAATAAATCATTAAATATCCTTTCTTCGACAGCTTCTTCCGTTTCAAAGTACTCGTGTTTTTCCCCATAAAGTCTGTGAATTATTTTATCATGTTTCTGAATTATTTTGGACTGAATCTCGTGTTTTACCTTTTTAAATTCATGTTCAGTCAAGGGGTATAAGAATTTAGAAATAAAACTATTAAAGTCAGGTGCTGGACTCATATTAGGTTGTTCTTTCCATTTTTCTATGCACTGTTCAATCGCTTTCTTTATGACTGCGTTTTTAAAAGGAATAGGTTCTTCAATAAATCTGTCATTGAGAAGATTCATTAAGTCTTTTTCAATTTCAGCTAACTTAGTTGTAACTAGAGCATTATCCCCGATGTTTTCATTAAGAAGTGTGAATAATTTACTCAAATTATAAAAAAGTTTCTCAACGACTTCTTTCTTATTATTCATGATGATTATACGGTTAAATACAGGATAATTTTTTTGTAGATGATTTATAAATCTCTCAATTTTTGCATTTTGACTATTATATTCTTTTTTATAAGCATCTTGGTATACTCGATGCATTGTAGATGAAAAGTCATTTTGATCTGTGAGAGTCCACATAAAAAGAGCTTGGTAAAATAGATTAGCATTTGATTCATTAATATAACGTATAATAGCGTTCATACCAGCGAGGACAGCTTTTTTTTCTGTAGGTAATAAGTCTGTTTCTTTTTCTGTTTGAAGTATCTCAATTTTCAAGTCGGTAATTCTAGCAAGAGTATTGTTAATATTGCTGAGATTTGCATGCTTAAGCGTTTCGACTTGATCCAAAAGCTCTTTATTTTCTTGTGAAAGTTGACTCTCTAGTGTCGCTAGTTTTGCTGACCGTTCCGATTCTCTCAATAAATCATCTTTTGGCATATATTTGAACATAGTGGGGCTCCATAATTGTTTTATTATTGAGCAGTCTAGCAACAAAAGATTAAAAAAATATTAAAAAAAGCTTTTTTTTGAAAAAAATGGTGATTTTTTTTTACAAATCTAGATATTTAAATAAAGATCATATAATCAATCGCTTATGAGGGATGTTGGAGGAAGCGCCACGTTCAATCAGATAGAACGTGGCGAAAATGAGGATTATTTATTTGGTTGGGCAAGGTGTTCGTGGCGCTAATTTTTCGCCTACGCAACGAATGATGGTGTTACTGATGCAGAGTGATAGGGCATTGATAGAGTCTTGTTTTTTTAAGATGCGAAATGGGTGATCTTTCTGACATTGACTATCATCCAAAGACGCTCTGCAGGTAGAGAGGGCTTGTTTAACCTGTTCACTGACTTGTTGTTGCGTGTTGCCTTTGATCTGGCATTGAATTTGCTCTTTCATTGACAGATTGGCCAGTTGATCCTTATCGGTAGGGCATGCAACCTCACTGGCTGCCAATGTTGTTAGGTTTGCGCTCAGTAGAAAGATGCCGGCTAGTGCAGACTGTCTGATCCATGGTTTCATGTGTTGATCTCCTTATCGTTATAAAGCTTCAACAGTGTATCTTTGCTAAACAGGCTTAGCAAGTGATCCTGATAAGCACTTACAAGTGTGGTTTTATCCACTAGGTAGTAGTCGATAACCATGGTGCATTGGACTTCCTGTTTCCTGTGTGTCATGGCTGGTTGATTTAGAAAATAATGTGTTTCTGGAATTACTACATGTATGCTTAATTTCACCATGTATCTCAGATAACCTTGTTTTACGGCTAGAGTGAGCGTCCTCAGGGCTGCTTCCAGTAAACCATGCGCGAATCGCTGAAAAAACCATTTTAATTTTTTCGATGATGCTTTCAAAGCAGGTTGCTTGTAATGGCGTTGTGATCTCTGGATGATCAATTTGAGATATGAGAGTGGCGCCAATATCCGCCATTGCTTGCTTTTTCTCTGTTAATGCTTCTATGGAGGTTGATGAAAGCATCTCTACTTTATCGGTGATTAGTCTATTTTTTGCTCTTTCTACGTGAATTTTAAGTGCAGTAGCTGCTGTGTGTAATGGATTTTTAGTCTCCCACAAACAATAGTAGGGCTGATTTTCAGGTATATCAGTGCTTAGTAAATTTTCAATTCCCGTATGGATACTATCTAGTTGCAAAATAACATTGTCAATCATAGTCGTTAGTTCTTTTTTCTCTTTTTCCTCTTTTTCCCCTTTTTTTAGTTGAATGTCTTTATAAATTTCAAAATAATCCCGTAATCCATCATCAGAAATCTCAGGTATCTTGCCATATCTTCTAAATGATTCAAGGTGCTGGATTATTTGAATTAAATCAAAGTGGGGTTCACCTGTGCCGTCTTGATAGTTGAGATTAAGTGTACTGAGTGTGTTTTGTAGTTCTGAAACGCTGCTAAATAAACACTCAGTTCCATCTGCACCAGGTTTTTTAATTGCTTCGTTGAGCTGCTCTATTGAAACTTTTATTACTGATTGAGCTTCCTCCTCGATTATTTCGTAGAATTTATCTTGTAATCCTGAAAATCCTACGGGGTGAGGTAATTTTTTTCTTTGTACCTCTTCAATGTCACTCTTAATATCGTTGTAACGCTGAAAATGCTGAGTATAGCTTCCTATTTTTTTTGGATTCTCTTCACTGGAAATCTCTATTTGTTTGGCTGATTCGATGGTTGGGGTTAATGCCCATAATGCTTGATCAAAAAAGGGATCAATAGCCTGCATTATACGATGTTGATCTTGTAATGCTGTGCTAAATTGTTTTTCATGTTCAGGTATTCCTTGCTTTTCTGGATAGGGATATGGTGTATGGGAAGTGGCTTCTGAATGTTTTTGATTTTTCTTCATTTGGTCAATGAGTCGGCTGCTATTCACTTTACGACGTGTTTTTTGGTATGGGGCTTCTATGTTTGTTAGAGCTGGAGTTCGTGCCATCGTGATCTTATTAACATGAAATAAAACAACGTTTTTAATCGCTTTTTTTAAAGTGTTGGACTCTCTTGTAGATGCTTCTAAACCTTGAATTGCTTGTATGAGTTGGTCTGTACGTTGTTTTTTTTCCTCGCTATTATGCTGACGACTAGAATGTGTCCATCTATGTAAAACGGTGAGAATAGGGTGTTCAATGAGCGTGTTTAAGTCAATGAGAGAATCAATTCCAAGAAATTGATCTTGTTGTATTGATCCAATGCTTTCTCTCATGACTGCATTGCTTTGAAATATTTTCTGCTCTGACATTTGCTCTATTTGATAGTCAATCCATTCCGTTGAAGTAAGTTCTAGGCTGTCTGGTGTACGATGCTCTGGGTTATACTGTGAAAAAGTTGTCAACCTTTGAAGGTCATCATTAAGAATCTTGATGAATTTATCGAGTTTATTAATTTTTTCCCCGTTACATAGTCTGTTAACATTACTTTTCTTTTCTTGGTATGTTGTTTTTATATGCGCAATATAAACGATTAGATCATCTCTGCTTTGGATAGGGTCTACGAAAGGACCATCTATTTTTAAATGTGTTGAAGTTTTAATAAAGTTATCAAAAGCTTCCTTAAAACTTGTAAAGTTCTTACCCCAAGTGTAAGTGTCTATCTTGGATAATAGGGTGCTCATATAAACGGGATAGTGTTTGGCTAGTTCAATAACTTCTTTCTCAGGAGGAGGTGACGTAGTAGATGGTCGTGTTGAAGTGGATGCTCGGCTCGTTATGGAGTCTCTGGATGTATGATCACCATCAGAGTCTATTGAATCATAACCATTTGAATGAGCTGATCTTGCTTCTGCTTCAATCCATGACTTCCATAAATCGGTACCTTGTTTGTCGCTAAAGAAGCTACCTGTTTGCTGGGCTAATTCTTCAAAGGCTTTTCTTAGTTTACTCAACTCGTCAGAAGTAGTTGCTTTTTTCACACATTCGAGGATGTTACATCCCTTAATGACTTTGTCATTAATTTTTTTTATTTTTTCGTTGTAATTTTGTAATGTTTCGGAAAGTCGGCTGATTAGAAAATTTCTTTCCCTTATGAAATCTGTGTGCTCTCCTTGTGATACATGTGATGAGCTAGTCACAGAGCGAGGTGATTGGTGGTTCCTATCAGAAGGATTTATTCTCATCATTTAGCTCCTATGTTCCAAAAGTGGCTCATCAGGCTCGGATCCATGAGAGTGTCAGTGACCATCCTTAGTCTTTACTAGGTTATTTAACTTAACATCATACTATGCTGCGATCACGCATCTGTGCATATTTAATACTCTGTTAATAAAATTCGTTTAGTTATTAATTATTAATGGTTTTTCAGTGTATCTTAAAAGATTTTTTGAATAATATGCCGAAGTTTTGCCATGGTTTGGGATTTTAAACTACGATTCACCCTTTTTTCTGTCTTTATGTCGTTCTTAGCGCGTTGGATGACAATGTTTAACGATGAACATGATGGAGAAAGAGGATTAAGGTGCGCATTAGGTAGAAGGGAAACCAAAGATAATGTATTGGATTTTCCATTAGCGTTTTCTTTACGGCGTGAGTTTAGTGTTGAAAATGTTTTGGCGCGTTGTTTAGAAAAGTTGACAGGCTTTAAAAAGAGTATTCAATTAGCGTAGAAGAAGATCGAAGAGTATGACAAGACTGATCCTCAAAAAGATAAGCAAACAACAAAAGAATCAATCACAGTTATGCGATAATCTGTGTTGGGAATCCATCAAAGATATCAAGCACCGTCATCTAGAACAGTTACGAA
>DCQA01000017.1:8677-73145 GCA_002323325.1 Coxiellaceae bacterium UBA1530 | reverse complement strand
AAAGCGAGTCCCAGCAGCAAGCAACTTCTAAATCGCGAGTACCGATCATTGTTAGGAAAAGTGGTAACTAATCCCAAGCTGATGGAGACCATTAAAAAAACAATCAATAAAAACGTTCGATCATCTTACTAATATTGATAAATCCAATGAAAAATAACGGGGTAGGGATCGTTAATTTCTTGAAGTTCCCTTTTCAAAGGATAGCTACTAGATGAGTATTACTTTAATTACTGTATCTTTATAAATATTTTTAATCATTTAATCGTTTACATGAAATAATTACATTATTCTTCACTACTTACAGCTGTAATACCCAGCGCGATTGCTACTTAAGCATTGTTTGCTAATAAGGATGAGCACAACGGTGAAAGAGGATTACGGTACACCTTTCACTCACTAATTCTTCCCGCAGTTTGCTTGATGTCCCGGTTGACCGTTGGTGCATACTGTACGACGACCGAATGTTCTTTTTTTTAATTTGTTCCAATTATTATCTACTTTTTCCACCCCGTTTACTCCAGAATTAGATCGTTCAGTATGCCATGAATGATGAGTATCTTTTGCATGACTACTCATAACTTTACTACCCAGCACAACTGCTAAAAGTCTGATTAATAGCTGTTTCATGGCCTTAAGAAAACTATAAGCAAACACAAAGAAAACATTAATAAACAGGCGACGTACGGAAAAAATGAACAAAAAATCTTTTTTTTCAGAAGAAATTGTCAATTTAATATTTTTTTAATTATTTGTGTATAAAATGCATGCCGTAAGATAATCAATCGAATGGATGCATAACAAAGAGGTTACCTCCGTGAGTCACTTTCCTAATATAGAAAAAATATATAATGATATTGCAACTGATGCCAATAACCATGGTTGTACTTTTGTTGAAGCAATTCGAAGCGAACGTTTTGTTATTGATTCTGAATTAAAACAGGCATTAATAAATCTATATCAACGTCATAACACAGATATCGATCCTCCAAGTATCGAAGAACTTGAATTAATCATGAAAATATCTGAGCTAGGATCAATGATTCTCAACCGCAATGATAATGTATTAATAGATTTATTCAAAGGTGGGAAAGGTCTTGTTCAAAAAAAACTTAGAGAGCATCTAAGTGAGGGAAACTTTATTAACGTTACTGGTTTCTCAAGAGAGCAATGTTTGCACTCAATTGAAAACTTTTCTGATTCGGGAAGTCGAGCTCAATTGATGGGTTATTTACGTCAATCATTAGAGACATTAGAGAGATCTGAAGATGATTTAACGAAGAAAGGTATTCTTAATTTAATTGATATCTTAACGGTTGTGGAAGCTGATTATAAACTTGGATCTCAATCAAGCAGGAATGGGTTATTTTCAAGGCTGTCAGGCAATATGATAGATGTCGATCATTCTCATGATCCTGATGCACCATCCTGTAACATTTCTTAGGCATCTAGAGAATAGAATAAAGCTAAGCTATATGCGCTTTCTTAAAAACTACTCTAACCACGGTAAACAATTTGTATAGTGGTTAGTGATGTTTCTAATATGTGGATTTAGACGTGTTTTATTCATACACTGTGTACTGAATACGGATATTATAACTATTAAGGATGATCGATGAGTGAACGCTTATGGGTCCCATCAAAAGAGAGTGCTTTACCGTCAGCAATGACGGCTTTTCAAAACGCTGTCTCAGCACGCACTGGACGGGTCTTTGACCACTATACCGACTTGCATGCGTGGTCGATTACGCACTTGGATGAGGCCTGGCAATCGATAGCGGATTTTTGTGGTCTGAGCTTTACTCATCCACCTGAACACGTTTTTGTGAAGGGCGAGTCCATGATGGAATCGCGATGGTTTGTCGGTGCGCAACTTAACTATGCACAACACTGTTTATCGCAACCCAACGATCAGCTAGCAGTGATCGCTGTCAATGAGGTAGGGCAGGAGCAGCAACTCACTTATGCCGAGTTGCGCGCTGAAGTGTCTCGAATGAGTCATTATTTTCAGTCACTGGGTATTCAGGAGCATGATCGAATCGTGGGTGTGTTACCCAATGGAATAGAAGCAGTGGTGGCAATGTTAGCCACCACGAGTATTGGTGCGATTTGGTCATCGTGTTCTCCCGATTTTGGTGTAGCGAGTTTGTTAGATCGACTGCAACAAATTCAGCCTCAGTTACTCATCACCGCTTTATCGCATCAATACAATGGTAAGGTTCATCAACACCATGACACCCTTCAACAATTACAGCAGGCATTACCCAGTCTTAAGCAGTGTGTCGTGGTTGGCGACCAGCATCATGAAGCCCATTCATTAAGTCATGTTGTTGGGTGGCATGAGATACCCTACAATGATCAACCAATCCAGTTTGCCCCATTACCTTTTGATCATCCTGCCTTTATTGTGTTCTCATCCGGTAGCACGGGTAAACCGAAGTGTATCGTGCACAGCGCCGGTGGAACCTTAATTCAGCATCTGAAGGAATTACATTTACACACGAATTTAAGTGCAGCCGATCGCTTATTGTTCTACACCACCTGTGGTTGGATGATGTGGAACTGGATGGTATCGGCATTAGCGGTGGGTACAACCTTAGTATTATACGATGGTTGCCCGCAGTACCCAACTGCCGATCATGTGTTCCGTTTAGTAGAGCGTTATCAGGTATCGGTATTAGGCTTGGGCGCACGCTTGATGGATATCTCGCAACACTTAAAGCTGAAATTGAATGAAACGATCAATTTCTCATCGTTAACCACCTTACTGACCACCGGTTCACCACTCAACCCACCTGTATTTGATTATATTTACGAACATGTCAAAGCAGATTTACGTGTTTCCTCCATCTCAGGTGGCACAGACATTATCTCTTGTTTTGCGCTAGGTCATCCCGATTTGCCCGTTTATCGCGGTGAGTTGCAGTGTTTGGGGTTAGGTATGGATGTGCAGGTGTTTAATGCATCGGGTAAACGTGTTGAACAATCACCAGGAGAATTAGTGTGTTGCCAGCCCTTTCCGAGTATGCCAATAGGGTTTTGGAATGATAACCACAATGAGCGTTATCATGCCGCTTATTTTGATCGCTATCCTAACGTGTGGGCACACGGCGATCATGCCATGACAACCGAGCAGGGTGGTTTGATCATTTTAGGTCGCTCAGATACCACGCTCAATCCAGGCGGTGTGCGCATAGGGACGGCTGAAATTTATCAATGCTTAACCAGTCTTTCCGCTATCATAGAAGCATGTGCTGTTGGTTATACGGTGAATCAAGATGAAAAGATCGTTTTATTGGTCGTATTAGAAAAGGGGGTTGCTTTAGATGACACCCTGAAAAATACCATCAAAGCGACCATTAAAGAACGTGCAAGCTCACATCATGTGCCTTATCGGATTATTGCCGTGCAAGACCTGCCAAAAACCACCAGTGGTAAATTAGCTGAAAAAGTCGTAAAGCATGCGTTACAAAAAAAGCCAATTGAGAACCTGGCGGCGCTGGCTAACCCTGAGTGTTTAGCAGAATTTGAAGAGTTAAATATTAAATAATGTGTGATGACAGTATGGAGATAGACATTAAAAGTCTAGTGTCATTAAGAGTCTTCTTTCTTCATGAGTTGGCTGAGGAGAACGGTGAACGACACCGCCACCTTGATTCTCATTCCAGCTCTCACCTTTTAATAGAGCAACATCGCCGGTGTTGAGTGTTTCAATGTGTTGTAGGTTCTGATAGATTCCAGATGCCGTATCAGGTAAGCCCTGATTTCCTGCACCGAGTTTACTACGATCAACCCGGTCTTGCGGTAACCACTGTGTCGTAATACCTCGATAAGTTGTAATCAGACGACAGGGAACGCGGTCAACATGAAAGCGTGGGTACATTGCCTCTTGTAAAATGGTTAATCGAAGTCCGGCTTCTTCTAAGTCAAACAAGAAGCAAAACATTTCAACAAGCGCTGTGATATCTTCAAGCAATGGAGAGATGTTACTGGTGATTTCTATTTCACGATGCAACGATTCAAGCACTGTGTGAGGCTGAACCCTCAATGAGAGTTGTAGATGGGGTTGAGTGTTTATCAGGAGGTCTATAGCTTCTTGAATGATTTTTCCAAGGGTGCGCTGCCAAACACACAAGTTGATATCATCATGATAGATATCTGATAGCATGCGGGCTTCAGTAACCTTGCGAATTTGGCGTGGCAACGTGAGTGTCATGCACACCCCTTTAAAGACAGATGAATTATACCGCTTCTTTCCACTCTTCTGGAAAAGGGTCAGGAAGAGTGGCCCAATGATCTCTACCCAACAAGAGATCATCATCCGATAGCAGGCATTGATCCAGTGCTTCGATTACTTGATCTTTGTCCAGCCCTTGGCCGATGAAAACCAGCTCTTGTCGCATATCACCAAAGGGTTCTTCCCAGTTCTCTTTGATGGCTTGTAGTGCCTCTTCGTCTTGTGGCCAATCTTTCTCTGGAACGGCCTTCCAAAACATACCAGCAAAGCCATAACGCGCAATACCACCAGCCTGACTCCAGTAGCCTGCAAAGAACGGCCGTGTGGCAAGCCAAAAATACCCTTTGGAGCGTATCAATTTTCCAGCAAGATTTTTGTTGTGAAGAAAATCATGGAATTTTTGGGGATGAAAGGGTTTCCGCGCTTGATAGAAAAAACTGCTAATACCGTATTCTTCGGTTTCAGGAATGTGTTCGCCACGCATTTCTTTCATCCAGCCAGGAGCTGCTTCTGCCTGTTCGAAGTCAAACAGTTGAGTATCGAGAATATCATTGATGTTCACATCACCATTAGCGATAGGGATGATTTTGGCACGTGTATTGAGTGTTTTTAGAATGGCAGTCAATCGATCAAGCTTGGTTACATCGATGAGATCAGTTTTACTAATCAATAATACATCGGCAAATTCGACCTGATCGACCAATAAATCAGCAACACTGCGTTCGTCTTCTTCACCTAACGACTCACCCGTATCTTGTAACTGTTTGGCTTCATCATAGTCAGTTAAAAAATTAACCGCATCAACGACTGTGACCATGGTATCTAAGCGTGCAACATCGGATAGTGACAAGCCGTCTTCATCTTCGAAGGTAAAAGTCTCAGCAACGGGAAGGGGTTCGGATATGCCTGTTGATTCGATGACTAAATAGTCAAAACGACCTTCTTTAGCTAATTTTGTGACCTCTATGAGAAGATCTTCGCGTAACGTGCAGCAAATACAGCCATTGCTCATTTCGACCAGTTTTTCTTCTTGACGAGACAGTGATACTTCGTTTTCGACCATGGACTTGTCAATATTGATTTCACTCATATCATTAACAATCACCGCCACTTTTTTATCTTCGCGGTTGTTTAAAAGATGGGTTAATACAGTGGTTTTTCCTGCGCCTAGGAAGCCTGAGAGCACAGTGACAGGTAGTTTTTCCATGTTTAATCCTCAATGTGTTGGGTGAGATGATGGTAGTTGTATAGCGTTATGTGTCGGTCATGGTCTGTAACAAGGAGGATGTTATATTATAACACTCATGACAATGCAAGAAGAAATGTCGGATAGTGACTAGGTTAGAAATTGTTGTGTTTTTTCAAGCTCGTCATCATGATTTGATCTCATCATGTTCTTCAAAAATAGGATTCAAATAGCTTGTTATGGCATTAGAGGTAGACCTGTCAGATAGGTTTGTAGGTATTTTATTGGGGGGGTGGAAGTGACTTGTTGCCAGAATGTGCACTGATCGTTTGAAACCGGTCTAACTTGTTCGTTTTTTAATGAATGATATTCTTTATCAAGATCCTTGAGTGTTAACTGTAAGACAGTTTTTTCACTCAATAGCATCTCTAGAGTTTCATCGATATGTTCTTGAAACTTGTCACGATAGCTATCGATATGCTCCTGTAGTCCTTTTATCAAAGGGTCATTAGTCTCTATCATTTCTACCCGAATTTTCTGTAATTGTTGAGTAGTCTGTCTTTGTGCGGTTAGATTTTTTTCAATAGTGAGGAGTCGTTGCTCTATATAGTGTTTACAATTCAGATAATTGCCTTTTGGGTTTGATTTTATATCAAACAACTTTGGCGGGATATTAACTGTCCATGATGAGTTCGGTATGTGATTGGGGATTGCGTGGAGTTTTCTGAGTAAGGATACAGCATGGAAGATAATTTCAGATTCATCATCAACAGCGCCAAAATACTTGATGATTTGTGTCGTAGTATGAGAATAAGCTTCTATCTCAGCAAGCACGACGGGCAATGTTCGTGAAAAAATAGTTTGGATACGTTCAAATGACAGTTTTTTCGATACAGTCAGTCGTTTTTTAAGTCCATCGAACATGAAGTTTTTTATTGTGCTAAGTGCGCTAAGAGATTGCTTCAATGACAAAGTGCCACGGTGATTTATAAATGTTTCACTGATGCAGTTTGCATATTCGATGGCTTGTGATGAGGTACATTGATATTGTTGATCGCATGTCATCCGCGTTTTACTGTTGTACATCGGTACTTGATATGCAGATTCATAAGTAAGCTGATAGGCAGGTATGGCATACCATAATTTAATGATATTTTTGATGGGCTCGATGTCGGGAGGCTTTATAAGATTCTGATCATGAGTGTGTATGTTGCTGCTAGATATCAACCTGTTTAGCATCGTTAAGGTGAATGGTTTTGCTCTGTGATCGGACTGTTCTCTGAGTGCGATTAAGTCTTCTTGTTTCAGTGCCCTTATTCCAGGATTTTTTTTCAGAGTGATGTTGTTAAATTCTTTTTCAAAAGATTCAATGCGGTTCGAATTATCAACGATGGTAGAATCAAGTAAAGCTTCTAATGTCTTTTGACAGTCTCTAAGACGAGGTGTGTCTTGTGACTTTTTCGCTTTCGCGTATGATTCTATCCAGAGCATCATGGTAACGGCTAATTGTGTTTGTCTCTCAATAGTGGTGCTTGCTTGTGTCGTCATGTGAGTGTTTCGCGTGGTGATATTTAAATTCAGTGAGCTGCTTTTATAATATAATATGTTATCCACACTAGCATTTTTATTAAGTGAAATACGAAAATTCAGGAAATTAATTTTAGATTAAGATTATTAATTAAATGATATTAAAATCAGTCATTTAACTATTTTATCGGGTGAGTTGAGTATCATAATGATGTCGTTGATAGCACGATTTGTCCGATCTATGAGCATTTTGGGTATGCTTATTGATCTCAATTAGCGAGAAGGTTTGCTTTTATCAAAATGTTATATTATAACGCTTCTTCTTCAGTGTCGTTCAAGCACTGTGCATCATAGAAAACTGCGGAGTTATCATGAACAATTGCCTTTCCTATAAACAGCAAGCCAATGCCGTGGCTTTTTTTGATGCCTTCGGGAGTTTAGATGGTAGTGTAAGCCTCTTCATAGGGTTGTATCAGTCCGTAATATTATTACGCGACCATGCTGATTGGAGCAAAGAAGATATTCCAGTCAACGAGTTTTATCGCTGGTTTTGTCTCGCTGTATGTGCTCTTATTTCTATTCAGGATGCTGTAGCGCACCGTGACATCTACAGTAAGGATCGTTTTAGTCAACAACATCAAGAGACTGAAGAACGTGGCGATGCTGAACAAGGGTTCGAACAGAATGATTCAGTCAACCCAGTTCATGAAGATAGTGCTTCAACGCTCGAGCAACCTCTTATTAACACGAGATCTACTTCCACAACAGCATGGATTCAGTCTTTTAATTGGAAAGCTATTGGATGCACTGTTGCATGTACATTGGAGGTGATTACGGTCCCTTTCGCAGTTTCTGCTCTTCTAGCAGACAATGAGATAAGGTTGTCTAATCGACAAATTCAGACTTGGATTGTATTAGCTGCAACGGTGGTTTCCTCTTTATTGAACATCTGGAACGCGGATACAATATTTAATCAAACACAAGGTGGGCTGAGTGAGGATCATGGAGAACATGAGAAGGGTCGACATATTTCACATGCCACGATAAAAAGAGTTTCAAAAGCATTTTTTATTACAATAGGGCATATTGCAGAGAATATAAATTTCTTACTTAAAATATTTCAAACTTTTCCTACTCTGTATCAGAGTCGAGAAATAGATAGCTCTCAGTTGTGTAAACTGATGGTGTCTGTTGTGTGTGTTATCATAGGACTGTGTGAACTCGCTGTGAAAAATTCGACACTCAGCTACTATAATCACTCTGATGATCAAAAGACGCCATTAACTTCAGATAAAAAACCGAGAATCACTGACATCGCT
This sequence comes from Coxiellaceae bacterium UBA1530, assembly GCA_002323325.1. GTDB lineage: Bacteria > Pseudomonadota > Gammaproteobacteria > Coxiellales > Coxiellaceae > UBA9148. Next base: position 64,879 of record DCQA01000017.1, on the reverse strand, counting down.
AACACTCATGTCGCTAAAGAAGCAAATTGCCCTCATAAATGTTGCCATACGCATACACCGTTTGATAGATCATCCATATATTGTCTACCATCTGATCAGTCTATTGCGACAACAGAAGAATCGGATAATGTCCCTGATGCTGTAAATCTTGACGGTGAAAAATCATGGCAGGATAATCTTCTTGTCACCATAGCAACATCATCCGATTGTTTAAGTCGAACAAGTGTTCCCTTCTCTTTTATTACCTTGGGACACTCCGCTGGTTTTTTTGAGGACAGTGCGTCACTTCTTCAAGCGGGGTTGTGTCTTAGTCTGTTTGCACTAATAATTAACTGCGTGAGCTCTCCTGTTGTCTATAACTATAACTTATTTCATATGTCTCACAAAAATGAAGGGCATTGTTGTGATCATTCGCATTGCTCAAATACACATAGTTAGGGAATATGATGGTATTATCTAAACAATTGCAACAAGCACAACAGTATTGCGAGCAGCATGCATTGCGCCTGACTGAGCCAAGACAGCGAGTGTTAGATGCGTTACTCTCGAGTAAGAAGCCACTGGGTGCTTATGAGGTATTGCAGATGCTATCTACCCCAGAACATACCATCAAGCCTCCAACCGTCTATCGCGCTATTGAATTTTGGCTTGAGCACGGGTTTGTGCATAAGCTTGAAAGCCTGAATGCCTACATGGCTTGTTGTCAGAGTCAGTGCACGGAAAACTTCTGTATATTTATCTGTAAAACGTGTCAGACTGCGATTGAGCTAGTCAACAAACAACTACCCTTGGCAGTGCGTCAAGCCATGAGTCAACAACAGCTGGTGATGACACGCTCATTGACCGAAATTCATGGGCTTTGTAAAGCTTGTCAGACGTGCTAAGCAAGATTACTTATATAAAAAAACTCGATGAATTCAAGAGTGAATGAAGCAGTGATCCAGTTTTTTGAGTAATCATCAGTACAATCAGGTGATCGATCAGATGATGCAAATATAGGATTAGAGTAAGCTCTAGAGTAGCTCTTCGGTATCTATCCGTTTATCTCAACTTATCCAATGCCCGCACTATGGTTTTGTATGCCTTCAGCTAACCACTCATTTTGGTCGCAAATAAAAACAAAAATATCTATAAAACACTCGGTAGCGAGATGATGGGTCCGGTAAAAGCAATAGATTATCAATTGGCATAGGACGTTATGGAGGACGAGAGACAATGTAAACAATGGCAATTCACTCTTATGCCTTTTCAATCAATTGAGATGACGTAATTTCATGATCTCAATCATTGGGTGTAATTGTCCTGTGGTGTGTTATTTGGGGTAGCTTAAACAACCTTACCAATTCGATGCTATTTGTGCATAATAGAACCACTTATTCAGTGAATGCTAACCACAAGGAGAAGCTTTGATGGACCATCAAGCAAAGAAACCGAAAAACGTTGGCTTGCACTCGCTGGAATTAGCTTGACCAGCTTTCTAGCTTGTCTCGATTTTACGATTGTAAACACGGCCTTACCTGCCATGCAATCCAGTCTGCACGCCGCAATGGACCAATTGCAGTGGGTGATTAATTTATTTTTGTTAGCACAATGTACTTTCATGGTGACTGCTGGGCGACTTGCTGACCTGTATGGTCGCCGACTTGTCCTATTTATCGGAATGGCTGGTTTTGGGCTCACTTCGTTAGGCGCTGGTTTAGCGACCAGTATGTGGATTTTACTCCTATTTAGATTCGGTCAAGGCTTGTGTACAGCGATACTTTTTACCGCTTCTGCAGCGATTATTTCTAATGCTTTCCCTGAGTCGGAGCGTGGAAGAGCTCTCGGTTTATTGTTCGGTGTCAATGGTATTGGGTTGGCTGTTGGCCCGGTGATTGGTGGATTGATCACTGGTGCTTTAAGCTGGCACTGGGTGTTTTTAGTCAATATTCCTCTGATCGTAGTCAGTTTTATGATTTGTATTCCTACGATTAATGAATCGCGACAATCTGACACAACTGCTCGAATAGATTGGTCCGGATTGATTTTTTTGACGGTTGGTTTATCAAGCTTAATTTTAGCACTAATACAAGGTCAACAATGGGGATGGTCTTCTATACCCACTCTGCTGCTTATTGCAATCAGTTTAATCACCTTATTCATATTGTATATTGTTGAAAAGCGCACAGAGAGTCCGATTATTGATTTTCGGTTATTCAAAAATATGACATTTATTGGCAGTATTGTTGCTACATTTTCTTTGTCTTGTTTCTATTGTCTAGCATTCTTCTTAATGCCACTGTATTTACATTATATCCATGGTTTTTCAGGGTATACCTTAGGGCTCATGCTGTTACCCACTACGGCTATCATGGCGATCATGTCTCCAATCGTAGGTCGTGCTACCGATTACTTTGGCCCGAAACCTTTATTAATTGTAGGTATGTTATTTTTTATCGCATCAGCGTTAATGCAATTAGGTTTTAAAGCGCACACCAGTATCACCTATCTAATTGTTGCCTTTGTTGCGATGGGAGTGGGTTGGGCTGCAATAATAAGCCCATCCACTGTAGCCACACTTTCTACCGTTTCAGAATCTAGAAGTGGTCAAGCTCTAGGTACTTCATGGACATTCCACAACATGGGTGGGGTTATCAGTCTTTCGTTAGGGACCATCATCTACCAAAGTGTTGCTGTGTCTACTTTTTTAAAACAAACAATCATTGCACCGGTCAATATAACTTCTGAATGGATACAAGAAGCCGTGTCGAACCCAGAAGTGGCAATACGTATTATTACTCAACATAGTCATGCTTCTATTGATCAAGCACAATCACTATTTAACCACTGCTTTCTTCATGGGTTTCACGGTGCCATGCTATTCTTAGTGGTTATTATGGTTTGTTCGCTTATTGCTATCATCACGTTAATTCGTGCAAAGCAACCATAAGGTATTACCAGAGGTAACGACAAAAACGTGAGTATCTATTATAGGTTATATTTTTTTTTGAGTGATTGTCGATAATCCAAGAGGATGATAAGTAATTAAAATATATCATCCATAGATGCTCTATTTGTATTCATCTAGTCGATGGTTAATCCGTAATTTATTCTCACACAGATGATCATGATAGTGAACATTAAGAAACCTTAATAAAACCCCAAAATAAATAGTTCTAAACGAATATATTTTGTTTAAAAAAGATTCAAAATTTAAGGTTGCATTAATATATTGTCTATAAAATACACACCTCTGAATAATTGATTAAATAAAAACCATATAAGATAGAGATTTAGATAATGCGAGATAACACAGAATTAGTCGACGGTTGGATTGAGGATTTAAGTAATCGTACTAAGATTGCTAAAGAACATTTGAAGGAACTACATGAGGTTATTCTGAGGATTTGCTCAGTCAATATTGAGTTGATCGAGTTTTTTGAAAGGTCAGGAGTCATTTTTGATGAAATTAATAAATTAATAAAGTTTTATGAGCTTTATGAGTACGCAGAGTCACTTATTGTCGAAGGTGGTTTAATTGAAAAAAATAAGGAACCAGGTCCACACGAGTTTGTAGAATGTAGAAAAGGAATGTTTAAGCAATTATTTGAGCTAGATCAAGAAAAATTTAATATTTTAGTAACAAGTAATGATGGTCTAAGTTTACTAGAAATCATCAATTGTGATGGTTTTAATTTAAATAGACTATCAAGTCTTACAAAAGAGCAATTATTGGATTTGACAGTGGATCGTCATGCTGTTAGGTGGTTTGTTGATAATAATTACGGTACTTTCACGGATTTAATGGATTTAAATTATGGCGTTATACTTGAAGAGATAGGTAAATTAGATTTAAAATCCATAAGCAATGATTTAACACCAGAAAAGTTTAAAGAATTACCTTTATGGAAAATGAAATTTGCGTTAACTAATTTCAAAGACTTCAAATTACTCTGTGATATTGGTGTTAAGCTTTATGATAATGGTGAATTTACTGAATATTTGAAAAAATATCATAAATTGGGAGATTTCATGCAATCTCTCATAAATTTACCCGCGCACGAATCTACTGGGTTGCAGGATCTTAGCGGTATTCCAGGTTTTAATCTAGAACATTTATTGAAATTAAATACCGAGATCCTTGTTTTTTTAATTGCTAATCCAGATGTCCTAGATTGGATTAAAAAAGGTACTATTCAATTTGAAGACATAGTGGATTTTTTTAATAAAAACGTATCGCTAAGTTATTATGCTTCGGGTAAAGAACTTAATTCTTGGAAAAAAATTGTTCAGTCTAAGATTGATTTTAAGAGATTTTCACAATTATCCCCTGCCAAAATAATATTGTTACTTCATGGATATCAAGACACTAGTAAGGTTAAATTTACAATCGATCAGGTAGAAAAAATGGATGAACGTAAAGTGGAAGTGATGTGTGATGATTTTGTATGTCTTGATTTATTAATGCAAGGCGGTGCTACTTCCGAGAGTTTAAGGTCATCAGATGCTGAGAAATTACGTATTTTATTGTCTTGTGATTATTATATGGTTTTAAAGCCTTTGATCAATAAACATGGTGTGACGTTTAATCAACTCGTCAATTTAGAGGGAGATAAATTGGAGTTGCTGTTATGTGAGAGTGGTGTTGAAATATTTGAAACCCTTTTCGTCACTTTGAGGCAAGCCCCGACAGAGTATCTCCTTTCTCTTGATATTTCTAAATTACGATTGTTATTTAACTTTGAATCCGTAAGTGTTTTAGATGAATTGCTTGGGGATATTCCTAATTTAGAAGTTAGGGCCTCATATGCAGCTGATTTGTTTTGTCTTGACTCAAATAAACTAGCTGTGATATTGAAAAATGATACTTATAAAAAAACCGTTAATAACGGTGAGCATTCTATCCCTATTCGACAAATTCTTCTTCATATTAGATATTTGAAAAAAAATGATAAATTTGAATCGGCAAATAAAGTCTGGAAATCGCTTATAAATTTTCTAGACAAAGCAGAAACAGAACCAGAAACTTATGATGATCGTAAATCTATAGCTTCCTCTATAGACAGTCTGAAAAGTAGTCTACAATCAAAAAAATCATGTGCCTGCGTACCTTTTTTTAGCGATCGAGATTGGAATATCAGGGGAGAAAGTGTTGCTAATGATTTCACCTTGACTTATCTAGGAGCAGATATAAGATCAGTACGACGATAACAGGAAAAGGGAGGATCCGTTTTTTTGGACAATAAAAATAAACACTACACATTGATGGGTAAGGCAATGATGAGTCATTCCTCTCTAAAGGGTTATCATCTGGTAAACAGCTGGCAAGCTGGCTTTGATCGATTCGAACCGACAAAAGATAAATCTTTAAATCTTTTTTTAATACCTGTGTGTTTATTAATTGGAATTATTTTCAGTTGTAGTGTTATGAATTTTTAATGTTGTATTTATAAAAATATCGATCACTCGATTAATAAAGTGAAACTTTTAAGATTCCATTAATTTTTTTCCTATAAACTACGTATTATTAAATTATTTATAGTGAGAATTTTTACATAAAGAGAGATACTATCATGCCTCAATTTTCTTCAAAAAGATGTCCAATTACTTTGGAGGATATTTCAGATGATAATTTCGATACATCGTGGTTAATTGTAGTCAATCAAACCGTGTATCCACTAATAAATGACGATTGCTTCAAAAAATTTATAGCAGATAAAGAAATAAAATGTCCTATAACACGAGTCACTCTTAATCGAGAGGCGAACAATCAAAGGTATATTCGCGTTGCATCGTTACCCGATAATCAAAAGCAAATATTACGATCGTGGTTTGGTTTTCAATCAACATGTTCTTCCGATGATGAATCGCCAAAGACAATTCCAGATTTAGCAGCGTATTTATTAGGATTAGATCTTCTTCAACGTTACACATTTTCTGGTTTATTTGAAGATCCTCAATATCTTCCAGACAGTGGACTATTGACTAGCTATACATCTCAGTGGATTACTTCCATGAAAAGTATGTCTGAAGACAGTATTATGGATATATTAATAAAAAAGAATGATCAAGGGAATTTTTCGTTTCATGAAATTAGTGAAGAGAGTCATGTTGTCCTGCTGACTACGCTTATTGATAAGGTTAAAGAGAAACAATTTAGTGAGAAAAATTTGCTCAATTTACTTACTAAAGAAGGGCAGGGTGTGTACACATGGTTTACACAGCTTCCATCATTATATAAGAATGGTGAAGTACTCATTGAATGGATTAACAATTGTAGTTTGGAACACCTTAAAAGCGTGTTGATGCTTACTGATTCACGAGGTTTTTCGATGCTGCATCATTTAATAGAGCATAATTGCTTTGCAGTCCTTAAAGCGCTCATTACTAAAATTCTACTGGAGGGGAAAACACAGGTCTTATTCGAGATATTTACCCTGCCCAATCGAGAGGAATTTAATAAAACTGTTATGTCGCGCGATTCAGAACCAGAATTTACAGGGTCAAAAAGGATTCAAAATAATATACCCCTGTACGCTCTTTTTAATAATTTTGGCCACTCTCCATCTACTAACACTGATGAATTATTTGGTCCTTCTGACACTATGCAGGGTATCAGAAAGAATATTAGATCTATTTTTGGATCTATGACGATGAGTAATGGTTACAATGAAATGCCCATATCAAGAATATTTAAATACATAAAGTATTTATTTAGATTCTCATCTGAAGAGAAATCATTTCCAAAACTGATAACTGATCCGAGTAGTAAAAAGGAATTAATAGTCTATCGCAATCTTTTCAAGTCTATAGCAGATGGGGAATTTCCGTCTATTCCAAATACGACTATTCCAGCATCTATTGTCTTCGATTATTTACTGAAGATACGTTATATTGATGAAGAGAAATACCTATTAGTCGAAAGAGCGTTTTTTACTTTATTGTGCTTTCCCTCTTTAGATAACTTAAAAGCATTGAAAGGTATGCTAAAGTTTACTAATAAACTACATCATCCAGTCCCACTTATCTATGCTGCTTCTTGTAGGACATATAAACTTTTTTCCCCAGGAGATGCATCACTGACTGGTAATGAGATTGCTAATATGATTGAAAATGATAGGGGAAACTTACCAGATCAAGTGCCTTTATCACCTGTTGCATGATTATGGTTAAAGTCGTTTATTACTCATTTTTTCATAGGGCCATTCATATTAGAGAGCGATATCATTTGCCTTGATCCATCTGATACCTTAAAAAAAATAAAGTCGCTACGATGATTGATAAGATGACAAAGACCTATGTCACCAATATTGGTTATTGATAGGGGTTAATCTTATCATTAAGACTGTAAGGGAGTAATGCATATCGAGCACATACTTTGTATACAATAGTATTAGCTCATTATGTTCATGGCTAAAAAAACTGTCTTTAAGAATACACGGAATATTTGAAAGGCTAACTATTTTATCTTTTCTTATTGATTCTGATTGCCGTGGGTATTTTGTTTGAAAAATCCAGATATCAGAAAGTAACTTCATCTATCTCATATTCACAGTGAGGGTCTAACAGAGGCCTTGGTGATTTTTTCAAAAAAAAAATCATTAAACTCTACGAATTAACGGATTACTATCGGCACAAGGAAGTGCTACGTGATGAACGATATCACGACTCCTTGAATGTCAGCGTCCAACTTAGTCCGTGAGCTTCACAATTTAAATTATAAAAGAGCGTAAGTTATTGATCTTTAGTAATCAGAAACCGACGCTCACAATTAATAACACAAGGCTAGTAGATTAGGATTATTATAAGTGTCCCTCATATATAAGTTGGACACTTACGAATTGATCAGTGCATTTTTTACATTATAACATAGCTATAATATGATGTCGGAGGTTATTTTTTCTGGCTTTTTCATTCCGATGCGTGGCTACCCTAATTTGTGTCATTTTTCAATTGTGCTATAAATGATCGTATGCAATGCTGATTGCACCATTCTAAATAATAACTAGGGTACTTTCCAATGTGAGTGTTATAGTCAACAAAAAGCTCTTGACCAGCCTTGATATCACAAGTTGATCTGTAGTAAATATATTCCTTCTCCCTTTGCCTGGAAATATGATGGCAACCTGAGAGGTGATTCACATAAAAGCTTGCAGACATTAAATACATATTTGAATTATTATCGCATGCAACAAAGTCAACAAATTTATTTCTAATCGCAGATAAATCAAAAAGACTATATTGATAATAATTGTTAATAAGGTTATCTATATCTTCTTTAGAGTTAATAAAAATGATTGAGTTATAACAAGTGATATTTGGAGAGTCTACGTTAACAACAGCTAATTTTCGTAGCACGGCACCTTCACTGACATCCTCTTCTAAAAAACGCCCTAATCCAGCTTCTTTAATGGTTGATGGTTTTACTGAGGTTTTAACATTAAAACCAGCGTCAGCATACTGCAAAGGCCACTCCCACGGCAAAATAAACTGGTCAAAACCAACACTCTCTATAACATGATCCTTTTTTATATATGCTGTATTTTTTTATACTTTATTACAACGCATCCTTCATTTCTAAATATATTATAATTAGGTGTTCATATTTAAGTCAAGACATAGTGCTTTTTCACCTTATTACTTCCTTGTAAATTGCGAGTTTTTCATGACTATAATAAATCGCTTCAACATCAGCTTGATAATTAAAGTACAAGGCTAGCAGATTAAGATTATTTGGCTAGGGCGTAGTTCGTGTGATGCTTACTATTCACCCAAAATGGTTGTTTTATGATTATTCTCTTTCTTAAGGAAGTTTATCCATTATTTGTCTTGATATCCAAATTCTTTACTACCTCTCCATCTCTTATTACCAAGTGTATATGTTTGCCTTGCTCGAGTAATAGATCTATATTTTCACAAGGATCCCCTTTAACGGCAATAATATCCGCTAAATAGCTCTCTTGAATTTTTCCTAGTTGGTGTTCTTGGTGAAGAATTTCTGCATTAACCTCTGTTGCACTGTACAGCACATCGCAGTTTGGCTGAAGCTCTGATCTCAATTTCAATTCATTGGATTGATACTGCATGGCATCACCAAATACATCAGAGCCTAAGCCAATTTTTACTCGATGTTGTATTGCATGGTGTAGTGCTTGCTTTGATTGTTTTTCAACGGTTTTTGATTTTCTGATATTGTCTTCACTCAATCCATAATCTGATGAATGTTTCAAGAAAGCATCGCTGATCGTGTATGTTGGAACTAAATACGCCTTTTTTTTATGCATCATTTTCGCAGATTTGTCATCCAATAAAAATCCATGCTCAATGGTTCGAACCCCTGCCTCTAGGCATCGAATAATGCCCTCTGGAGTAAAGACATGTGCCATGACGTATGTATGCCTTAAGCTGGCTTCTTCAACAATAGCTTTGAGTTCTTCCTGAGAATATTGTAGATCATAAATTGAATCATTAGGAGATGTTACTCCACCAGATGCGAATACTTTTATTTGAGAAGCACCTTTTCTTAATTCATCTCGTGCTGCTTTTCTGACTTCAGAGATGCCATCAGCAATACGAGAGATAATACTACCGCTATTCGTACAACTGCAAGGCACAAATAATTGAGGAAGTGATCTAAAATCACCGTGTCCGCCTGTTTGACTCAATGCACGACCGGAATAAAAAAGTCTTGGGGCCCGAATTAATCCTTTTTTAATCGCTGATGCTATTCCATAAACATCTCCGCCAGCATCACGAATTGTTGTAAATCCCCTATCTATCATCTTTTCAAGCTCAATTTTCGCAAATATACCGATATAGGTATCTGCATAACTATCAGTAATAAGATTAGATGGTGGGCTTGCTATATGTAGGTGAGCATCTATTAATCCTGGTAATAAGGTGTATCCAGACAGGTCAAATACCGTAGCATCTTGGAGAGTAATCGGTTCTTTTGTAATGGCATGGATATGACGATCTTTTATGTGAATATTCCAATCGGTTTTTAAGCATGTAAATTGCTTTGAGTAAAATTGACAATGATTAAGAATAATGTCCGTCATTACGTTTTTCCGATTTTTAGATTCTTGAATTGATATTTAAATACTAGATGAATTTTAAAATTATGCAAATGTAAAAGACCAGTATTTTCGTGAGTATATTTTATTAACTTTTTGCACTATTATTATCTGGATTACAGTTTTTATGAAAGTGGTTTCATTTTTAAAGGAAATATTTATTTATTCTGGCTTTTTATTTTTTCTGCAACATCTAAAAGTAATCGTGGTGAATCCTCTTTTTTAAAAAAACATTCGAGGAATACAGGTTCGTTTATTGTATCGTATTTATCAATACAATGGTTAAGATCTATAAAATTATCTATCTTTTCAGTATTTTCAAATCCTAATGATTTTGCAAAAGAACTATAATCCCATCTTGGTATATCATTGTATTTTTCATTAGGACCATGAATGGCACGCTCGACAGTATAGCCATCATTATTTATAAAGATTATCATTACATTGGTTTTTTCGTATGCAATGCGGCAAAGTTCCTGTGCGGTTAGTTGGAAAGATCCATCACCAATAAATAAAATAACACGTTGACCATTATTAGCTAAGCTAGCACCAAATGCCGCAGGTAGTGTATATCCTATAGAGCTCCACAGGATTTGTGAGTATAAGCGAGCATTGGAAGGAATATATTCAGGTAAGATTCCAAATAAGGATGTGCCAGCTTCTGCGAAGACAGTGTCGTCATCTTTGATAATTTTCTGGGCTGCATATCGCCAAAAATTTTTTTGCTCCCAGGCTGATGAGTGTGAGATTTTTTGTGGTGAAAAATTGATTTCCACAGGGTTTTCGGACTTTTTTAGGTGTCTAGTCAGCAAAGAGAGTAGTGCTTTTACATCGACATCGCGATATATATCTTTCTGAATCTCGATATAATTCCATTTTATTTTGATATGATTATCAAGATGTGAATATTGATCGGAAAAGCCACCTGTATTGAAATCCGTTTGTTGCGTCCCTACAGAAATTATACAATCTGAATTCTCAATGTAATTTTGAACAGAATCGGAACTGAGATCTCCTGCATATAAACCCATATAATTAGGATGTGATTCAGGTAGAACTGTTTTTCCCATAAATGTGGTAACAAAAGGGATGTTGGTTGATTCAATTAAAGAAAGAACTTCTTCTTGCCACGAAAATCTTCTAACATCTGCTCCCACAAGAATAATAGGAGTTTTTGCTTGATTAAATAATTTTGTGAATTTAGTAATATCAGGAAGTTCATCGCGTGATAGCTGTGTTTTTTCAGTGTTCGTGTTAATCATTGTTTCAAGTAGATCACAAGGTAAAGCGATAACACCAGGTAACTGAGTTTCTGTGATACGATCAATCACCTTTAAGATTTGACATGCTGCGGTATCTGAAGCTATTAGTTCCGCTTCACATGTAAAGGATCTTACTGATCGCAAAAAACATTCAGGATCTTTATTTGCCAACGAATGGTGAACTGGTAGTTTTTCATTAAGAACTGTCGTCTTCGGGTAACCAACAATGTGTAGTACAGGAACGTGTTCAGCATAGCTACCGGCAACACCATTAATAGCGCTTAATTCACCAACACCATATGTTGTTACTAAAACGCCAAATCCTTTAATGCGCGCGTAACCATCTGCAGCATATGCGGCATTAAGCTCATTACAATTGCCAACCCATTGAAGCTTGGAGTCGTGAATAAAATAATCAAGGAAGGCCAGATTGTAGTCTCCTGGTACACCAAAAATAGATTTAACATTTTTATGTTTTATCTGATCGATGATAAATTTAGCAAGTTTAGATTGGCTCATAGAAAACCACCTTTATAAAATACTATTCTTAATCTTTTTGTATTCTTTATTATAGACCATGAAATATTATTTTCCTTTATTTTTTAATATATTGATTATAAATGATTTTATTATTTTTTTTAGTAGTGTCTATGTTGTGTTTGCGTGTATTTATATTGCGCATCTTTTTCGTATAGTGTATCGATAGTTTTCTTGCACGTGGATGCATTATGAAAGCTGAAAATAACTAAGTAGCCTACCACCGGTCATTTTTGTTGCATACGCAGCGTTGTTTCTTTGCAGGTGATGGGCTTAAAAGCCGGCTTGTTCACTGCGCTCGACTGAAAAGGCTAGAAAGTCCTGATTGATTTACTTATCGGTTAAGTTTTCATATAGAAAAATTACACACGTATTTTTTCTTGTATTATACTTCAGATAAGCTAAGGAGAATCAGATGCGATGTTTTTTATTTCAATCGGCATTCGGAATTATCGATATTAACCCGTATGCTATGAAAATTGCCTTAATATTAAAGATCAACAATATACAGCATCAACTCACTTACCAGCCATTTCAAAATCAGTCTCCCACAGGACTGCTTCCATATATTATTGACGGTAATGTGATTTTAGCAGATAGCGCAGCCATCGTGGATTATTTAAGACAACAATACGGACTCGAATCCGATAAGGTGATGGATGAGAGTAGTGTCCATGCATGGAGTCGATTAGAGCAATTATGCGAAATTGACTTGTACCCTATTATTGTCCATTCACGAATGTTAGATCCCTCTGGACTAAAAGTGATGACAAGCAATAAGGCCATTACTGATGTTTTAAATACGAAAGAAAGCATAGAAAGATCACAAAATAAAATGCAACAACTCATTAACGCCAGCTCAATTAGTAAATTCACTCAAGAACAACGCTATTCACGAGGCTTAGATATTCTTTATGAAATTGAAAATACAATTAATAAAGGAATATCCTGGCTCGATAATAAGCCATCTACTTATGATGCTACGGTATATGCATTTTTAGAAAATATTCATGCTATTCCGTTGCCAAACATTATGAATAAGTATTTACATGACAGCTCGATTATTCATGGATATCTAACAAAAGTTAAATCGTTCTTCTCGCGCCAACAATAGTCAGGGAAAATAATTTTACAATTTATGAGTAAAACTCAGATGATTGAAAAATTCGATCATAAATTATCAATAACAATCGTGATATGCTTCACTAGTTCAGGTAGCCCAATTGTTTTTTGTCACAATCCCTCATTGCGTTCGAATCACCTCATTATTTGCTTTGATCCCTCTGAGACCTTAAAAAAAGTCGCTACGATGATTGATAAGACGACAAAGACTTCTGTCACCAATATTGGTTGTTGATAGGGGTTGATTCTATCATTAAGACTGTAAGGAAATAATGCATTATCGAGCACATACTTTTCGTGCAATCGTATTAGGTTGTTATCTTAATAGCTAAAAAAAATCAGTCTTTTTGAGCAACAACCAAGTAGCCTAGCACAGGTTGTTTTTGTTGCGTGCGCAGCGTTGTTTCTTTGCAGATGATAGGCTTAAAGCCGGCCTGTTTGAGTGATGATTCCAAATAGGCTTTGTTGTGCGCGTAGCGGATGGTGGTTTGTAATTGATAGTTCGGTTGTTCGCTGCGTTCGACTGAAAAGGCTAATAAGCCTTGTGGATTTAGTACACGTTGACATTGTTCAAGCACGGTGGTGAGATTGCCGATGTAGGTAAAGACATCGGAAGCAATCACCAGGTCTTGCTGACTAAAATGTTCTGCAATCGTCAGTGCATCCATGACGGCCAAGCTATCATACAGTGCTTTGCTGTCAGCCACTGCAATCATTTGTGGCGATAAATCAATACCGTCAAGGCGTTTGGCGAGTGGCTTGAGAAATGGCGCTGCCAGTCCTGTGCCACACCCAATATCTAAAATGTCCCAAGGTGGTGTTAGTGTTCCTAGTGGTGATTCGAGTGTCTCACTGACAGCATCGACCAATTGTTGTGGTACTGAGAATTGTAAGGCTTCTGTTAAGTGTTTGTCATAATACGGTGCATATTGATCAAACAAGTGTTCAACGTATTCTGCGGGTGCATGATCAGGCGTTTCACCCTGGCTAATTGCAGCGACGATGTGTTTGAGCTCATCATTGTCTGGGTCTTTTTCAATGGCTGCTTGGTAATGTGCTGTGGCTTTATCGAGTTGTTGTAACTTGAGATAAATCCCACCTAAGTTAATCGCAATCGCCGTGTCGTCTGGTGCAAGGCTTTGTGCTTGTTCTAGGTATTGTATCGCTTCTTTATTACGGTCTTGGTGCATTAAGATCACACCAATGTTGTAATAGCTTTCCATCATCGGGCTGACTTCCAGCTGGCGCATGAAGTAACTCAAGGCTTTGGCGGGGTCACCTTCGTGTAAATAAGCGTTACCCAGCAAGTGTTGGATGTCGGTTTGCTGACACTCTAAAGCAATGGCTTGTTCAAACGCAGCGACTGCTTCTTCGGGTTGTTGTTGCTTGAGGTAGGTGAGTCCTAGGTTGTAATAGTTATCAGCGTGCTCAGGCTGACTTTCAATGCAGTGTAATAAGGTCTTCTGTGCTGATGGATAATCGTCGAGTTGTAATAAAGCTTCTGCTAACTGTCGATGCGCTTGATTAAAATTGGGATTCAGCTTTAATGTCATCTGCAGTTGCTCCACTGCTTGCGACCATTGTTCTTGTTGTAAATGCAATAAGGCTAAGTTGTAGTGCGCTTGTGGAAAATGCGTGTCGTACTGAATCGCTTGTTCGTAATGCTGTTTGGCTAAATCGCCTTGCACTTGAAGGTAATAGCATCGTCCAAGCGTGTTATGCGCCGTTGCGTACGTCTCATCGATGGTCAGTGCTTCGGATAAGGTCTGAATTGCGTCAGTGATATTATTTTGACGTAACAACACATTTGCCAAGCTGTTATGTAAGCTGGGTTGGTTGGGGTTGTTATTGATTGCATCACGCAAGCATTTTTCTGCCGCCTGGAATTCTTCTTGTTGCGTTAACGCCATGCCAAGCAAATGGCAGGCTTCCAAGTGATGAGGGTCTTGTTTGATTAAAGATCGATAGGCTTTGACTGCACCCTCAAGGTCATGTTGCTGGTGCAGTGCTTTAGCTTCATCAATGGATAGTGAAGGCTTAGCCATGCTGACGATCCACATTAATAGCTTGGCTTAATTGAAATACCGCCATGGCATAATTAATGCGAGGGTTATAGCGCATGATGGCATTGAAGTTCTTAAACACTAACCAATAATCGGGTGTTGCTGTACTGCCCATATTCACTAAGGCTGCCATGGTGTTGGGGTTGAGTGATTGAGTGCAAGCTGACGAAACCTGACGTTGTGCATACCAGGCGAGGGTGTGTTGTGGTTGGGTGTTTTTGCTCACCAGTGTGGGAGTGATGGTTTTATTAGGTTTGATCGAGCAGGCGACGGGTTGGTTGCGTTGCCAGCCGGCATCTTTCAAAAAGTTACCTACGCTCATGATGGCATCATCGTGATCGGTGAAGAGATTAACAGGCGCTTGTTGTGATTTACCAGGAACGGCGTAGTGATTATAACTGGACGGCATGAATTGTGGTATGCCGAGTGCGCCAGCGTATGAGCCTTTGAGTGTGGTGATCGGTAAATCATTTTTAAGGCTGAGTATGATGTATTGCTGCAATTCTTTTTGGAAGAATTTAGCGCGTGGTGGGTAGTGGAAAGCTAAGGTGCCTAATGCATCTAATACATTGTAAGAACCTGTGTGTTTGCCGTAAAAACTTTCAACACCAATGATGGCTGTGATGGTGTTTTGATCGACGCCAAACTGTTGGTAGGCTTGTTGAAAGGTATTGGCATGTTGAGTTTGATAAAATTGACCGCCATGAATGCGAGGAGTTGTTATAAAATGTGAGCGGTACTTTTGCCAGCTTAATGCTTCATAGGGTGTCGTCATTTTTTTGATGATGTCAGGATTGTATTGGATGTTTTCAACGATGTTGGTCACTTGCGCTTGAGGGATTTTAAATTGCTTTGAGACCGTTTGAACAAAGACCTGCTCATTCGCTGTGAGTGAGTGATTAGCAACACCCAATGCAGGTAAGCTGATTGCAGCGATAAGCGCTAAGATAGGAGATGTTTTTTGCAGGGTTGTCCTGTTATAAGTCATGGAAGTTCCTTTGTAAGTTAGCTAGACCAGAGTTTTTTATGGGTTTGAATCGACATGATGATACCAAAGGCCATCATGGTTGTGATCATTGAGCTTCCCCCATAACTGACTAACGGTAATGGTACCCCGACCACCGGTAAGATGCCAATGACCATGCCAATATTTATGCATGCGCAGGTCATAAAAGTAAGACTCAAGCTTCCTGCAAGTAACCGGGTAAAGGTACTTTGTGCTTGAATACTCATACTGGCACAACGTAAAAAAATAAAGGAGTAAATGCCTAACAACAAGCAGCAGCCAATTAATCCCCATTCTTCAGCCGCTACGGAAAAAATAAAATCGGTGGTATGTGCTGGTAAAAAAGAGAGGTGAGACTGTGTGCCTTGAAGCCAGCCCTTTCCTGTGAATCCACCAGAGCCAACGGCAATTTTTGATTGAATAATGTTATACCCAGTACCGAGAGGGTCCTTTTCGGGGTGTAAAAAAGTTTCAATACGTTGTTTTTGATAGTCATGCAGCGTGTGCCAAAGAATTGGGGTAGTAATCAGTGCTGCTAGAACACCAAACAAGATGATTTTTCTATCAAGACCACCAAGCAAGATGACAAAACTCCCTGCGCTAGCAATCAAGATGGCAGTACCAAGATCCGGTTGTTTGGCAATCAACAGTGTGGGTACCAATAAAATAATCGCGCTTAAACTGACTTTATGTAAAGGCGACCAGCGTTCATGCTCTTGCCATAGCCAAGCCAGCATCATTGGCATGGCGAGTTTCATAATTTCAGAGGGCTGTATTTGCACTGCGCCATAGCCCACCCATCGCGTTGCGCCTTGGCTTGTGTGACCAACAAACAGTACCAGTAGTAGCAGTAGTAACCCAAGGCAGTATAGCCAGGGTGCAGCTGTTTTAAAGTAGCGCGGTGGTATTTGAGAGCAGCTCAGTAGAACAACGAAGGCAAGAAAATAGTGCAGAATTTGATGCTTGACGAGCAGCAGGTGTTGGTTGCTAGCACTGTAAAGATTGAACAAGCCAAGACCGGATAAGGCAAGTAATCCAGTAAATAACAAAGGGTCAATATGACAGTGAGACCAGCGCCATTGTCGGATTTTACGCGATAAGCGAGCTTCGTAGGAATGGTCAAGATAATGTGGCCTGCGCATAGGAGATGTCGTCATATAAACGTAAAACAGAGCACAGTGTAGCACTGTTTGGCGCTTTGTGGGGAGAGGGGCTGAGTATTAGGATTCTTCTAATAAGCTGCGTAACATCCAGGCATTCTTTTCATGCACCGTCATACGGTCGATGAGCATGTCAGCAGTTGGTTGATCCTGATACTTCTCGGCGATTGGGATCAGTTTTCTTGCACTTCTCACCACTTCTTCTTGTCCAAGCACTAATTGGCTGATCATTTCGCTGCTATGCACGTGATTCTTTTCTTCCTTAACCGTTGTGATCTCTGAAAATTGAGAATAACTGGCAGGAACATAAAAGCCGAGTGCTCGTATACGTTCAGCGATCTCGTCAATCGCAATGGCTAATTCAAGGTATTGTTTCTCGAATAGTTGATGAAGTTCAGAGAAAAGTGGCCCTTCCACATTCCAGTGAAAGTTGTGTGTTTTTAGGTACAGTGTGTAGCTATCTGCGAGTACTTTAACGAGACCATTCGTAATTTCTTCACGATGCTCGTCTGATATTCCGATATGAATGTCCATAGTCTTCTCCGCATTAAATTGAATGGATATATACTTTAATTATAGCTTATTTTTGTCACATTTGTGAAAAATTGTAAAGGTTTTATCCATCTGTTTTATTATAAGAAAATAGATAGATTTACCCAGATTTTTTTGAACAGGCAATTTTTCGATGGTAGTAGCAGTTAGGGAAATCCAATATATTTTTAAAACGTGTGAATCATTCTTAACTTTAATGACGAGCGTATCAGAACTTAATCATCGATCGAATCGAGCATCAACACGTGGTAAATCATGATTATACTTGGAGTATGATCCATAACTTGTTGTCGAAAGTAATTGTTTATGAGTTATTTTTAGACAATTGGCTGAGTTCATCTGTGTTGTGCGTACCATCTAGGCAATGTGTGAGGTAGTAGGTGGTGATGAGGCCCGCGATACGATCGGCCCCTCCATCATGTTCAATGACTAATGCCAGTGCGATTTTAGGTTGTTCTACGGGTGCAAAATCAATAAACAGGTGATTGTTACGAAGTTTCCATGGCACATTATTTTGAACATACACCTCATCACGATGGTGGCCATATACCTGCGCAGTACCGGTTTTAGCTGCAACCGTATAGTTGTGTGGGCCAAAATAGCGTGCTGTTCCATGAGGGCTGCGTACCACATCTTGTAATGCATCAATGACGATGTCCCAGTTATGTGGATCATTGAGTGTAATTGTCGAGATGAGTTGAGGTTTGATTAATGTGGATTGATCAGATTTAGTTTGAATAGAGTGAACGAGATGAGGTTGGAAGTGTTTTCCGTGCATGGCTAGTGTAGCGGTTGCACTAGCAAGTTGCAGTGGCGTAACGAGTAACGAGCCTTGGCCGATGCCAGTGATCACAGTATCACCGGTATACCAGGGCGAGCCTTGGTGAGAGACTTTCCAATCGGGTGATGGAATGGTGCCATCGAGTTCTGAGGGAAGGTTGATATGAGTGAGTGAACCAAAGCCAAATGTTTTTAGTGTGTGATCAATAAGAGCAATACCCATCTTAGTTGAAAGCCAGTAAAAAAACGTATCGCACGAGACCATCAGTGCTTTGCTGATGTTCACTTTACCATGGCCTTGTGGTTTCCAGTCTCGAAACTTATGGGTGCTATTGGGCAGAGTGAACCAACCTGGATCGTTAATATAAGTTTCAGGAGTGATGATGCCGTTATCTAATGCAGAAACCGCGTAAAAAGGCTTGATGGTTGAACCGGGTGAATAGAGACCTTGAATTGTTTTGTTGTAGAGAGGGTGATGTGGGTTATTCGATAATGATTGGTACTCTTTGATACTCATACCTTGAGAAAATAAATTAGTATCGTAAGTGGGTGTCGAGACCATTGCGAGAATTTCGCCGTTACTTGGGTCAATGGCAACGACTGCTGCTGACAGCTTGCCCAATGTCTTTATGATGAAGTCTTGTAGGCGACTGTCTATGGTGAGGTGGAGCGTACTGCCAGAGGCGGCTAATTCCTGACCAAGCGAATGAATAATTTTTCCTCGAGCGTCGATCTCAACTTGCTCGATACCTGTTTTCCCGTGAAGTGAGTTTTCTAGACCTTTTTCAATGCCCGTTTTACCGATGTAGTTCGTGCCGCGATAATTTTCCGGTATGACGTGAGTAAGATCGTTCGCATTCACCTTGCCAACATATCCGACAACACTGCTCCCGATCGATTCGAGTGGGTATTCACGTTGCCATAAAGTCTCGATGGAAACACCAGGAAATCGATACGCGTTAACGTAGAACTGATCCATCTGTTGTTCATTAAGTTTTATGGGAAGCGGTGCAAGGTCATAAGCATGGTATTGGTTCAAATGACGTTTGAAGCGTTCGATGATGGTGTCATTGATATTAAGAAGTTTTTGCAGCTCTTGTAGCGTCTTGTTCATGTCTTTAATTTTGCTGGGAATTAAACTGAGCGTGAAGCTAGGAGCGTTTTTTGCTAATAATACGCCATGACGATCGTAAATGAGTCCTCTCTCGGGGGTGATTGCCTTTATGTTTAAAAAGTTCTTTCGAGAGAGTGTGATGTATTGTTTGTGATCAATAATCTCGAGATAAAAGAGTCGGCCCAGTAAAACTAGTAGAACGACGCATACACAGACCAACAAATGCGTGAAGCGACGTTTAAAAATAGCTTGGTCTTGTTGGTGTTTCATGTGTCAGTGGGAGGTATAAAAACATTTTTGAGTATCAATCTAACATGTTTCATCAGCGATGATAAGGATGGTTTTTATGGATGCTCCATGCGCGGTAGAGCTGTTCGGCCACAACGACTTTTACGAGTGGGTGTGGCAGTGTTAATGCGGAAAGCGACCATTTTGTATCTGCTTTTTTGAGGCATTCCTCAGAGAGACCTTCAGGGCCACCAATCAGTAAGCAAATGTCCTGATGGTGATCGTGCCAGTGCAGCAGTTTTTCTGAAATGTTCAATGTGGAGACAGTGAGACCAAGTCGATCGAGCACGACAACATGACTGCCTGGTGGGATGGCCTGTAAAATACGCTTTCCTTCTTGCTCTAGCACCTGTGCTATCGAGGCATTTTTGCTACGTTTAATCGATGGAATGCTGATGCATGTTAATTGATAGTCTTTAGGAAGGCGTTTTGCATAAGTCTCGAAGCCGCTTGTAGCCCATGCAGGGGGGCTATTCTCAATCGCGATTAAGGTGATTTTCATGAACAGTTAGTTGTGTTGTTGTCTAGAAGACTCTGTCATGTTCCATAGCTTTTCTATGCTATAAAATTCCCGTGTCTCGGCGAGCATGATGTGTACAACGACATCAACAAAATCTATTAAAATCCACTCGCTATTTTCATCACCTTCGGTACTAAGCGCTCGTTCGCCTTTTTGTTTGGCAAGTAGGCTCACTTTTTCTGCAAGCGTCAGCGCATGACGTTTGGATGTGGATGTGCAAACAACAATACTGTCAGTGACATCAGTTAGATGTGTGACATCAAATGACTTAATGTCTATTGCTTTGTTATCATCAAGGGCTGCAACAACGAGTTCATGCAGGGCCTTGGAGCTGAGTGTATTGGTGTTCATGTTGTATCCAGTGATCAGAAAAGAAAGCATCTTATCGAAAAACTTGAACTGCCGCAATGCGGCCTGTCAATTAGCGCGTGTCATGATCATCATGGTGATTTAAATCAATTCGCGTATACTACTCACCCATAATATTAATATGAATGGAGGCATCATGGCACAACAAAAAGTCACACTAGAACATCAGCAGGTTTTTTCTAAGTCTAAAGTGTGGCAGGCCCAGCGTCGTTATTACGATCAGTCTGGTATTGATGCATGGTCCGGTGATGTGCCTTGTTATATCACAACAAACCCATTTATTGCGTATCACTACGCCGCAGTCGTGGCCGCTTTTATCGAAGACTGGCAAAAGACGCATCTTTCGGATGATATCGATCAGCCTTTTTATTGCGTTGAAATCGGTGCTGGCCATGGGCAGTTTGGCTTTTATTTTCTAAAAAAGCTCCAAGAAATCATGCATGCTAAAGGTGTTCAAAAAATACCTGTTTGCTATGTCATGACAGATTTTACTCAGACCAATATCGAGTTTTGGAAAAAGCACCCAGCATTAACCGAGTTTGTAGAGTCTGGCCTGCTGGATTTTGCTCAATTTGATTTTGAGAATGATGATACTTTGCATTTGATTCATCAGGATCGTGTTGTTGCCAGAGGTGATATTCATCAACCGGTTGTTGTTTTTGCAAACTACCTTTTTGACTCGATTGTTACCGATGTTTTTCGTGTTAGTGATGGACGAATGGAAGAGACATTGGTTTCATTGACTGCTCATGCCTCAAATGTTGACGAGCTCGGCCCAAAGGATTGGGAAGCCGTAGACTTTTCTTTTTCTCATGCGCCAATGGCGGAGGATTATTACCAGCATGTGGATTTTGATCGGCTACTGAACAGTTACCGTACATTATCGGACGGTACGCATTTGCAGTTTCCTATAGGTTCATTACGCGGATTGGAGAATCTTAAAAAGTTATCGAATGATCAGATGCTCTTGTTGAGTTCTGATAAAGGCTATGTCAGTCGTGATGAGATAGATGGCCTTGAGCCTCCTGAATTTGCAATCCATGGTAGTTTTTCTTTAATGGTAAATTTTCATGCGCTTGGGGAGTATTGTCGCTCTCAGGGTGGTGATTGTCAGATTCCTTATGCGATTGATGGTTTTGTCTCAGGATTGTTTTTGATGGGTATGACGCTTGATGCGCTACCTGCAACGCAATTGGCTCAAACCGCTAATATCATGGCTTTTGGACCAGCTGAGTTTTTTTGTTTTTACGAGCACATGGAGCCTATCCTCGATAAGCAGCCTTTAAAAACCATTGCGGCGTATTTATCACTGTCGCGTTGGGATCCTTATATTTATGAGCAGGTGAGTGACCGAATCAATGAGCTGATTGACGATGCTGATGAGGACTTAGTTCAGTATTTAACCGAACATTTACCAAAGGTTGTCGATCAGTTTTATTACTTACCCGATAGTCATGACATTCTGTTCGATCTTGCTGTGTTTTATCATGAAGCTGAAGACTACTCACGTGCGATATCTTTTTATGAACGGTCATCTCAATATTTTGAACCGACGTATGCTTTACATTTTAACTGGGGTTATAGTCTATATTACTCTGGCCAACAGAATGCCGCTTTGAAGCATTTCGAAGAAGCCTTGGTTTTACAAAAAGGTGATAAAGATGCCGAAGAATGGATTGCTCGTTTAGCTCAAGAGCTCATAGTGAATTAAAGTTTTATTAGGGATAGATATGCGATTGATTGGTGTCTGGGAATCACAAAAAGCATTGCTCAGGTTTTCTCAATACTTGAAATCACTATCCATCGATTCCAAAGTGATGTCCCATAATGATCAATTTGAGTTGTGGGTCATCAGAGATAACGATCTCGAAATGGCCCGTTCCGAATGGGAGTTATTTATCACTTCACCAGATGATACTCGATATCGTGTTCGTTACACGGTGAAGCCATCTCGAGATCGTGCGTTACAGTCTCATTACAGGCGTTATTTCAAACGAGCACATGGTAACAGTTTAACCATCACAATTATTATTATTTCCATATTAGTTTTTATCTTACAGAACGCATTGTGGCCTGGTGTTATTAATGAATTACTGATTGTGTCACCCGGGAAATCTATCATGCAGTCATGGTTGACAAGTCCGTGGAGGTTGCTGACGCCAGTCTTTCTTCATTTTAGTGTGTTACACATACTTTTCAATCTGTACTGGCTATACGATTTGGGAAGTTTAGTAGAAGAAAAAGAGTCACGCCTGTTTTATATCATACTGATGCTGGGTACAGCACTATTTTCTAACGTTGCCCAATTGTTTCTATCAGGTCCTGCTTTTGGTGGTTTGTCTGGTGTCGTCTATGGGTTATTCGGTTATTTATGGTTTCTCTCTTCTTACCGTCCATGGTCGGGTTATTATGTACGCTCAGATATTATGTATTGGTTGGTTGGATGGTTGCTACTCGGTTTCATGGGATTTTTAGGACCGGTTGCTAATTGGTCTCATTTAGGCGGTCTGTTGTCTGGGGTCGTGATAGCTGGTATAAAAAGTAGTGGACGTTAAGCTGTAGCAGTCAGCCGCAAAAGTACCTTGCTTAAGGAAGAGCGTGTGAAAAAAATAATAATACGTACTAAAGCTGTCAGTGGTTACCTTAGGGTATGGCGTTGCTGTGTCGTATTTGGACTGTTGTGCTCTCTTCCTTTTATGATGGTCTATAAATACTTCGTCTCTTTGAAAAGTAATTCTAAGACGTTATTTTTTTTTAGAAAATGGAGGCACTCCCCGAGCTCGGTCGGTGCAGTTTTTCCTAGTTCAGTTTATTTGTCTCGAAAGCTTGCTCATTTGGCTTCGACTCATTATCAATCAGGGTGGGTGGTTGAACTGGGTGCTGGATTAGGCGCAATCACACACGCATTAACTGAGGCTGGAGTTCCACCTGGGCGCTTAATTGCTGTCGAGCAATCGACCGAGATGGTCGATCGGCTGCGTTTAGCTTTCCCTGACGTTCATGTTGTTCATGGAGGCGCGGAAGAGTTATCTGCAATATTGAGTTCGTTCTGTGCATCAGTGGAGGTCGTTGTTTCGAGTTTGCCAATAAGGTTGTGGTCAAAGGGTAAGCGTGCTGAAATATTTTCACAGATTAGTCATGCGCTTGGTGAGCACGGTATTTATCTGCAGTATACCTACGCTATCACCGAGAGGCGTAACCTTTATCCAGATAGCTTTGCATTACAATCATCAAAGATTGTCTGGCGTAATCTGCCGCCTGCAAAAGTCGATTGTTTAGCGATCTCATCCCAGTGAGTTGTGCCTTAACCATCTCAAAATCAAGGTGTTCAAAATAAGCTCATATGGGGTTTTTTGGAGAGATAATTAGTGTTTTTTGCTACTGTAATACCCACGTTTGTGGTAGTATATTCGCCTTAAAATCTGTTTAACGTAGGGCGCGCTATTATGGACCAGTTGGCCAAAGAAATTACCCAAGTCACCATTGAAGATGAGTTGAAACAATCTTATTTAGATTATGCCATGAGTGTAATTGTTGGCCGTGCTTTGCCTGACGTGAGAGACGGATTAAAGCCTGTTCACCGACGGTCTTTGTATGCGATGAATGAGCTAAAAAATGACTGGAATAAACCCTATAAAAAGTCTGCACGTATTGTGGGTGACGTAATTGGTAAATACCATCCTCATGGCGATACATCAGTGTACGATACTATTGTTCGAATGGCTCAACCCTTTAGTTTGCGTTACCTCCTAGTTGATGGTCAGGGTAACTTTGGATCAGTCGATGGTGATTCCCCTGCAGCGATGCGTTACACCGAAGTGCGCATGACTAAAATGGCCCATGCTTTACTTGCAGACCTGGATAAAGAAACGGTCGACTTTTCTCCTAATTATGACGGTACTGAGCTGATACCTAATGCCTTACCGACACGCATCCCTAATTTGTTGGTGAATGGTTCATCGGGTATTGCTGTGGGTATGGCAACGAACATACCACCGCACCATTTAGGTGAAACGATAGACGCTACCTTGGCTCTGATTGATAATCCTGAGATTGATCTAATGGGTCTCATGCAGTTCATGCCTGGGCCTGATTTTCCAACGGGTGGGATCATCAATGGTCGAGCTGGAATATTATCAGCCTATAAAACTGGCCGTGGCCGGATCTACGTGCGAGGTAAAACGCATATTGATACTAATGACAAAAATAATCGTTCTTCGATCATTGTCACCGAGCTCCCTTATCAGGTGAATAAAGCGCGGTTACTCGAAAAAATTGCTGAGCTGGTGCGAGAGAAGAAAATTGAGGGTATCAGTGGTTTGAGGGATGAGTCAGACAAGCAAGGAATGCGCATGGTGATCGAGGTGCGCCGCGGCGATCAACCCGAAGTTGTGCTGAACAATCTATTCATTCACACACAATTGCAATCAGTGTTTGGTATAAACATGGTGGCACTGAGTGACGGACAGCCAAAATTGTTACATTTAAAAAGTGCTTTGTCGGCTTTTATTGATCATCGTCGAGAAGTTGTTACTCGTAGAACTTTATTCGATTTGCGCAAGGCACGTGAACGTGCGCACTTGCTTGAGGGGCTTGGCATTGCTCTAGCTAATATTGATGATGTGATTGCTATGATCAAAGCGGCGCCATCACCGGCTGTGGCTAAAGAGCAATTGTTATCACAAGCTTGGCCTGCGGGTTCCGTATCTGCATTATTGCAACAATCCGGTAGAACTTTGACTCGACCTCAAGACCTAGCCTCAATGTTCGGTTTGCTAGACGACGGATATCACTTATCCCCTCAGCAGGCGCAAGCAATTCTTGATCTTAGACTGCATCGTTTGACTGGCCTTGAGAAAGATAAAATTCATAATGAATACAATGCCTTAATAGATATTATTCATAGCTTGATTAAGATACTGGAAGAGCCTGATGAGCTTCACCGAGTGATTCGCGAAGAGTTATTAGAAGCAAAATCGCAGTTTAATGACGAGCGGCGCACTGAGATTGTCGACACTCAAGAGGATCTAACAGCAGAGGATTTAATTACCGAAGAGTTGTTGGTGGTCACCTCGTCAGAGCAAGGCTATGTCAAGACACAGTCTCTAGATAGTTATCAAGCTCAGCGCAGAGGAGGGCGTGGTAAAATAGCAACGTCGGTTAAAGATCAAGACTTCGTGCGTCATGTCATGATTGCACATTCACACGATACATTGCTGTGTTTTTCCTCACTAGGTAAAGTCTACTGGTTAAAAACCTATCAGATACCACAAAGTGGACGTCAGTCTCGTGGTCGCCCAATCATTAACTTGCTGCCTCTGGTTGCTGAAGAAGTCATCACGGCAATTCTTCCAGTTAAGGCATTTGTGGATAATCAGTTCGTCTTGATGGCAACCGCTCAAGGTGTTGTTAAAAAAGTAGCGTTGAAAGAATTTGAGCGTCCACGTTCTAATGGAAAAATAGCACTGGATATTGTGGAAGGTGACCGATTAGTAGGAGTTGACCTTACTGATGGGCAACAAGAGATTATGTTGGTTTCAGATGCAGGTAAAGCGATACGATTTAATGAAAGTCATATTCGCGTCATGGGAAGAAATGCCCGCGGGGTTCGTGGGATTCAGCTGAAGGCAGATCAAGAAGTGATAGCGCTCATTATTGTTGATGAATCTCGAACCTTATTGACGGCTACAGAGAATGGCTATGGTCAACGGACAGCATTACAAGATTATCGATCGATTGGCCGAGGTGGTCAGGGAGTTATTGCGATTCAAGTCAGTGATCGTAACGGTCGAGTTGTCGCAGCTACTCAAGTGTCAGAACAAGACGATGTTTTATTGATCAGCAACGGTGGCACTATGGTTCGAACTCGCGTGGATGAAATTTCGGTATTGGGTCGTAATACTCAAGGTGTTCGATTAATTCACTTGTCTAAAGATGAAGTTTTGGTCGGTCTTGAGGGTTGTGATCTATTAGATGCCCCCTCTGATTCAAGTAATGCTGAGGACCCGATTGACACACAAGCTGAGGAAAAATAAGTGAATCGTGCAATTAATTTTTCAGCTGGCCCAGCCATGTTACCTGAGCCAGTCCTTAGTCAGATGCAGAACGAGTTGTTGGACTTTCAAGGTAGTGGTATGTCTATCATGGAAGTTTCTCATCGAGGCCAGTTATTTGGCTCAGTGCAAGAAGAGATTGAAAGAGATCTTTCTTCATTGTTAGATCTACCCCCAGACTATCGCATTATCCTCATGCATGGTGGCGCGCAAGCGCAATTTTCAATGATTCCTATGAATTTTTGTAATCATAACAATGCTGCACCGGCTTACATACAAACAGGTCACTGGGGGCGACTAGCGGTTAAGGCTGCTCGGCAATACGTCAATCCGTGCCTGATTGATCAATCAGGCTCAGTGACTATGCCTGAATCTGGTTGGAATATTCCCGATGATGCGTCTTACGTTTACATGGTTGATAATGAAACCGTTAATGGGATTGAGTTTAACCATCCTCCTAGTGTCGGAGATATTCCATTGATTTCAGATATGTCATCCAACTTTTTATCTCGGCCTGTTGATTTGACAGATTATGGGATGGTTTTTGCCTGTGCGCAGAAGAATTTAGGGATTGCTGGAGTAACAGTTGCTATTGTTTCAGAGGAATTGTTAGCGCGAGAAGTGCTACCTTTTACACCGCCACTGTATGCCTATCGTGAGGTGCTAGCAAAATCATCTACACCCAATACACCGGCGACGTTTAGTTGGTATGTGATGGGTTTGGTATTGAAATGGGTTAAAGCACAGGGTGGTTTGTCTGCAATGAACGAGCTAGCCGTTGAACGGTCTCAGTTGTTGTATGACTTCATTGACTCTTCGAGTTTTTA
The DNA here is from genome assembly GCA_002323325.1 of Coxiellaceae bacterium UBA1530. Classification (GTDB taxonomy): domain Bacteria; phylum Pseudomonadota; class Gammaproteobacteria; order Coxiellales; family Coxiellaceae; genus UBA9148. The sequence goes on along the minus strand of DCQA01000017.1, from coordinate 37,171 downwards.
TCATGCTCCTGTGGAAGAGGTATCGCGTTCACGCATGAACGTGCCTTTTTTATTGGCCGATGAGGCGCTTCAAGATGCATTTCTCAAGCAAGCAGAAGCGGTCGGATTAACCCATTTAAAGGGTCACAAAGCTGTTGGTGGCTGTCGAGCTAGCTTGTATAACAGTATGACTGTACCAGGAGTGCAGTCGTTGATTGCCTTTATGAAAGCATTTGAAAAGCAAGCATGATCTCATTTATTAGGTTATAAATTCATTATATTTACATGATAAATAACGGTTTCATACTGATTCATTGTCTCTGTCAGTATCATGGGTTATTGTGTAACAGGAGAAATTATGGTGATTCCAGTAATAACTTTAGACGGGTTGAGTGGGAGTGGTAAAGGAACATACTCTCAAATGTTAGCAAAAGCGCTGGGTTGGCATTACTTGGATAGTGGAGCACTTTTTCGTGCAGTCGGCTGGTCTGTTTTACACTATCAAGTGGATTATCAAGATAATAACGCTCTCGCAACATTACTAAGCTCTCTCGATGTGGTGATGTATTCGTCACCCAAAGATGGTCATTTTCAGTTAACGTGTGATGGTCGTGATATTACTCATGAAATACGCTCTGAGTCTGTGAGTTCCATGGCCTCTAAATCTGCAAAAATACAATCGGTTAGAGATTTTATTTTAAGTTTGAATAGAGGTTTTAGAAAACCTCCCGGCTTGGTTGCAGATGGTCGTGATATGGGGACAGTGGTGTTCCCTGATGCCGTCTTGAAGTTCTACCTAGAGGCAGACACTGCGACTCGAGCACAACGTCGCCAAGTTCAGTTGAAAGCCAAGGGGATAAGTGTTAGCCTGCGCGATGTTCAAGAAGAGCTGATGCGTCGTGATGAGCGTGATCAATCACGGGATATTGCCCCTGCTGTGCCTGCCGATGATGTGATACGTGTGAGTACAGTCGATTTAAGCATTGATCAGGTTTTTGATCAGCTGATGCAGCATGTTCATTGTGAAATCAACGAATCTTGAAATTAGGGGACTACCGCATATCGCGGTAGTTATGCAAATAACATTCATGCATTTTTGCATGATCAACCGCTTGCGTATCAGGTGAATTGCAAACCTGTAGTGACAAGCATGGACTATTTATGACAACAATGATTGAAAATTTTTCTGATTTATTCGAACAAAGCGTATCCTCGTTAGATATGAGACCAGGAACACTGGTCAAAGCGACCATCGTCGATGTTCGACCAGATCGTATTACTGTTAATGCAGGATTAAAATCCGACGCTGTAATTTCCTCCGATGAATTTCGTGGCCGTGAATTACCTCAGGTAGGTGATGATATTGAAGTGGTCATCGTCAATGTAGAGAATGGGTTCGGGGATACACGTCTCTCTTACGAAAAAGCTGTTCGTGCCAGAGTCTGGGCGGAGCTAGAGAAAGTTCACGAAGATGGCGAAATCGTCATGGGGACTATCATAGAGCGTGTTAAAGGTGGTTTCACCGTTGATGTGAAAACTATTAAGGCATTCTTACCAGGATCGCTGGTGGATGTGAAACCTGTCAGAGATTTAGCTTACCTTGAAGGCAAAGAGCTAGAGTTCAAAGTGATCAAGATGGATCAGAAGCGTAACAATATCGTGGTATCGCGTCGTGCTGTGATGGAGGCTGAAACGAGCGCTGAGCGAAGCGCCCGCTTAGAACAGCTTCAGGAAGGTCAAGAAGTCATGGGTGTTGTTAAAAATATCACTGATTACGGTGCATTTGTCGATTTAGGCGGTGTTGATGGTCTTTTACACATCACGGATATTGCTTGGAAACGTGTGAAACACCCAAGTGAGATGATTTCTGTTGGTCAGGAATTGAAGGTTAAGATTCTAAAATTCGACCGTGAGAAAAATCGTGTCTCGTTAGGTTTGAAGCAACTAGGCGACGATCCATGGTTGAATATCGCCCGTCGTTATCAAACAAACAGCCGTGTTTTTGGTAAGGTGACAAACATCGCTGATTATGGTTGTTTCGTCGAGCTGGAAGAAGGCGTTGAAGGTCTTGTGCATATGTCTGAGCTCGATTGGACTAACAAAAATATTCATCCTAGCAAAGTGGTACAGCCTGGTGACGAGATCGAAGTCATGGTTCTAGAGGTCGACTCTGATCGTCGTCGTATCTCACTCGGTATCAAGCAGTGTAAACAAAACCCTTGGCAAGAATTTGCCGATAAGTTCCAAGAAGGTGACAAGGTTAGTGGGCATATCCGATCCATGACTGATTTTGGTGTATTTATTGGTTTAAACGGAGACATTGACGGTTTGATTCACTTGTCGGATCTATCATGGTCTGAGTCGGGTGAAGACGTTGTTCGTACGTTGAATAAAGGACAGGAAATCGAAGCAGTTATTCTGTCAATTGATGCAGAGCGCGAGCGTATTTCATTGGGTGTTAAGCAGTTAGAAACAGATCCATTAGCAGAGTATTTAACTGCTCAGGGTGAAGGTGCTGTGATAACGGCTAAAGTAAAAGAAATCCATGAAAAACATGCTGTTTTTTCACTGAATGACGATATGGATGCTGTTATGCGTATTGCTGATTACAGCATTGAGCATACAGACAGTCTGTCTGACGTATTAACGGTGGGTGAAGAAGTGGATGTAAAGCTCATGTTCATCGATAAAAAGGCTCACCAGTTGGTTGTCTCAAGGAAAGCACTGTTAGAAGGAAAAACTTCTGGCGGTTCTTCTGCTCCTCAAAAACCTGTCGTTCCTACCAAAACGACACTAGGTGATCTATTGAAAGAGCAGATGAACAATAAAGACAGTTAATAGCTTTCTTTGTTTGCTGAATCAATGCCGCTGCTTGAATCTGTTAAGCTAGTCGGTAAAATGAACCCAGTAATGGCTCATGCTGTTACTGGGTTTTGTTTGATAGCGATAAAATGTTTGTAAAAAGTGTAGGGAAAGCCGATGAAATATATCGTGACGTTATTCTGGTTGATGGTTGCTACTTTAATGATTCTATTTACCACAATGAATGCATTTTCGGTGACTCTGCACTATCCATCCGGTTCATTCAAAATATTTCTCCCGTTATTATTGTGCATGATCTTATTCGCAGGCGCCATGTTGGGGCTATGTGCTGTGGTACCCTGGTTTATTCGCGCTAAGTCAAAAATGATGAAGTTAAAAGGTGAGCTTAAGCAGTCCCAAAAAGAGTTAGACAACTTAAGAAAACTGCCACTTACGGATAGCTAATCAATGACTTTTTTCGCATATGTTTTTTTCCCATTAGTCGCATTAGGTGCTTGGCTGTTTGGTCGTCGTTCAAATTTACATGAACGCTTAGGATTTCCTGTCAGGTTTCAACGGGATTATTTTCGGGGCTTAAATTTCCTCATTAACGAGCAGCCTGATAAGGCCGTGGATGTTTTTATTAAACTGATGGAAATCGATAGTGACACCGTTGAGACGCATCTTGCGTTAGCTGGATTATTTCGTCGTCGTGGTGAAGTGGATCGTGCTATTAAGATTCATCAGAATTTGATTGCAAGACCACAGCTGGATCAGCATCATCGCCATCAAGCTTTATTAGCGCTAGGTGAAGATTATTTAAGTGCCGGTGTTTTAGACCGCGCAGAAAAGATTTTTCTGGAGTTGTCTGAACAAGATAAACAAGACGGGCAGAGTCTCACTTTGCTGCTACAGATCTATCATTTAGAGAAAGAATGGAATAAGGCAATTAAGATAGCGCAACGCTTGGCGGTATTTTCTGGTACCTCTTACCGGTTGCATATCGCACATTATTACTGCGAACTTTCCGATGATATGACTCGTAAGCATATGTTCCAGGAAGCCAAGCAGTATCTTCAAAAAGCACAAAGTATCGATCGACACTGTGTTCGCGCATACTTATTGGAAGCCAGAGCAGCCTTTTTAGAGAAAGATTTTTCATCGTGTATAAACGCATACCAGAGGGTCATGGACGAAGATCCTAACTATGTGTCAGAAATTCTCGATGACATGGCGGAGTCATATGCTCAATGTGGACGCGGCGATGAATTTTTTCAGTATCTCGAACGCGTCTTTTCCGAGACGCCATTTGTTGATGTTGCGAGTTATCTAGCGAAACAGCATCATCGTCAGCATGGTATACAAACTGCGATTGATTTTCTCGAGAATTATATGGCAAGTCATGGTTCCTTATGGGCACTGCCCCCTCTAATTCAGTGCTATGCTGACAGTGCCTCAGTACCAGATACTCAAAAATGGCTTAAGTTAGAGCGTCACTTAGATTCTATGATGTCGGGCCAGTCGACTTACCGGTGCTTACAATGTGGTTTCTCTGGAAAAACCTTGTATTGGTTATGTCCAAGCTGTCAAACCTGGTCAAGCACTAAACCTATTCGATCAATCGATGTATTGGCAAGGAAACCAGTGTTATGAGTCTAGCGAGGTTGCCAATTATCATTGCCTTGGATCAGGACACCGATAGCCAAGTAATGTCCTTTGTACGGCAATTATCGCCATCGCAATGTCGACTCAAAGTTGGCAAATATTTATTTGTTCGTTATGGCGCTCATTTGATTGAGCAGTTAATGAGTTTAGGCTTTGAGATTTTTCTAGATCTTAAGTTTCATGATATCCCTCATACGGTGAGGCAGGCTTGTCAGGCTGCTGCTGAGTTGGGAGTCTGGATGTTAAATGTGCATTGTCAGGGGGGGGAGGCGATGCTTCACGCAGCAGTGGAGGGAGTCAACCGTGCTGCATCCTCACAACGCCCCTTACTGGTTGGCGTCACCTTATTAACTAGTTTAAGAGCTCAAGACCTTCATGCATTAAAGTTCGAAGCATCGGTCGATGAGCTAGTGTGTCACTATGCGAAGATGGCAGAGCAGGCGGGTTTAGACGGCGTGGTGTGTTCAGCGCAAGAAGCTCAGCGATTACGCCAACAATGTTCAGAATCTTTTACTCTGGTAACGCCAGGGATTCGTTTGTTGCCATCGGATTCTGATGACCAGCATCGCATTCAAACACCACAACAAGCCCTGAGCAATGGTGCGGATTATTTAGTGATTGGCCGTCCGATCACTCAATCGCTGGATCCTCTTGCTCAGTTGACAGCATTGAGTATGGTTGTAGCTCAACCTACTTAGTCATCATACCTTCAGAGTTGCCATCGCTCGCGCACTAGTGCAGGCCTATATTATTTTGATCATGTATTAGGTCTCATAAAATACCCAATTACATGTATTTAATACTTTTTTTACTTTTTAAATTTAATAATACATTAATATTAATCATGTAAAATAATCATTTATACGATGAATGAATGATTAAAACATGCCTAGCCACACCTCCAACCCCGATACTGCTATAAAGGAATCTGTAGTCAATCCATCTGAGTCTGCCGATAGGCTTTCAGTTGAATCTCGAGAAACTGATCAGCCTCTCTCGTGTCCATCAACACCTCCACCAAGAGAGCTTTCTCAAGAAGAGTTAGCGCGACTGGTTTTTTCAGAAAATTTTAATAGAGTCTGTGACGCCGAAATCGTGACAGTCAGTGGTCCCGCAATAATGCCTGATATTGATTCAAAGACACCCTCGAGTACGCATGCAGATATTGCTTATGAGTCTCTTGGTGGTGGAATTTCAGGAAAAGTCGTTGGCTGGTTTTGTAATGACCTGAATACCTCTGCTGTTGTCAAAAAGGGGGACATTCCATCTCTTAAGATAGAGTTTGAAGCTGGGAAAAAAGTGGATCCCAAATTTTTTATTCCAGCAAAGCGGTATGTTGAGAATGGCTCTGATCAAGCCCTAATCTCTTTTGATGAAAAAGGGGAATTCGATTTAATGAGTCTTTTTGAATCGAATGATAAGTTTAGTGTATTGACTACACAGTTTGTTGTTCGGCTATTTAATCTTCTAAATTCAGCCTTTGTGTCTCTATCGGATTCAAGGAATTGTCATCGAGATATTAAGCCAGAGAATCTCGTTTTGATGAAAGATGGTGAATTAAAGATTATTGACTTAGGTATGTTTTGCTCCATGAATGATCGGGTCGATCGATTGTGTGGTACCGAGATCTACGGATCTTTGTGGGTCGGTCTTCAGATGACGCTAAACAAAAAAGGTTTATCACGATTGATGGGTGACATGAAAGCGGAAGAGATGCATTATGATTACGGTTCAATTGCATGCGTAAAGCTACTATACGCAACTGCGTTATACCGAAAATCTTATGTTCATCGCAACCGGGCGCTTTCATCTATTATTAATCATTCGACTTATTTTTTTATGAACGATTTTATTCAAAAGCGACAAGCTCTTTTTGGTGCATCGGCACAGCTAATTCTAGCCTGTAAGGATCTATCATCTCAGTCATTAATCCCTCATTATCAACAGTGTTTTTTGAAGGTGCGTGACAACTACCAAAGGTGTATTGCTTCCCTCACAGCAATGCAAAGACTGTTAAAAGATCATAGCTCAAGTCCTGACTCAAAAACGTTGGGTTTGCTACTTTCTGATGCACAGTCAATGATACAAGAGGAGTTAGAGGAGTTCTCACGCTATATGGACCGATTGCTCTTTCCGTCAATGACTCAGGTAGCACCGCAATCTTCATCCTCCACGGCAACTATTTTCACGACGGGTACTAAGCGTCCAGCGAGTTGCGAAAATAACGATTCGTCTCTACAATCTGACAGCTCACCAAGTGGCTCGATTGATGCTAAGAAATCACGCCGATAAGTCTCTTTCTTGAGATGGCTTATTTCGGGTGATGCTGTGTGCTTTTTTTTGATATAGTCAGTTTTCAATTTAATACTCATTGAGCACATCATGAAGGCTTTACCATCGAGCGATGTTTTAGGCAAAAAAAGTACACGCTTTGCCAATCTTGCGGTGATTATCGAATGGTACGATTTTGGTTTATATACAGTTTTAAGCGCTTATCTATACACCATTTTTTTTCCACACCTAAGCTCGTCAATTAGTTCTCTGCTCATTCTCTTCATCTATTGGCTTGGCTATGTTGGTCGTATCCTAGGAGGTTGTATCTTCTCAAGGATGGCGGACACCTTCGGTCGTAAATCGACTTTTGTGATGAGCTCATTGTTGATGACATTGAGCACGTCATTGTTGGCCTGTCTACCGATCCATCATATCGATTCCCGCTGGTTATCAGCGCTATTTGTGACTATACGTTTATTACAGGGTGTCGCTTTGGGTATCGAATATCCTGGAGGTATGGTGTTTATCTATGAACATGCAACACCAGGTATGCAGTTCTCACAGCTATTACGTTCATCTTTTTTCTCGCAGTTAGGAGGACTCATTGGAGTTGCGGTCGGATATGTATTGACGTTATTGTATCACCATAAGGTTATAGTTGACTTTGCCTGGCGTCTCCCTTATATGTTGGCGGGTGTGTCAGGGATGATACTATTTGCGATACGCGTGTGTGCATCAGAGACTCCAGTTTTTTTATCATCTCGTGAAAAAAAATACTCCTTCAGCTACCTATCAACATTGAAGACTTTTTACCAACAGTTTTTGGGTTTTGTGATTACAATAATTATCCTTGAGGGTATGGTAAAGTTTTTGAGTATGGGGAACTTGTATTTTCATGCAAATTTTCATATCCCTTTACGCAGTTTATTTTTGTGCTCAACCATAAGCTATTCAGTGGTCATGACAACGATCTTTATACTCGCGAGTTATATGAAACAACCTCAAAGAGTTATACCTATACTCATTATTCTATCGATCACCTTAGTATTAGGAGCTTTCTTGTTATTTATGTCGTCTAGTGGCTTTTTGTTTATACTGGTAGTGGCTATGGTGTTATTATCCTGTACAGCCAGTGTTTATAATAAATTTGTCGTTTGCACGTTATGTGAATACTCATCAGTGAAATCACGTGTTTCTTTAATCGCGTGTTACAATAATTTCACTGTTTTCATTGCATCGTTATTCCCATTGCTGCTCAATGACCTTGTGAGCATTACGCATCAGCCATTACTAGTGCCGGAGATATTTATTATCTTATCTATTGGAGTGGCAATCTTTACGATAGCCAAGCTCACTCGAGCGTCTCATATGAAACAGAGCATATTCGGATGATTAGTATCACAGTGAGCCTATTAGGTTCTGTGTAAAAATATTTTCCTATTATATTCATAGTATGAATAGGTTAGTGTTTTTTTTAGAGCAGGAAAGTGCTCGATCAATTGTCTATAATAACGTTAGATAGGTGTCTCAATGGAAGCTTGTTAGAAATTTCGTTGAGTGCCATGTGGAGAAAAGATAATGAAGGGGAGATACAATGACGATATTCAATAGGCATTATGTTATTGCTGCAACCACAGGAGTTGTATGGTTTGCATTACAGTCGATTACACATGCCGGACCGATGATACTGGGGTCTAGTACCTGCACTAATAATTCTGGAAGTGGTCCATGCCTAGTGTTTCAAGTTATGAATACGACCACAGATGAAAGTACAAAAAATCTATACATCGCTTTAGCGCAGAACGGTACAAATTGTGCGGGACCTACGAGTACTTATCCGTCATGGGACGTTGCAATTGCAGGTCAATCAGCTTCAGGCTCTTGGGACGTTCCGGATAGTGCAGACTGCACTGAATCAACAGGTATACTTGAATTGTACAAAAAACAGGCTGATGCAGACCCGGCTTGCTCCCTCGAAATCACATCTGATATCGCAAAAGCTATGCAACAGGATAGTGGGAAACTGAAGGGAACGTATACGGTTACAACAGGTGATGACGGATCATGTATTATCGGTCCGTTCACACCAAGCTAAAAATACTGAGGTGGCTGTCAACCTGTGTTGTACCTTGACCCTCTAACACTTGTGTATTTGCGCTGATGTGATGAATCAGTACTCAAAATGCTCGATGATTTTGGCTTGTGATTCACACAGCTATCAGTCGGTGACACCCAATACACTCATCAATCTTTATGATGATGAGATCTTTTGACTCTGGTAAAGGCTATGGTTGATATTTCATTAGATTATCATCTTGATTATCAGTGATCATAAATAGTTGCAAACTATTCAGTTCTGTAAATTATTGATATCATAGTTTTTTAGAAGCTAATGATAAGGGTTCATCAGATGGCTGGTCACATCAAGGCTAATAATCAGGGGATGGTATAAGGTGTTGATCGACACGCTGCGTCGCATAGTATCTCATCAGCCCAATACTATTGCATTGTGCATCGATGAACAGGAGTACAGTTATCAAACCCTTTTTCAACGAGCATCTATCGTTGCGCATTGGCTTAATCACGGCGCTATCGCGCGTCTAGGTATTCAGGTCGATCGATCAGTTGGAAACTACGTAGCTATTATGGCTTGTTTACTTACGGGCTGCGCCTATGTGCCTTTAAATCTTAAATTACCTCGTGAGCGTTTAGATGCTATTGAGCATGAAGCTCAATTAGATGCCGTATTTGATGATAAACAATTTGATTTTACGCGGTCGGTGCCATTAAATCAGATTGTTCAGTATGAGTCGAACAGGCCAGCTTACATTATGTTTACCTCTGGAAGCACAGGTGTTCCTAAGGGTGTGCCAGTTACTTTTGGCCAGCTGGATGTGTTTATTAGCATGATGCAGCAATATCATCGACTAGCCTCTGATGATAGGGTAGCGCAGCACGCTGATCTGTCGTTTGATATGTCTGTGTATGATGTTTTTATGACATGGAATTCTGGAGCTAGTTTATATGTTGTACCTGAACGTTTACGCTTAGCGCCAGCAAAATTCATTCAAGATAAAAAAATCACTGTGTGGTTTTCTGTACCGTCCATCATTGGCTTGATGAGGCAGCTTAATGTGTTACCTTCAAGTAGCCTCCCATCATTACGCTTGAGCTTATTCTCAGGTGAACCTTTGTTAATGGGTGATGCCTTAGCTTGGCAGCAAGCAGCCGTCAATAGTATCGTGCAAAATCTCTACGGCCCAACAGAGGCTACGGTTGAATGCATGGCGTATTCTTTATCCGTTCAAAGCGATATCGATATCGATATTGGCTTGGATGAGCAAACAATTATGCCTATCGGTCATGCTTTGCCTGGCAATATGATTGCTTTAATGGATGAGGATGGGCAATGGGTGGTTGACGATAAGCCTGGTGAAATCATGATTGCAGGTTCTCAAGTGGTCACTGGGTATTGGCATCAGCCAGAACTTACTGCTGACAAATTTGTGCAACAGTTTCACCCTGAGTACGGTGATCAACGGTGGTATCGCACTGGAGATCAAGCGTATCGCCATACCGAGACTGGCTATCACTACTTAGGGCGTTTGGACAACCAAGTAAAAATTCAAGGTCACCGTGTCGAGCTAGAAGAAATCGAGTATTATTTGAGACAGGCGACACACTGCTCTGAAGTGGCAGCTGTCATTGTATCAGGTGACCATGGCGATCATTTGCTGGGTGTAGTGGAAAAAGACGAAATAAATCAACAGGCAATAAGGGCGAAATTACTAAAACTGTTACCTTTTTACATGGTTCCAGAGAAGATAGTCGTAGTGGAGCAACTTCCCCGAAATATGAATGGAAAGTTGGATCGACGTACCCTAAAGCAGGGACTTTCATGAAAAAAATACAATGGTTAGACACTAGTAATTATCAGGATGACGCAGAATTGCTGGTATTTTTACAATCCCCTCTAGGTAAGTGTGCCATGTTGGCGATATTCAGTGTGGTACTTGGTATGATGGGGATCTCCTGGTGGCCAATTAAGGTACCACTCTTGTATCCTTGGTGGCCTATGGTGACCTTGGCGTTGATCATCACTTCCTTTCTACCCCAGTATCGTTTGTGGTGTTTGAGTGTATTTAGCGTAATAGGATTATTTTGGTTGCCGTGGTTTTCATGGCCGGCCTTTTATGCACCGTCATGGTATCAAGAGAGTATAGCTATTGTTGCTGTCTTACTGTTTTGTTGTATTTATCTTGGCTTGGCTCATAAGATGAAATCACATTGGTTGATGCGACACCCAATTATTAACTTGATGGTCATGATCTTTCTGATGATCTGGTTAGCATCAACTTGGCTATCGGGTAGTATCAAGATTTATTGTTGGTTGTTTATCACAGTTGTTTCTGCTTATTTTTGGTACATCAGTTATACCTTACTAGAAGTTAAGCAGTTAAATGGGCTGTATGGTTTTAGTCAGGTCTTTGCTTACTTACCTTTTTGGGGCGGTACTGCTACGCCGTTTCCTAAGGGGCGTATGTATTTGAATAAAATTGCCTCACTTGATGCCTTGTCATTAGCACGCTGCCAACTGAGTGCTTTTCATTTATTATTGCTGGCCATGCTTTGGCATATTGCACTGGAAAGTTTGTTGATAATGCAGCAAGCATGGAATATACCTTCAATGAAATTTGTCTTATCGAATTTTTCATCATTATCCCACCAGGATGTGATGTTTTATTGGCGAGTTTTATTGCTGCATTTTATCTTTCAGACGTTGTCTTTTGGTATGAATGGACACATCATAATCGCTATTGTTCGGATGGCAGGATTTAAAGCAGCTCGCAACATGGATAATCCTTTTTTTGCAACGTCTATCTCGGACTTTTGGAATCGGTATTATTTTTATTTTAAAGAGTTAATGGTCGAAGTATTTTTTTACCCAACTTTTTTTTCGTGTTTTAAAAAGAAACCTAAGCTTCGTCTGGTCTTTGCAACGGTAATGGCTGCAGGAGTTGGTAATAGTATTTATCATTTACTAGCTGAGATCAAGGTGCTGCAAAGTTTTGGTTTATTGAAATCAATCATCATGATGCAAACTTATTTTTTCTATGCATTGATCTTGTCAATAGCTATTGGTATCTCACAGTTGCGTGCCCAACGCCTGTCAGCTGTCATTCCATTTTGGCGACGATACCTGACTATTCCTCTCGGAGTGGTTGGGTTTTATTGCATTTTAAGTGTATTTAATCAGCCGTATTACAGTACAAATATCATGATTAACTTTCAATTTCTAACTAAGTTGGTGGGTCTATGAGTGATGAAAAAGCAATGCTAACACAGCAGGTGCGTTCGATAGTGAATCAAATATTAGAAACGGTTGAGCAAGATCCAATATTAGATAATGATGAGTCATTGGTGTTATCACGTCGACTAAGTTCATTGCAAGTGGTTGAGGTGGCATCATTGTTAGAGCAACAGTTTCAACTGGATTTCGCGCGCATTGGCTTTGATCAATATGCATTCGATACTGTGAATACAATTGTAGAGCTTGTAATGAATCACTCTATGTAGATTTGATCAAATAATATTATACTTTTACTTCATTAGACTGATGATGATTGTTGTTTGATAGCCCATTCAACGTGTTCGCGCACAAGACTGGATGGGTGTGAGCGCCGCTGATTCAGTGCAGCAAGAATCTTTTCGTCTTTGGCCGCATTACCAAGTCCAATCGCTATGTTTCTTAGCCAACAGATATACCCGGTGCGCCGTATTGCCGAGCCTTCTGTGTTTTTGAGGAAGGTGGCTTCATCCCATAAAAATAAATCGACTAATTGGCTGCTGTCTAGTTGATGTCGCGGCTTAAAGTCAGTCTCGTTAGTGATTTTTGCAAACTTATTCCATGGGCATATGATCTGACAATCATCACAACCAAAGACACGGTTGCCAATTAGAGGTCTGAATTCAGGATCAATCGAGCCTTTGTGTTCAATGGTTAGATAAGCGATGCAGCGTCTCGCATCGAGTTCATAGGGTTTGATGATGGCTCGTGTTGGACAGACGGTGATACAGGCAGAGCAACTACCGCAATGTTCTTTAATCGGTTGATCGATGGGTAAGGGTAGGTTGGTAAATAGCTCGCCTAAAAAAAACCAAGAGCCTTGCTCACGATTCATAACGAGGGTGTTTTTTCCTACCCATCCAATGCCAGCCTTGCGCGCCAGCGCTCTTTCTAACACAGGGGCGCTGTCACAAAAAGCGCGATAGCCATGTGATGCGACCTGCTGGGTAATGCGTTGAGCTAATTTATCAAGTCGCTTGCGCAGTAATTTATGATAGTCGCGACCAAGCGCGTATCGCGCGACATATGCTGTTTTTTCGCTTGGCTCAACTGCCTGCATGTTAGTGCGCACACTTAAATAGTTCATACTGACAACAATCACTCGCTGCACATCGGAGACTAATTGTTGAGGGTTGTTTCGTAAACTTTCATGTCGAGTCATGTAATCCATGGTGCCGTGAAAGCCTCGTTCACACCAACGTCGGTAACGTTCACTGTCTAATTTTAAGTCAATATCGGCAACTCCTACCCGTTGAAAACCAATTTCTTGCGCCCAACGTTTGATGTCTTGGTGAAGTTGCGTAAAATCAACGTTTGGCATTTTTAAGCTCATTAAATTTATGGATAGTTATGACTGCGCTTTATGACACTCAGGGTATTCGAGCACTAGAAGACTCGCTAGTTTTACAACAGGCGACGTCTCTGGCCTCACTGATGCAACAAGCCGGCGCAGCTGCATGGCAGTGTTTGAAGAAGCACTGGCCACATTGCAGGACCATAGCGGTTTGTTGTGGTAAAGGCAATAACGGGGGAGATGGTTTTGTGTTAGCACGTTGTGCTCATGAGGCTGGGTGCTCTGTTGTAGTGTACGCCCTAGCGATGCCGGAGCATTTAACTGGCATAGCTCAAGAGGCTGCATTAGCCTGCCGACAAGCTGGTGTAGAGATCCAGCCTTATTCTTATGAATCTATATTGATCGCAGACGTGATAGTTGATGCTGTACTAGGTATCGGTTGCAATAGACCTTTGATGGGTGACTACTTGAGCGTCGTTAATGCCATGAATCATTCTCAGTCACCGGTATTCTCACTCGATATTCCATCAGGTTTAAATGCCGATACGGGCGGTGTTTTAACAGTGGCTGTTGACGCACGGGCAACCATCACTTTTCTGGCCATCAAGTCGGGCCTAGTAACGGGTGCTGGCCTATCACAGGTGGGGCAGCTATTTGTTGAACCACTTATTACTACAGAGACCCTCGTGAGACCGTCAGGTCGTTTAATGCATCCACTCATGCTAGAAGCTGCTTTACCTCGTCGTCGTCGAGATACTCATAAAGGGGATTTTGGTCACGTACTGATTATCGGAGGTGATCACGGCATGGGTGGAGCTGTCTTGATGGCAGCAGAGGCGGCTATGCGCGTTGGTGCCGGTTTGGTAACGGTTGCCTCTCGGCCTGAGCATCTTGCTGTTGTCACAGGTGCACGTCCAGAAATCATGTGTCGTTCTGTTGAGACCGCAGATGATTTGCTTCCATTGATTGAGAAAGCCACTGTCATCGTGATTGGACCTGGTCTTGGCCAGTCCGATTGGTCACTACCGTTGATGCACTGTGTGCAAACGTTAGACATACCCATGGTGGTTGATGCCGATGCGCTTAACCTGCTGGCTAATGCACGTGTGCACAATGATCGTTGGATCCTGACACCGCATCCCGGTGAAGCGGGGCGGCTGCTCTCAGTGTCTTCCATCGAAGTACAATCTGATCGCTATTCAGCAGCCAAAAAGGTGTGTGACCTTTACGGAGGCGTGACAGTTTTAAAAGGGGGCGGCACAGTGATTCAATCACCAGCAGAGATCCCTGTCGTCTGCTCTGCAGGAAACCCTGGTATGTCCTCAGGTGGTATGGGCGACGTGCTCAGTGGAATTTTAGGTGGGCTTTTAGCGCAAGGATTGTCTTCCTCCCAGGCTGCAGAGGTTGGCGTCATGGTTCATGCCATGGCAGGTGATAAAGCAGCCGATCGAGGTGGGGAGCGAGGTTTATTAGCCAGTGATGTGCTTAATCAACTCAGAACTTTGGTGAATCCAGATGCGCATTAAAGGTTATGTTGATAGTGAGGTCGCTATGATGCAGCTAGGCGCCGCTCTGACAACTTGCGTGTCTGCCGGTGATCAGGTGTTTTTAATCGGTGGTCTTGGCGCTGGTAAAACTACTTTAGTGCGTGGTTTTCTAAGAGCACTGGGCCACAAGGGAACGGTTAATAGTCCTACCTATGCCATGGTTGAAACGTATAACTTAGCGCCGTTTGTTTGTCACCATTTTGATGGCTATCGAATACAGAATGCGAGTGAGTGGTTGGATATGGGCATTGATGATTATGTGACAGAGCAAGCCGTTTGTATGATCGAGTGGCCACAGAGTGGTGAAGCAGTCTTACCTTCGCCCCATTTGAGAATTTCTATTGTGGTTCCTGATACAGCGGTTGGTCGAGAGGTAATTATTGAGAGTGATAACACTGAATTAAACGGATGGGAGCAATTACAAACATGTCTTTCTTAAAATATGTTAAATACGGAATGATTGTCGCGCTACTTTTCAGTGTCGCACTGTTGACAACAAGTCTGGCAAGCTCTCATGCCTTAAGATCTTTATCAACGCATCGTTTCTCCGAAGAGTGGCGCATGGTCTTGCAATTTTCTGGGAATTCACCACTGAAATATCGATATTTTACTCTCAGTGGTCCTGACCGATTAGTGATTGATATTGATGACACTCGGTCAGCGGTTGACTTGAGCAATGTAAGCTTGCAAGACTCGCCATTGTACCGTGTGAGAAGCTCAGAGCGTCTTCATGGCAGTTTGCGCTTAGTGCTAGACATGAAATCTCCCTTGAGGACCGATGTTGTCAAAGTCGAGCAAGGAGGGCAGCAACAACTCATCGTTAAATTACGCGGTGCATCTGTCGCCGCTTTATCTGTGTCCACAGTGAACAATAAACCGAAGACAATGGTATCCTCAGATGCTCCAAAACGTTCATCCGATATCATTGTTGTGATTGACCCTGGACATGGTGGTAAAGATCCGGGTGCTACCGGTGTAAGAGGTACACATGAAAAGACGGTTGTATTGTCCATCTCTAAAAAGCTCTACCGATTGATTAATCAACAGCCGGGATTTAAAGCGTATTTAACTCGAGATACAGATGTTTACTTGACATTACGTCAACGACTAGCAATTGCTCGTCAGCATAAAGCGGATATGTTCGTTGCGATTCACGCGGATGCTTTTCATAACAAGGCTGCAAAAGGTGCCTCGGTGTATGCTCTATCGACTAAAGGTGCGACTAGCGAAGCAGCACGTTGGCTAGCAGATCGAGAAAATCAATCAGAACTGTTAGGGGGAGTTGAGCTGTCTGATAAGACGCATATGCTGCAGTCGGTACTGATTAGCTTATCTCAAACAGCGACCATCCGTAGTAGTATTGAGATCGGTGATGTGATCATTGCTTCCTTGAAAACATTTGCTCACCTACACGACGACGACGTTGATCAAGCAGCTTTTGTGGTTTTAAAGTCGCCTGATATTCCATCGCTCCTGATTGAAACCGGATTTCTGTCTAATCCACAAGAGGAGCTTCGGCTTCGTACACAGTCATACCAAAATAAAGTCGCTCAATCAATTAAGCACGGCATTGTCTCTTATTTTCAGGTTCAACCGCCAAGAGGGTCAGCATTAGCTCTAGCCCAAGAGCGTCGTCGAAACGAACTATGGCATAAAGTAAGTCGAGGCGATAGTCTATCGTATATCGCGTTTCGTTATCATGTTTCAGCTGGAGCCATTCGTCAGGCTAATCATTTAAACAGTGACGTGATTCATATCGGTCAAGAGTTAAAAATACCCCAACAGAGAACAGGTTAATTCATGAGTAGAATACAATTACTGGATAGTCAGGTGGCTAACCAAATTTCAGCAGGAGAGGTGGTTGAAAGGCCAGCATCCGTCATAAAGGAATGTATCGAAAATAGTTTGGATGCAAATGCTACGCAGATTACTTTAGATATCATGCAAGGTGGCCATGAATTAATTCGTGTGCGTGATAACGGTCTAGGTATTCATGCCGATGATTTACCACTTGCGTTATCTCGTCACGCTACAAGTAAAGTGTCAAACTTCAAAGATCTTGAGGCCATTCATAGTTTAGGTTTTCGTGGAGAAGCTCTGGCAAGTATTGCAGCAGTTTCACGATTAGTATTGACCTCTGCCATGGATGGGCAGTCTTGTGCTTATCGTGTGTTGAGCGAAGGGGGAGAAGAGGTGTGTGAGCCGGCTTCCCATCCGACAGGTACCACGGTAGAAATTAGAGATTTATTCTATAATACACCTGCTAGAAGAAAGTTTTTACGAGCACCTCGTACTGAATTCATGCATGCTCAGACCGTTGTGCATCGTCTTGCTTTAAGTCGTTTTGATGTGAGTTTTACTCTCAACCATAATGATCGCCCTGTGTTCCAATCACATGCAGCTACTGACGTTGTGCTCCAGGAAAGACGCATTGCTCAGGTTATGGGCGATGCCTTTCTCAAAGAGGCGCTGTGCATTGAGTACGAAGGAGCGGGCATTACACTAACAGGTTATATTGCCTTACCGGTTTTTTCACGGGCACAACCTGATATGCAGTACGTTTACATAAACGGACGTTACGTGAGGGATAAATTAATTTCACACGCGGTTAAGCAAGCTTACCACGATGTCCTGTTTCATGGGCGTTACCCGGCTTATGTGTTATTTCTCAATATGAATCCAGCACTGATTGATGTGAATGTTCATCCAACAAAGCATGAAGTCCGCTTTCGCGATAGCCGTCTTGTACATGACGCGCTGGTTCGTGCCGTAAAAGATGCCTTGAGCGGAGTGCGACCTCATGCCGACCAAAATACTATGTCGGTTGAGTTACCTGATAATGCTATAAATCATCAACAGCTCAAGACACCTGTCGTCCACTCTCTCAATGGAGTAGTTCAACCTCAGGCACAACCGAGCTTTCAATCATCTTCGAGTGTGCTAGAAGAGGGTAGCTCTTCGGTATTGCAAAAGCCTATGCCTGTGGAACAATCAGCTATGGATTTGATGACGGGTAGGGCCAGTGACTCAGCGGTGGATTCTATGGAAATGATAACCTCGTCGCAGGCCCCATCAGAACCTCGCCCTGTGTTAGGTGTCGCATTAACGCAATTACACGATATTTTTATTCTAGCGCAAAATGAGCAAGGGTTAGTCATTATTGACATGCATGCGGCTCACGAACGTGTTTTATTTGAAAAAATGAAGCGTGACTTTGAGCAACAGAGTATGCCTTTACAAAATCTTTTAGTACCAGTCCCTGTCGAAGTCACGCCCAACGAGATGGCGACATGGGAATCGCATCAAGCGGTGTTCGAGTCAGTGGGTATGCAGATCACGGTGATGGGACCAACAACATTATCGCTTCGTAGTGTGCCTGCTTATTTAAAAGATATGGAAGCGAAAGATTTGATGCATCAGATTTTTGCGGAATTGATGTCCCATGATTCGAGTCATCGTACTTATGAGGTGTGGTCGACGATACTGGGAAATATGGCATGTCATCAGGCTATCAAAGCCCATCATGTGCTATCCCGTGAGGAAATGAATGCATTACTTCGTCAGATGGAGACAACACCCAACAGTGGTTATTGTAATCACGGCCGACCAACATGGGTGCAATACTCTATCAAAGAATTGGACAAATTGTTTCTCCGCGGGCAATAATGCTAGCAGGGATGTAATACAAGGGAAGTCATGAATAAGCAAATCGGAAGTGTGTTGTTAATTTTAGGCACCTGTATAGGTGCTGCTATGTTAGCCCTGCCTGTGGTGACAGCAGGCCAGTCATTTTCATTAACAGGTGTTTTATTATTATTTGCATGGGCAATTATGACGGTTGGTGCATGGACGTTGTTGCGAGTGAATCTATGGATGCCAGAGGGCGCCAACCTCATTACAATGACCGAAAAAACACTGGGAAAAGCCATGTCAATGGTGACGTGGGTGGTGTATTTACTGCTTCTCTACAGTCTTATTTGTGCTTATTTAGCCGGCGCCTCAGATTTAGCCCAGGGTCTTTTAGGTGCTTTAAAGCTCCCCTTATATTTTTGGCAGGCTTCATTACTGGTGACTCTTGTTTTGGGGGGCGTTGTGTATACGGGTATTAGCTCAGCGGATTATCTCAATCGTGCATTGATGGCTGTGAAGCTAGGTATGTTTTTTGTCGTCGTGTTCGCACTAATCCCACACTCTTCCCTGAGTAATTTATATCAGGGTGGTTTCCAATCGTCACCTTCTATCTTCATGGTAATGATTACCTCATTTGGATTCGCAGTGATTTTACCAAGTATTCGCTCCTATTTAGGCAGTGATGTGGTTAAGCTAAAGCGTGTGGTGATCATTGGTAGCTTAATACCATTGTTGATTTATCTCATCTGGGTTGCTGTTGTTCAAAGTGCTATTCCTGGTAGTGGCCCTAATGGTCTTATCGCCATGGTCAATTCACCACATACTATCACTCTGTTACTAAAAAGCTTATATGCCTTGGGTCAACAGCATGTAGTTTTGGCTTTTGGTACCATTCTTGTTTCCATTTGTGCCCTCACCTCTTTTTTGGGTGTATCCATATGCTTAATGGATTTCTTTGCTGATGGCTTTCATCTAAAGCGTCGAGGAAGGCAAGGCGCGATGATTTTTCTATTAACCTACGCACCACCATTTCTTGTGGTATTACTGAAGCCGGAACTATTTACGACTGCCTTGGCGTATGCAGGTATATTCTGTGTTTATATCCTCATCATATTGCCAATTTTAATGTATGTGTTTGGGAAGAAAAAATATGCAGAGGAGTGACCTATGAAACATGATCAGGATTTTATTATTTTGTGTGAGCAGGCTTTGAGCGCTGTGAAAGAGATTTCCATTCTAAATGTTGAGGATCATTTGGAAAAAAATACAGCATTAGTCATCGATGTTCGTGAAGATCATGAATGGGAAAAGGGGCACTTACCTGGGGCTCAGCACTTAGGTAGGGGGATTCTAGAGAGAGATATTGCTACGTTAATTAATGATAAGAGTGCGTCTATAGTTCTATACTGTGGGGGAGGTTATCGGTCTGCGCTTTCAGCACACAGCCTTCAATTGATGGGGTACAGCAATATTTACTCGATGCGGGGTGGGGTTCGTGCTTGGCGAGAGGCTAATCTCCCATGGGAAGTCGATTAAACTTTGCTCAAAACAACGTGCAGTTTTAAAAGATGATTCACTGTGGGTGAGCTATGAAAGATTCTACCTCTTGTGATTGTATTTCCTTTGCATATTGCTTTATCAGCTGATCCGCATGAAGCTCAATCTTATTATGAATAGATTGGCACAAACAATCCCAGAACTGTGTAATGTGTTGGGTTGGCATTGTATCTTCATAATGCAGTGCTGTTAGAATCCAATGTATAGCTGCCTGTACAAGATGTGAGATTGAATGCCACCATTCATCTTGTGAATTGCGTGGATTATGTTCTTGCAGAAAGACGCTGTATTGACGTCTTGCATATGATGATAGGAGCTCAGGTGTTTTAATAGGGATACCCTCATAGACTTGTTGAGTGATATTTTTTGCTGTTGGTTCATCGATGGGTTGTGACGTCTGTTGGTTGAATAGTGCTATGATTTTTCGTGTTATCAGAGTAACAGCTTCAAGTGACGTTAGCTCAGCCATCTGTTGAAGACTGTAAACGTGTAAAAGAAGGTCGTCCCATCTTCTGTTAATAGCATATTCGCGATAATCCTCTGCAATATGTTGCTTATTCATTATTCTGCAGATATTGGTGCCTGCATCAATAAAAAAACTCGGGTGAGTATTTTTTATCGTAGGTAATGATTGCAACGTGATAAGGTTTTTTCTAACCAGCTGTTTGAATGCTTGATCAATGATATTTCTTCTTTGTTCTAATTGAGTTTGCTCTATCTCGCTGACTAAGTCGAATTTAACCGTTTTTTTCTCGAGTTTTTGATGCCGTATTGCTTTTGGAGGAGGTAGATCATTTGTTGATTTTATAGGACTGTTTATGAGTTTTTTTGTATTTTCTCTGAGTAGATCATAGTGGTTGATAATGGGTGTTTTAGGGATAAGGTGCCGGTTATCGAATTTTGTGGATAGTCCAGTCCAGGAATTAGGATTATTATAGGGAGTAGATAATTCTTTTTTCTGTGGGGAGCCAGAGATCAGATACTGTGTGAGATTGAGAGAAAAATAAAGCAGCATGTTTGAGAAGGTCATTTTTGTGATCAGGATACCGGATCTTAAGGTTCTGAGTCTGTTTTTCAAGTCTTTGTGGAAAGTGTTGGGCAATTAATCTTTTTTTAATGCCAATATGTCTTTAATTATCATTGGGTCATCTTATGGCTCGAAATGTGATAAGCCGATTAGGTCACGCGTTAAGTTGTATGTATCTTGCTCAATGTTACTATCTAAAAACACTTGTTCGTTTTTTCTCCATGTGTCAATCACGGCATGATAAACGTGATCACTGATACGTTGTTTGATAAAGGGTGTTTTTGTTGAGTGGTTTGGGTGATGCTTAGGAAGTGTTTCGATAACTGGCATTAATTTTTTTATCTGCAGATCTATAGCGATCAGATGACTAGTGATAATACCAATGTTTTCAAACAGTGAGTCGCTGATGTCGTTGCTATTATACAGCTTATTGTTTTTTTGATGCCGTGTGATGATTTCTCTTTCTGCAAGCAGAACAGCAAGCTGTAGAATGGAATGCCGTATTCGATTGGAGTGATCTTTTATATCCTCAGATTCTAAGAGGGTTGAGTATATCGAATTAAACTGTTTTTTCACAAGTTTTTTTTGAGAAGTGATATCATGAAGAGCCTCAGCGTATTTTTCTTCAACTGTTTTTGAAAATCGCACGGATTTATTTAAAGTCTGACCTGAGCCTTCTTTAAGACAACTCTTAAGGGTCGACTTATTACGGTGAGAATTTTTTATCAGGATTTCATCGGCTACGAGGAGATAGCTTAACCAGAGTAAGCATGAAAAACCTGCCAATGTCACCAAAAATGGAAATAGCTCAATCTCAAAGTACGTTGTATTATCACGCATTTAGTTATTATCTCTGTTGATGGCGCATCATGAGAAACACGCATGTAGAAAACTATTCATACGCTGCCAAGCCCGCTCACTGATTTCTGCATGATAAACAGTTCCAAATTCGGGATCATTAGCGCTAGGGTTGGTGAACGCATGAAGCGCTTGGCCATAAGAGCATACCTCCCAGTTAGCGTTATGGGTGAGCATTTCCTCCTGGAAAGCCTGTAATTGTGCAGGTGTGGCCATTGGGTCTTGGTATCCATGAAGTGTAAGCACCATTGGTTTGATCTCTTCAGTAGTCAAGTTTTCAGGTGGAGAAAGTAAGCCATGAAAGCTAACAACACCAGTCACTTCTGCATTGATTCGGGCGAGATCTAATACACACAACCCGCCAAAACAGAAACCAATAGCGGCTAGGGAAAGGTGTTTTGCAAAAGGTTGATTTTTTATCGTCTCTACAGCACCCAGAAGGATAGCATGAAGCTGTTTTCGATTGGACATGAGTGGTGACATCAATTGATTATTTTCCTCATTGGATTGACCAACGGTACCGTCGCCGTAAAGGTCTAAAGCAATTCCAATATATCCTAATTGTGTTAACTCATCGGCTTTATTGCAGAGAAAAGTATCTCGACCCGCCCAAGTTGGAGCAAGTAAGACAATGCCTTTCGCGGGAGAGTGTTCTGGGTGTGAGATAAAGTGCAAAAAAGTTTGATGATGGGTTGTTTGCGTGAGAATTTCGCTAGGCATAAGATTTTTTCCTTTTTTAAGACGATCCTATAGTACGAGATCATGGATATTTGTAAATAGCTACTTGTTTTTGGTTTACATTCAACGGATTTAATGACGCGCGCACACTATATAGCCTATAAAGTGTTCAATTATGGCGCTATAATAGAGTTAAATAATTGATTTAAGATTAATTTAATAAACATTTGGTAACATAACCTCATCCATAATAAAGGGATGTGGTGGTGAAATGACAAACATTAGCAGCGTAGTCATATCAGACGACCCTCATCAAGAGGAAGATCTTACAGATCGAGAGTCCAGCGCCTCTCCTATAAAGTCATTACGTTCAGATAGCCCCCTCACTGATCGATCATTCACAAGCTCGGAGTGTGCTGTCCAAGGTGACTATTTTGACAAACAGGTCACTTTTCAAAACCCAGCTGCAGAGTTTTTTCACTCATCACCAGAAAATTTTCCCAAATATAAGCACGGTGATAATTTAAAGTCGATCCTTAAAAAGCAAGACGATGCCAATGGACTTCATCAATCATGTGTTCTGATGCCGACAATAGATCAAGATAGCGATGTTACATTGCAGATTGCACTTAAAAACGCTCGATCGAAAACACCCAAAGAATGTCTTAGTCAAGATAGGCGTTACCGATTTAACGGATACAAGCTGAATAGAAGAGAGTTTGCAGATCAACAATCCAATGCTGTTCGTATCAGAAAAAACATCGATCTCAAACTATGTCTGGATGCAAAACTATCATACCTCCATAACGGAGGTGACACAATTGATCACCTCGTGACTGTTGGTTTGATTTCAGACAAAGATCGTCAAACGTTGGTTAAAAATAAAAATGTTAAACATTTTCTTAGCTCGCCATGTTTTTCTAATTTATTCATGTCGAGTGGGGTTACCACCTTAGATGCAGGTTTATTGCTCAAGCTCTCTTCAAAGAGTTTAGATAAACTCAAGACTGTTCTCAATACGGAATCTTGTTATCATGCCATAGGTAGTGGTTTGTTGAACTTTAATGAAATAGTACATGTTCTTAAGCATTCACCAAAAGCCCTCGATGGTCTATTGTCTTTGCCTGGCTTGGCATTGTTGTCTATTTGGAGAATCTCACCTTACCAGGCAGATCTTTCAAGCATTAAGTTCGAAGCGCAATTAACCAGTACAGTTACTGGATTTGATGAGAATAAATATCAGGCCTTTTATACGCAGGCATTAAAGAATTGGATTGAGTCGGTTAAAGCAACGGACAGGATTACCCATTTGCCGCGAAGTATTCAGTATTCTCAAAGCGATGACGTCGTACTTCCATATTCATATTCAGATAGCGAAAGTGAACCCGTGGTAAAGTGGCCAATCGGAGCAGTTGAACCCAGTCACAGGCAAAAACGTATCATCCTTGCGCGAGAATTCCGATATAGACTTCAGCGTGACCTTAATAAAAAGATTTTTTCAGATCAACTAGTGGGTAGTGGTTCAGTTAAACCCGATCAATCTAATTACAGTTTCCTCGACTTGGTCAGTACTTGTCTTTACTCATCAACATCACAACAAACTTTGGGTCATCTTGAACAGGATACTCTTATCATGAAAAATCATTTAGTCGATTATTTCATGACACAAATGAATTTTGGTGCCAACATTCAGTGTGAGGTTCATGAAAGGCTAAAGCAAGTGATTGATCAGATTGAATTTTTTCTTGTCGCGTGGGTCGCTAAAAAAATCCAACCAAACAGCTTCAATGATCAAAAAACACAGTTTCAAGATGGCTTCAAGGATCAAATAGAGAGCATACTTGTAAATGACAATGATACTGCCTTGAAAAGACTCTACATGAAAATACCTAAGCAAGTGCTTACGAAAAAAGCTTTCAATTCTAAACTTTTTTCTTCTCAAGTTATTCGATCGTTGTTGAGCTCGGCTCACGATGTTCAGCAGGATCTTGAAGATGTGTGGGATGATTGCCACTGTGAAGAAAATTTTTCATCAGAGAATAAGAAAAGATGGCGCCTCTTAGTAGGTCTTCATAATGCTGTGCCGGCTTTATTCTCCATAGATCACTTGCTGTCTGCTGGGTTTACTGCGACTGAATTACATGAAGCAGGTTATCCAACGATACATGGATCTTTTTCTCAGGCTAAAAAAACCATCAGTGATGAGGTCAAGGCAAGTTTAGCCCAATACCATTTTTTTGCTTACTGCTTTAATAATGGCCTAACCATTGAAAGATTAAGATCTTTCTTTGTTGAAAAAGGCATAACACGAGATGAGTTTTTTGATGCTTCACGTATCGTGCAGTTACATAAAGTGGGTTACTCCCTCCAAGCAATGAAAGAAGCTGGCTGTAGTCTTACAGACTTCATTAGTGCGAACATTCCATTGCTAGACCTTTGTACAATGTGTTCGTTTTCATTAGAAGATTTCTTTAATCAGGGTGTTTCACAGGAAGGCCTCAAATTTTTAGGTTTCGATTCAAAGGCCATAGCAAGATTATCGCGATCAGATTCTACAGAAACAGATTCTTATCTGACCAATCCGCTATTGTTTTCCAAAGATATACTGAGATCTTTGGAAGAGCAGATGTTATCCTGCATTCAGATGTATCTAGCCACTATCAGTGATTTGAAGCATTCTTCAATAATGAGTATTGATGATATGTCTTTCAAAACGGAATACCATAAAATCTATTTTTTATGGTGTCGCATTCAAGAGCTTGAATCATTAGCAATACGAAAAATCACATATTCTACTCAAATTCAGGTTTTGAATGGATTACATGTTTCCTGTGATGACAGTGATAAAATTAATGCTGCATACTTCCATGCAATATCTAATTCGCTGGATGATGATACTAAACATTCAATTCGTATAAGGCAGTCATTCATTGATTGGGCGGTTTATTACATCGGTAAGCCTGAAGATGTTGACAAGGAGCTTGAGACTTTCTTAACACAAGTAAAGACACCTAATGACGAAGAGCACGATGTTTTACTAACTAAAATCCAAGTAAAAATAGAAGAGCTTTACTGGCGGAATGTGTATTGTATTGCAAACACATTACTGAACCGTTATGAATTAGATAGTGAGTTGAAGGGTACGTTATCTCAGGCATTTACACTAAAAAAGTCAGATTATTCAAAACACCAACCTCGTAACCCAGCTTACATTATTAATCAGCAAATAGAGCGACTGGTTATTAATGACCCCAGACCGTGGTCCCCTACTGTAATTATTTGTGTTTCTGCATTATTCCTATTCCTCCCCCTATGCTTTATCTCAGTGTCTCGTCTTCAAAGCCAAGAGAAGGAGTATGAAAAAAAACGAACGGTTGTTCAACAAAAACGGATGAAACTTTTCGAATTGAAGGAATCCTTTATTTCTACGTCTGAAAGTAATAAAGGGTTGCAAAAACTATCTCTCATGAGAGATCAGGCGGTGCGCATAAGTTTGCCATTAAAACCACCGCAAGCATCTTCTAGAGGAATTATCTGCTAAAAGTTATAAAAATACAGTGGATTTTTATAATTAATCTGTTTTTAGCATAAATTTCATGTTCCCTTAATTTTAATCGGTCTTTTTTTTTTGTATTATCACCCCAGACAAAACTCTTTTTAATTTTTCTGTGGATAGTTCATTGCAAAATTTTTATCAAATATCTAAGTTTGCCGATATACCCGTCAAGTCGAATAAAGCTTTCATTACTGCAAGGAAAAAATTCAGAGATGAGGAATTGGACATTTCATTTCGTGAGTTAGAACGTCTTTGTATGTTATGCAAGTTTGACGAAGAGTTTTTCCAAACGTATCACGAAGTCTATTCAAAGATTAATCAGTTAATCGATCTTTATTATGAGCTTCATCCCGACGATAAGATTATCTTAGATATATTTTATCGATGGACACTCTTTAAGGATATCAAGAGTCCTTCAGGTGATCTCAAAGAAAGTTTTGAGCACTATGACTTTAATGACATTGACTGTGAGCGACATGAGGACACGAAACAACGTATCATTGCTGATCACCAAGCTATAGTTCACGAATTGAAGAAGAGTTCTCTTAGTCCCCGTCATTGTGGTCCTAGGTCGTCAAAGCTTGAAGATAATGGGCTTCTCTATAACGAATTTTGTCATTTAACAGACCTTCCAGACAAATCGATCTATGAGTCTTTTATTAGCGAAGGCTATCTTGATAGCTTAATAAGTATACAGCCCATTGCTATTATATCATGGTATGGTCGTCGTCTTTCAGAGCTGGCTCCCTCACCCCACTCGAAAAACTTATTTTCAAACTTCCAAGAAAATCTGTTGTCATTTACATGCCCTTTGAATGACGATACTAGAGTCGAAGAGATTAAAAATTTATTCCGATTGATTTATTACTCACATGACCTAACTGATGGGGCTAGCAGCGATTCTAGTCCATTGACAATTGACACTGGTTCCGGAGACAGTTTTTCTCCGATAAGTCGAAGACATTCAGAGTCTTTTTCACCATCACCACAGACTCTGTTTTCCCCAACTTTTCGAGACGATGACATTGAATGTTACGCCCAAACTTGTTCAATTTCTTAGTAATCGATGATGAAGACCTTTTCAAGAAGATGAGGAGATAAAGTTTTCAGCGATTACAAAGATTGTTTTCTCTGTTTTTTACCAATGGTTACATTTATGAGAAATCGTTTATCCCAGGAATCTTTTGATTATTCATTGTCAATGCCAAATCATGTCGTAAGGTGGTTTTTTAATCAGTTACACCAGTTCTCAAAAGAAGGTGATAACACTACGCCACGCTCTAGAGCCATGTTTAAGTATGGGTTATTAGGTGGTAGTGAGCACTCTTTTGCCTCAGTGCTTAGTGAGGAGGAGAACATTGAGTTTAAGAAAGAAGTCTTCAATGACGCCGATGGTAAATCTTCCGAGAGATTTTATTATTTGGGTGTTTATTTTTATGCCATGTACTCTGAGCTCATTCTTCCGTTCTATAACTTGTGTGAAAAGGGAGAGTTGGACTGGTTAAGAGTCCCGAGTGAGCGCCTTGAGATTTGTCAGATGAGTGTTTTAGAGCACTACCTGACGCTTGAGTCTAGGAATAATAATCATCTTAGTCTATGCCCTTCTAGCATGATGGGCGCGGAACAGTCTTCTTTTTTTAAAAGCAATGGGTTTGTTCAAAGCTTCGATGAAATTCTTCGCCAATTAGCTCTTATTAAGGGTGATCTTTCAGGAGCTGAATTGGTAAATTTATTTTACTTATTCGGCCTTATAGAGGGGTTAGCACTACCATTTCACAGACCATCTCAATTATGCTTACACGTATTAGGTAAAGATTTTCTAACAGCAGCACACCAATTTTTTACAATCAAGCAGGATAAATATCCTGGCGATCTGGGAAAGAAAACAATTAGTTATGCTAATTCCGTCATTGAATTTAACTCACTTAATCAATCCTATCATCAAGGAGTATCGCATCGTTCAGCTTTGAATCCTTATCAAGTTAAAACGCTTTTCCCTTATCGTGCACCTGTTAATCAGAATGTCTTATCTTTGGCTCTCAATCGAGTGTCTGCTTTGGTTTTGATTTCGTTGGTATTTCCTTCTAACGCGTTTGAGTCTGTCCATCTCACACGAGACAGCGGCCCATCATCACACAGCACGGATGAGGAGGAAGCTGACAGTTGTTTTAATATATTTGGAAATTAAGGGTTAATCATAATCTGCATGTCTATTGGTACCGAGGGCGGGAATCGAACCCGCACGGTGTTGCCACCACCGGATTTTGAATCCGGCGCGTC
>DCQA01000017.1:0-8372 GCA_002323325.1 Coxiellaceae bacterium UBA1530 | reverse complement strand
TTTGAATCCGGCGCGTCTACCAGTTTCGCCACCTCGGCTTACCCAACGAAGGCGCAGTATATCAAAGGTCCACAAGGAAGCAAGCTTCGCTTATTGGGTGATTACATGTGCCAAATATCATGCTATCGCTGATGTCGGTTCGAGAGAGTTCTGGGCTAATTTAAGTCGTAGATTGTTTTGGTAATAATGGACTGTCATTGGTGCCAGGTTTAGCATACTTGCGATCTCGCCAGAGGTCAGTCCTTGATCATTATAGTAGCGTATGGAGCGTTCACTAGGAGTGAGATGTACAATCTGAGTGTGATGATGCGTGTTTGCTTGAGTGTTCATAGTGATTTCCTATCAAGTTTGTGGGTCTGTCATATGTTGTGACAGAAGTCAGTGTGCAAGTTTGTATTTTCCTAATTAACTTACAGTCCAATCATATAATCAGTAGATGAAATTTTTTGGTAGTCCATAATTCATCGGTGTTTTTTATCGAATAAAAACATGTTGTTTTTATTGGGTGTAAAAAAAAATCATTTAAATAATACTTTGTACTATTGATTGTTGTATCAGATCATTACGTCTCACACTAGCTTATTTGATTCCCTGCGATCGCCACTTAATTGCGACTTTGTCTTGTTTTTTTCGTGTAGTGAAGTGTATTGAGTCATTCAGGCCGTGTGGATCCATGTCATCAATGGTTAGCGATATTCACAAGGGATTTATAGTATAACTATCTATCTTATTGTTATTGTCAGATGCCCTATGATGAGGCATTAAAGGGTATTTAGCTATCCCTAAAAGTGTGTCAAGAGTCAGCTTTTAGTCTTCAAAGCCGTTGACTTGCTATTAGAGACAATCTCTCGTTATGATATTTCAATAACTTAAACGGAATACGACAAGGTGGCTCTATGTGGAAAATGATTTTAACAGGTCTCTTCTTTTCAACAGCAGTATCAACTTCGCATGCGCTCGCCGATACTATCATCCCAGTCCAGGATACATTGTCATTTTCAACATCGGCTAATACCACCATTGACTCTACAATGGCAACTGTTGTGGTCACA
This sequence comes from Coxiellaceae bacterium UBA1530, assembly GCA_002323325.1. Lineage (GTDB taxonomy): Bacteria > Pseudomonadota > Gammaproteobacteria > Coxiellales > Coxiellaceae > UBA9148. The sequence goes on along the minus strand of DCQA01000017.1, from coordinate 7,320 downwards.
GTTAAGTCAACAATCATTGGTAAAAATTCCGAAGAACAGCAAGTGGCGATTATTAAGCGACTGCAAAGCTTTTCTCCCAGCATTAAATGGCGTGTCATTTCGATGGGGCAGGAAATTGCTGAAAGTGGTGCAAAAAACATGACGTTAAAGCTTTGGGCACAAATTCCCCAGACGTCGATTGCTGCATTAAGTCGAAAAATAGATCAATCTCATGAGGGGTACAAGATGAGATTAATGGTGATGAATTACGATCCATCTGATTCAGCCATTGAACAAGCTAAACAAGATTTAATGATACAGTTGTACCGACAAATAAAAACCTACGTTGTGGCATTTAATCAAGCTACTCAAGAAAACTACCGGATTCAGACGGTTCGATTTTCTACTATGTCTCCTCAGCCAGTGAGAACTTTTACTTTACTAGCCAAGTCCAGTGCTGTAGGTGACAATTCAGAGTCTCAGCAGGTGCCTGTGTCTAAGGCTATTCAGCTCAATGCTTCGGTGACACTAGCTCGCTCTGATAGTTCACTCACCTCTGAGCCCATCGGCAAAGATGTTCTTCCACCAGCCTATTTGCAAGTGAATCAATTTAAGGATTGCTTGTCTCAAGCAGATCGCGGCACTTGGAAAGCCTGGTGTATGCCGGCCAATCGACCTGAACACTGTCCTGCTGCCTCATGGAAACAGCTTCAGGCTCTACCAGCTAAAGCAGGTTTATCAGATTGCTGATTGAACGCGGTTATTTAACATAGCGATTGCCGGTTAACCATCTGATTCCTGGCTTGTTGGGTAGTGGTTCTTCCTATAAAACGTGCCAAGGTCATTGAAAAGAATGCCGTGTTTTTTCAGAATGGGATAACATGCTTTCCGAAGATAATGCCTATTATAGAAGGTTTCTGCTGCATATGAGTGGTGAATGGCATGTGTCTGTCCGAAGAAGCAGCAAAAGCATTGAAAGGGAAAGAAATACCATTTATCCAAGACCTGAACTTGCTTAGTCAGCTGAGAGACACCTTTGTAGTAATGAATGGTTGACGAGATGAAGACAAGGCAGCTTTGACGAATTATAGCAGGAGCAATGTAGACAACCATCAGAAAATTGATGATAGCCATATGGCTATGTATCAGAACTATCTCAGAAGGGCACAGTGGTATGAGTGAATGAGCGTAGGGTAGAAGGTGAAACGATAGCCATGATATCCAAATTAGGTTATGTATAATAACCATGGGAAATAGCGATAACGCCATTTCTCGGGTGGAAAAGTCCGTTGAATCTTTTTTAATTCTCTTAAATTGAGTCAGTGAGAATACAGGGTCTAGTATAATCAATAAGCGAAGAAGACTATAGGATTTCCCATTACCAATTAATCGCTCTTCTATATCTTGAGATGTCCCTGAGTGTCTGTGGTGATGAAGGTGAATTTTCTTTCTTATCCATGGATTAATGGTGTTTGGTTTAAAACACCATAACACTGCTAAGAAAATATTTTGGCACCATCGTGATTGTTTAAAATACAGGTTATGAAAAGTATCATGTTCAAGTTCATGAAGTATGGCACTAAAAAACGCGATAATGATGATGACTGCATAGCCGGGTATGAATTCGATGTAAAATAAATACGCTGTATACACTATGATCGAGATGCAGACAAAAGCAAGTGATAACCCAATAAGAGTTTGATGCCGTAAAAAAGGATTTGAGGTTCGAAGTTGAGTTGATAACCTTCCGATTGCCTGTTGGATTCCTAGGCTGTGATTACGATCCGATGCTTTCTCTTTACCCATGCTATGTTTCCGTTAAGTGGTCGTTAGCAATGCTCGTAAAACAATTATAGTAGAAAAAAATTGAGATGCTTGAGTGGGTAGATTTGGTGTTTAACCTATTGATATTCCAGTTAATTAAATCATGTCAATGATAGCGATCAGAACAGTTTGTATTTAGAAGTTAATACAACGCTCACATCAAAGCGATATGACAAGAAAAAATCATCGTTATATAAAACAACGTTAAGCAGTAGCTAGAGGAAAAGCAGCCTTTAGTGCCAGCAAATTGATCCATAGCAAAAGCTACCAACTATACTTTGCGCCACCGGGATGTGTTAGGAATATTTTATGAAGGTGCTCGCTACCTTATCGATAACAATCATACAGAGAGAAAAAAAACCTTTTGTTATCGCGTGAAAAAACTTTCTATTTGCAGGAAGTCAGGTAAATACTTTTTGTTAAATCAATTGGCTCAGTCAATATAAAACGTATTGTGGTATGCGTGTAATGGGTGTATTAGGATGCTCTTGCAGGATGGATAAATTTGATAGCTGGTAACATCGACTCAAACAAATTAACCGTTAAAGACCAGTTACTAGCTATCACGACTCATATTACAAAGCTCGCGCTATAACAACGGAGGCTAGCGTAATTGATTCAGTGATGTGAATTTCCATATCATCCGATCTGATAGATCGATCATAGACGATAAACAAGAGGTTTATAGTTACAAGGTTATATTACGAACTGTTACAAAAAGATACCTTGCTGATACACAAAGACATCGCTTTGACAGAAAGTGATGTTAAAGTTTTTTGAATAAAATCACACAAGGATATCGATTATGAGAAAATCAATTAATATCTCGATTTTTCATTAGTGATAATTGCGATTTTAAATTCCTAAGGGTTTCAATACCGTTCTTTTTTTCCTTTCCTTAAGTAATAATTAATCTATCTTTTTTGTTTGTAATATTGATTGTGTTATCAATAAGAGGTAAATTTCGCAACCATTTTTTACTAACAGCATATAATTTTTTGACGAGTTTTTTAGTGATTAAAATTAGTAATATTATTGGAGATTAAATGATGACACCGCCAAATAGAGATGAAAGTATGATTCGAGCCATCGCAAGACAAGCTGATGCAAAGCGTGCATGTATATATACATGTAGGATCATAAAAATATCTACGTCTTGGCTTGCTTTTTATAGCGGAGTAACCGCTGCATCCGTAGCTGCTGGTATGTCAACAATGAACGCAGCTGGATATTATGGATATACTGCTATGAATAAAGCAATAGCTAGTCAAACTATCGGTTCTTTGCCTTTGGCCCTTTATTATTTGTGGCAAAAACTTCATGGGAAAAAGTTCCTATTTGAAAAAAACTCTATCGCACTTATTAGTATCTTACTTTGCAATTCAGCCTGTGCACTTTTTTTTGGTACTGTTGCGTTCGCCTTTACCGGGCAAGAGACCCATCGGCTTGACACTTTGGGCTTGGCCAGTGCTGTGGGATTCGCTGAAGTGATACTACCTTGTGTTGCTCTAAAATTTTTGCTCGATTTCAGGGAGTGGAGGAGAATAAATTTTCCGGAAAGAGATTACGGGAGACGTCCTAATAACATGAGTATTCCTGTTGTGCCGGGTGTTTTATTCCAAGATGTTGCTATAGATAGATTAACTGAGCGAATTTTACCACAAGATAATAAGTCCTCTTCACAAGATACTTCACCCGTTGTATTAGGACGTGTTATTTAACGCTATTAGAGTCTAGTCTAAATATGAGCGTCCAAATGATATGTTGAGGACGCTCACATAGGAACTATCCGGTGTTACCTATTAAAAAACAAATTGCCTATTCGGACAATCCTGACAGTGTATTAAATAGTAACGATATCTTAGTGATGGATGAGGCTGGGATGACAGATACCTATGACATGTGATTGGTGGTTGAGTTATTCAAGGCCTCTGGAGCTAAGTTAGTGTTGGTGGGTGATGAGGCACAATTACAACCCATAGGCGCTGGAGCACCGCTTCGAGCATTAGTGGAGGCTGTTGGATTTTCAGAACTCTCGACCATATTGCGACAAAATGACGAGAGAGATCCTTTGGCAAGTCAGGCATTAGCAAAAGGTGACGTTAATTACGCATTGAATCATTATGAGCACAAAGGGGGTGTTCATTGGGGAGAAACAGGAAAAGACGCCCAAAGTCAGCTGATTCAATTATGATCGGAATGCTTAACGATAAACACCTTGGGTGATCGGTTAATCCTGGCACATCGTAATGTGGATGTGGATCCGCTCAATGCCTTAGCAAGAGATTGTGCCAAAGCTAAAGGCATAGTCTCAGCGGAAGAATTCACTTATGAGGGGTTTGAAGGCAAGGCGTGTTGTTTATCTGTGGGTGATCGTTTGTTGTTTAGAAAAAATGACACAGCGATGGGTGTTGCCAATGGCGAATTTACAACGGTAACGCGTGCTACTGAAGATCGCATTGAAGTATCGATGAACAATCGAAATGTAGTGATAGATCCGAAGATCTACAATGATTTTTCGCTCGGCTATGCTGCGACAGTGCACAAATCTCAAGGTATTGCTGTCAATTAAACCTATGTCTATGTTGGTGGTGCTGGTTGGAACAAGCATTTGAGTTATGTGGCCATGACCCGTCATAAAGACACCTTAGCATTGTTTGCTAATAAGGAGGATCATGGCGGAGAAAGAGGATTAAGGTACGCGTTAGGTCGAGTAGAAACCAAAGATAATGTATTGGATTTTCCATTATCGTTTTCTTTACGGAGTGGGTTTAGTGTTGAAAATGTTTTGGCGCGTTGTTTAGAAAAGTTGACAGGCTTTAAAAAGAGTATTCAATTAGCGTGGCAGAAGATTGAAGAGTATGACAAGACTGATCTTCAAAAAGATAAGCAAACAACAAAGCATCAATCACAGTCACGCGATAATCTGTGTTGGGAATCCATCAAAGATATCAAGCACCGTCATCTAGAACAGTTACGAACAATCAATCAACGATTAGAAAAAGCGAGTCCCAACAGCAAGCAACGTCTAAATCGCGAGTACCGATCATTGTTAGGAAAAGTGGTAAGTAATCCCAAGCTGATGGAGACCATTAAAAAACAATCATTAACAACGTTCAATCATCTTAAAAATATTCATAAATCCCATGAAAAAGATCGAGGTAGAGATCGTTGATTGCTTGAAAACAGAGATAAAGCAATTAGACGACCTTGGATTTTCTTGGTCATTGAGAAAAGTAGAGGCGTGATCACTTGCATGGCATAACTCATTATAGACCATTAATCATTATTTGCTTGAAAATAGAGATAGGGAATAGCGAATCGTTCCTATAAGAAAACCCTAAGCCAATCTAAAGAAAACCATAAGCAAACACCAATAAAACATTAATAAACAGACAACGTGTGAAATAAATTAACGAAAAAAGTCTTTTTTTTTGAAAAAAAAATCATCAATTTAATATTTATTTAATTATTTGTATATAAAATAACCACAAGATGATGATTAACCGAATGGATGCATAACAAAAAGAGTTAAGTTGGAGTTTAGTATGTCGAATCCTTTTGAATTTAATAGAATAGGTAGAGTTAGAGAGATTGGTAAAACTATAGTTTTACGTAAATATCCAAATGTTCAATGGGAAAAAACAACCTTAGATAATGGGGAAATAAAGTACGAAAGAAAAGTATACTCAGAAGATAGATATAAAACATTTACATTTAATATGGATAATAAGGAGATTGAAGAATTTAACAATGCTCATGAGAAGCAGATAATGATTGATAGTGACAGAGAGCAAAAATTAAAAACAATCAGAAAACCATTACAAAATACGCATAAAACTAATGATTTTAAAAAAGAATTAACACGAGGCGTGCTACAAGGTGAATTCGGTGTTACGGATGGAAATGATGCTATCCCAATTTTAGGTACCTTTGGTGCTGGTCCTTGTTTGATTGTCGCTATTTATGAAAGTGAAAAGAAAAGTGCCTTTTTAACTCATATTGATGCATCTACATGTTTAGATTCATTCAATCGTGAGCTAAGCAGATTGAATTATAATCCTAGAACATCACAAGTGCATCTTTATGGTGGTGATTCTTCTTCTCATGATATGTGTATGGATGTGTATGAAATCATGGAAAATAAAGGATTTGTAATAGTAAATTCCGATATTGTCAGAGAAGAAACTGATTCAGCCTCATTTGCTATTGATGCACGTAACGGGAATGTCTATTCAAATGTTAACTCCAATGATCTTGATACCCCAAATATTGATGCGCGCTTAACATGTAGGGGTTTAGGTGCTGGTGGAGTGACAGGATTGTCTAAAATATATGATAGTAGAATTTATAGTAGTTCGCGTGAATCTTCACCGAAAGAGGATGAAGAGTATACTGCTACTGAAGCTAGTAGTTTCGATGATAATGATTCATTACTTGAAAGTAGTGATATTACAATTTCATCGAATGAACTAAATAAAATTATTAATTCATACAAATCAAAGCATCCTCTGAATATCTTTAACATAAGACCATCTTCTGAAATTGCGGCATTACGAGAATTAGTTGGAGTTCCCAGGAAAGATACTAGCTTTACACGGGAAGAAATAGCGAAATGTATCGAGTCGGCTAGATCATGTAAATCTCAAGAAAGAGCGCAAATAATACGTGGAGAAGATAGTTTTCAAAAACCAACTTCTAATGGTACAGATGAAGTATTAATGAGGATACAGAAAATGCTCAGTACACCTAAAATAGAATCTCAACATAGCCCATGAACCTTCATTTGCTTGGAAATAGAGATAGGGAATAGCGCTTACACCCGATAATTACGGTTATCGGGTGTAGTTAAAACCGAGTGTTTTAGCGGGTTTGTCGCCGACTTGGTTAGTCGACGTATAACTTACATTTATCCGACCATTCTATACATGATGCGGTATTTTTATAAAGATCAACATACCAGATGCATCGATTAACAGGTTCTACACCATTTTTCTGTTCTTCAGAACAGTTCCCTCCATCACAAATGTAGTAGCCATTACAGCTTGTACCTGTGTGTTTGCTGCAATCTGATGTTTCTTTTTGTACAAACTCAAGACAAGTATCTGCATTAGATGTTGAACCTAACAAAAAACTTGTGGCTAACAATGATATGAATAGTGTTTTCATAATTCTTGCCCTTTTTATTTAACATGTTAACTATTATAGACAAGGAAGATCTTTTTCTCATATTTCTTCCTTAAGCTATTGTTTTTTATGATTTTTATTGACATCTAGCTTATAGGCTATAAAGTCCAATTTATTTTGGAAATTATAAATCGTAGTTAAAACCTAGTGTTTTAGCGGGTTTTTCGCCGACTTGGTTAGTCTTTGGGATTTTCTACGACTGGTTCTTTTGACTTTGGAGCTGATTTTTTAACAGCAGATTTTTTTGCTTTTGGAGCTACTTTCTTAGCAGTGGTTTTTTTTGCTTTTGGCGCTGTTTTTTTCGCTGTGACTTTGCTTGTGGTTTTTTTT
>DCQA01000003.1:18546-18787 GCA_002323325.1 Coxiellaceae bacterium UBA1530 | reverse complement strand
GTTCACACTCAGATGGTTCATGTCTCGTCATTGACTGTATGAGCTGAGCCCAAAACAATGTTAATAGTGGCGTTAATCTTTCCTTGTCAGCCACCGGAATATGGATATAGATAGTCTGTTTTTTACTTCTAAGAGTGGTAAAGTCAAAATCGTTGTTTGAGGTTGCTTCCCTTACCATTGGATCTTGATACAACGACATTCTTGAATGAAAGTCTTTTAGAATGTTACTTCGTGTTTTTTC
>DCQA01000003.1:0-18224 GCA_002323325.1 Coxiellaceae bacterium UBA1530 | reverse complement strand
CATCAGATTCAGCAAGAGATGAAAGGGGAAGGCTGAGATGGTGATTTCCGAGTCTACCACTCGGTAAATAAAATAAAAAATACATTAAAAATTGGTAAGTTAAAAAAATCTCAAAGCAACACCCAGATACATATGCTATAAAAAATACGTGAGAAAAAACGCAAGCACACTGAGAGAATAACTCGGATGCTGTTGCGGCATAAGAATATGAGAATAAACATGAAAAGAATATTATCTATATTGATAACTGTAGTGATATTATCACCATCCATTTCGAGCGCTTGTGGTGTTTCTAAAACGGAACAGGAATGTAATCAATGCATGAAAAATAACTACAATACCTGCTGTTGCTCCCAGCATCCGAACGGGTACTGGTATCCAAACTAGTAGCGATGAGAAAAACGACATCGTTCACTAGACAGAGAAAGGTGAAGAGAAGGAAGCTCAACAGCAGCAGTGCCCCCGGCGAAACTCCTGCTAGCTATACTCCGAGATCAGAGGTCAGTTTATCACTCATCTCTTGTCATCGTATCACGAGAGTAATTCGGGCACTACACAGAGACGCATGCTGTCTTTACCACCAGTTAGCCCATCGACACCAGTGTCTTTGCACGTAAGCAGGATGATCTGCACTGGAGTAGCGTTGACGTTCTAGTCAACGCAGATCATATTGCTTCAGTCTTAGTTTGTCGATGGAACGACGTATCGATCGTGGGTGTAACGTGAGCACGACCGATGATAGGGGTTGTTCATAATGATCGGAGTTGGCTGTGGTTCGCGCCACAGTAAACTGAATCCCTAAAAAATGAAAACCTTTATTCACTGATCCCATGCGTGTTTTCAAAGTAAGGATTCCCAAAATAGCTTTTCGTATAAGGGTGATAAATCTTACAGTATCTGCTTATCTTTTTGAGGATCACGCGCATCAACACTGCAATATTCTCAAAATTATTGCTCATCATCATGAAAAAATTGACCGTGTAATCCTTGGGGAAACAAGCATGACAACCATACGATAGCAATTGTTTTAAGCGATTGACTGCAAATGATGGCCATACCTGATCGATTATTTTTAGCATCATGAAGCAAAACCATTAAAATGCCATCATCCTTATTTTTTTCATTCTGAACAAAAACAGGCTCTCCAACAGTAATATCATCCAAGTGCCAAGCTTGAACCTCACTAGTCTTTACATTTAACTTCAGTATTTGATTAAAAAAAGAGGAGCTATTACTTTTATTACACATATAGCTGTAGGTATAATCATTAGTCAGAGATGCACTTTCATTAATTCTAGGGAACTCAATTCGATCACTGTAAAGAATATTTTTCTGTAAATCATTTTTTTTCATATTGATTGTAAATCGAGCGAAGCTTGATTGGAATTTTTTTCTTTTATCCATATTATCCAATGTAAAAATCGAGTAATCACCATGATTGGTCGTAATTAAATCCAATATAATGTCATTATTTTTCTCATAAGCATTACTACTATGAAAGCAGTAAAAGGTTTCAGTTGTAAAAGTGCTGGATTCACCATTATTTCTATTTATGACAATAACCTTACTGCCTAGTTCTGGCTTTATATCCATTGCATCAATAATAGGCCTCCAAGGTGAAAGTGCTTTTCGAGTAGAAATAATAACTGGGGTTTGATAGAGAATTACGTAGTTCTCGGTCATAGCGAAACTATGCATGTAAAAAGGTATTTTGCTGTAATATCTTGCAATACACTCGCACTTACCTGTAGAAAGATCAGTCTCTAGAATTTTATATTGGTTTTTATAACCAAACCTAATGGATACGTTAACCAAAGTGTTTCGCTTGTAATCACGAATAGGATGAGCTGTAGAAACATGAAATGTAAAAGCTTTAGTATATTTTTCGATAGCCATTGTATCTAAGCTCACTTTTTCAAAAACAACTACATTAGCTGTTTCTGTCATGGCAATTAGCTTACCCTGCTCTACTTGTACAATATTGATATTCGTATTATCGTATTTAGAAGCATACAGTAGATTTCTCATCACACCCGTTATTCCACGATTAGAAGTACCAAACTCACTTAAAAAAAGCTCACCTCGTTTATTACTTTTTGTGTACTGTAAGCTTTTTAGATATTTAGCGTTCACTTCTACATGGCCTTCCTTGAAAGAAAATGATTTGAGTAAGGCAAACCCATCAAACCAGTGCTTAAACTGGGTATTACCAACTTGAAATTGCCCCGGCCCGTTGGATATAAATCGGCCATTCAGCCAAGCAGGAATATCGCCTTCAATAGCAACAATTGCCACATGACCTTCTTCTAACGTATTCATTAATTGATTTATTATCATCAGAAACCCCAATTAGCGAGAGTAACAATCTATCTACTTTGGAGATTAATGACAATGCCCATTATAGAACGAGCGGTGCAGAAGACTTGGATTCCTCATCACTTCCATCAGCGACCTGTCTCTCAAACTCATCCAATGACGTAGGATGACGATTACGATGAGACCAAACGCCTTTTGATAAACAGATCCCGCAAAAAGCTACCACCATCATTGGCGAAATAAGAAGGATAACCTCTATCCCTACATGCATTTTTGACTGCTCATTGGGTGTTTGATTTATAGTGTTGTTATAATTGAGAAGCGTAAAGATCGTCGTTGTCATGTTATTAATATTCATAAACTTCCACACAGTTTTATATTTAACCGAAATATATTGTGAATCTTAAGGAGCATTATCACACTCAAGTAGCAATTATTTACCAATCATTATTTTCAATAGAGATAAAAGTCTAGCACAGCTTAGAGCTATTCAATGGGTAGATTCAACCCATTGGTGGGAGAGCATCGTAGTCGAGGTCTGTATCATTACGTAGTGGCATAACTCAAGAAAAACCAGTTAATATCCAGGAGTCACTGTGCGACTGTTGTTCAGCTTTAATCGATGATGACACTATAAACAAAAATTTTAAAGGCTAAAAAACCTAGCTCAATCTGAGAAAGCATCACTCAATTGTGTCCGTATTGATAGAAATAGCATGAAGGTTAGAGGAAGATCAGGTATGTAAGGTCGACTTTCTGATCCGATCATGTGCACATGTTAATTTGATTGAGTATCAATAATATCTCCATGTTGATAGTACCATCATCCAATACTGGAACTTTGTCTATCACCTTGCTAAATTACTCATGCTTAATAGATGATAGGTGAATGTATTCGGTATGTTGCTAACGGTTCGTCAATTACAACTAACACTGATTTTTTCCTTGGTATGTGCCTCTGGGTCTCAAGTGTCATGCTCGCAAGCAGCTTTAGTTCCAGATTACCCCATGACTCCAGTGGATTCTTCAATCATCGTTGAGAAACCATCGTCAGTTTTTAGATATCTCAAAATCAAACACTACAGTCGAAGATACAAATCGCCTGATCCTCTATTAAATACCATCTATGACTTAAGCCAAGCAAACATCAAGCCTAACCATAAAGCTAATGGCATGAGTGTTGGTATGAAGCTCCCAATCCAATAACCATATACTTTCTATGACTTTTGAACGGTGCACCATCATCAAGTTGTAGGAGTAGAGGTGTGATGTTAGCTTAATTTAAACTCGTATTACGTCGGTTTTACTATTGTTCCAGCTATTTAAAAGTGTTGATCTTGCTATGCGTGGCTCCACTGATTGATTCAATCTGAAGCGTTATTACTTAACCCTGCACTTATCAATGATTACCCTCCTCTATTCTTCATCTATCCCCCATTGCCCGTAAAGACTGCTCAATTATAAGGCATTGGGGGTTTAGCTTGTATCCGCATGCGATTTATCACCTAGATATCGTGATAAATTCTGATCTTTTAGAAAAAATACATTTATAAACAGTATGTTGTAGATACTAATTAAACAGATCTTTTAATTACAATAATCTTAAATTTTAATATTTCTTTAACCTTTTGATGATAAAATTGAATCAATATTGAACACCTATCAGTCCTTGAAAGTTCGAGTAACACGTTCTGATGATCATCAAGGTATCACGGGGTAATAAGCAGTGTCTCCAATTCAACAACCCTTGAACGCAGGTGCGGTAACACCCGCAGAAACAATACGAGATGATTCAGGTTCGAGACATTCGTCAAATAGCTCAGAGCTCCCAGTACAAGACAGTCCACCTGACGCTGAATTACTGACAATTAAAATTGATGGCTCATATAACAAATCACCAAAAACCTGGAAGGGTTTTGAAGAAGAAATAAATACGAATAACACCTGCATTCAGATTGTTAGTTTTTTTCAATTAACCTTGATGACTTTAGCCAACGAAATACCTCAATTATCCGCAGCTATCACGACTACTGCTACACAATGTTTACCAGGGTGGGGGTTCGCCTGCGCGATGGGTCTATCCGCATTGTCATCTCATCAAACGTATCTCAAAAAATTGGATCAAGCGGAATTATTTTATAAACAATATACTAACTCTTCACTATCTGATAACGATCTCGAAATAATAAAAGGGTATTGGAAAAAGATTCATCAGTACTCAAAGATTAGTGAGGGTACCGAGACGATCTTGTCTTGTTTATATGCTATTTTCTCACTTGCGACACTGGCTCTTGCTTTGCCAATGGAGGTCGGACTATCGCAGTCTGGCAATATGAGCGGCTATGAATTGACAAGTGTTCTATATTCAATAGTAGGCAAAGTTTGGAATTATGTAGATGCAGCTGGGGCAATGATCTTAGCGGCTTGCGGTTGCCTCAATAACCAAAAAATACACCAAGGGAGCCAGGAAAGCCCGACTAAAACCTCATATAATCATGAAAAAATAAATAAAGTAGAGGAAATAAAAGCCCTATTTATTTTTAATCGCATCATGAAAGAGGCCAAAGAAGCTGAGCAAACGCGAAATGCATACTTCGCATGTTTTGTGGCTACTTGCACTATTGCTGCAGTAACTACTGTCCTAGCTGCTGGAACAGTGGCCACTGGAGGCAGCCTACCAGTCATCCTATTTACTACGTATGCTGTCCTTTCTCTCGCTGCGGTGTACATGAGATACCGAGACAGTCGTGATAGGGAAAAAGACACCTATAACTACGATCATTTCACGATTAGGCATGTAGAGGAGATAAGAAAGGCCTGTTACTTAAAAGATCAGAATGATCAAACCGAAGTATTTTTCGAAAAAATTATCGATCAGATAAAAAAACTCAGCCAAGGTAAAGCGATAGAAAAGCAACCCATTAATGATACACAGGATTCTGTGTCAGAGGACGATTCATCAGATGAAACTAAAAAAGACCATGCATACGTGGCGATTATCAATCGACTGAAAGAGGTTATTGAGGAACTAAATTCATGCCATGAACCATCAAACTCGAGCCAAAACACTCCTAATATTTTCAATGATACATCCACTCAGGATCATGATACTGAGAATAAAAAGCAATTTTATAATGCGATGCTACCTTTAATTTTACAAACTGCATCATTGAAATTATCAAATTTGCAGATATCCTCTGATAATAAATATTCTGAGCAGCTAGATAATCCAGCTAATGGAAAAGAAAACTCAGTCAATAATGCAGAAGAAAACTCGTCAGATTTAAATTGGAACGCTGAGCAATTATTTAAGGACCCCGATACAAAATATAAAGAGACGTTAAAAAATGCCTATTTGAAGTTCAAAGAATACCAACATGAAAACACAGCCGCCTTGAATGCGCCTTAGCTTAACCTTATATTCATAGAATATCAGCAGATCGCTTGATCTGAGTGTGATTTCGCGGTATCAAAGAGGGACTATTCAGAAGAGTATTCCACTTCATGAGCTTACATACACTCATCAATTATTCACTGCCATCTCACAAAGATTTTAGACCTGTCGAGACATTTCTTAAAGAGGTACTTTTTGATCGTCGGTCGAGGCAGTCTTTTCTAAATCATCTGTCGATGATGATCGAGTCCTCTTCCATTGAAGATATACGCTGCAGTGTCTCAGAAGATGATTCGGAAGTTCTAACAGTAGCTTTATCCGAAATACTGGATTATTGTGAACACACAATAGGTACTCTCAGCTTCTCCTATTTAGATCTTTTGATTCATACACTATCCAACTACGAGGACATTATTAACCATGCATTGGGTAATGTGCTACCTCATGCAATCGGGGACGAAGAATCTAATGTCACAGTGGTACATTGGTGTGAATTATTTAGTTGTTGCTACACACGCCATGAAGTCTATCAAGAACATAGGGCATGCCAAACAATATCGCCAGACTCTATTTCACTGAAGTCGATCCTTGAGCAAGGTGCAGAACAATTATCTCACTTTATTGCACACAGCTTAAAGACCAAGTATTTGCCAGGTCAATAATCACCCCTATATAATCAAATCTGCATTATCACTTTTATATAAATTGTGATTGCGCGTAAGCATGATCACTGAGCACACTGATATGAAAAAACATCTTCTGATCATTGGTTGGGGGTACACTGCCAAATATCTTGCGAAGGCTTTAGATGCTTCTCAATGGACAGTTACCGCAACAACACGACAGATTAATAGCGTCGAATCGTTGAACGATACTATTACGCTCATTCCCTATCAACTTGACGCAATAGAGCAACCTATCCAACGATGCACGCATTGCTTGATCACGGCCCCCTGCCTTTCACACGATCATGACACCGTCTTGGAATTATGCCGTGAATTGCTGTTACAACCACTGCCCTCACTTCAATGGGTAGGCTATCTATCATCCACTAGTGTCTATGGTGATCATCAAGGTAACTGGGTTAATGAGCAATCGGAATTATTAACTCACGAATCACGAGGCTTGCAACGTATTCGTGCTGAACAACACTGGCTGGATCTTTTTAATCAACGACAGGTGCCTATTCATATCTTCAGATTAGCGGGTATTTATGGGCCTCAACGTAATGCCATTGATAACATACGCCGTGGCAAACAAGCCTGTGTCGTCAAGCCACATCAAGTTTTCTCTCGTATTCATGTCGAAGATATTGCACGAGCATTAGTATGCAGCTTTGACCAACCCACCCCGGGTACTGTGTATAACCTAGCTGATGATTCACCCAGCTCACCTGAGTCGGTGTATGACTTTGCATGCTCACTGTTAAACCGGCCTCCCCTCACCCATCGTGTCTTCAATAGCCAGCTAGAATCTGAGATGGTTAACTCGTTTTACTCATCGTGTCGAAGAGTGTCTAATGCTACGTTCAAGCAGCAATTCAATTTTCAGCTAAGATACCCTAGCTATAAGGAAGGGTTGAAAGCACTTCACATAAACGCCCAACCGCTTGATTGACTCTCTGATAAGACTTATCATGATCAAAAAAATGATAAGGATAATCTCATGGCTGTAAGTATTTTCATCGGTGCTCACTCTGATATAGCTCGCGCGACACTCAACAACATGTCAGGAGATCAAGTTTTTTTACTGACTCGTGACGCATCACTGCTCAGTGATCTTACTGAGCAACACACTGTGATGGCGTGTGACCCTTGTGATCTTGAACAAGTGAACCAATGTTTCTCGACAATATGCGCCTCTAATCAGGTGGATTCCGTGGTTAACTTCTGCGGAAGCATCCTACTTAAGCCCGCCGGCATGCTTAATTCCACTGAGTGGAATAAAACCATTGCCATCAACCTTAATACTGCCTTTCATGTCGCGCATGCAACTGCCAAGTGGATCAAAAAAGATTGCAGTGTCGTTTTTCTATCCACTGCAGCAGCCTCATTAGGATTACCTAACCACGAAGCCATTGCTGCCGCTAAAGCGGGTGTTGAAGGGTTATCACGCTCTTTTGCAGCTAGCTATGCGTCACAAGGTATTCGATCCAATGTCGTTGCACCAGGCTTAATAGAATCTAAATTATCAAAATCCATTGTTGGCAGTGAGCGTGGTAGAAACCTTTCTCTATCACTGCATGGACTGGATCGTCTCGGACAACCCAATGATGTCGCACAGTTGATTCACTGGCTCATTCAGCCGAGTAATAATTGGATCACTGGTGAAGTTTTCCGCGTCGATGGTGGCTTGTCTACCATCAAAAGCTACCCTAAATAATCTCTAGACCTGCAGTTGGCTATTTCGTGTTTCAGGCATTTTAGTCAGCACAATCAGCACGAGACACGATAGCGCCATTAAATACCAACATGGTGCTAAAGCATTACCCGTGAGGCTTATCAGTGCAGTAGCAATCAATGGCGTCGTACCTCCGAAGATCGCATTAGCTATGTTATAACCTAACGATACACCACTGTATCGATGCTGAGTTGGAAACAGTTCACTGATTGTGGTGACAAATGGCGGTGTACAGATCGATACAAACAGCATTAAGATAACCGCAGCAAATAGTATCTGAGAAAAACGAGTCGACTCCAACATCAGAAATAACGGATAGCTCATCAGTAGTAAGCCAAGTGCACCGCTGATAAAAACAGGCTTTCTACCCACCACATCTGACAACCATCCCCAGATAGGCGCAGTGTAGGCGTACGTAAACGCTGCCACTGTTGTTATAATCATCGCAGCTGTCTTAGGCCTACCCAATATCGATTCTAAATAGTTTGGTAGAAAAGCAGAGTTGAGGTAATAAGCCACACCCAAATAGCCAGCTAGCAGAAACACAATCGCAATCGCTTTAAATTCATACCTCAGTGCATTACGCATGGGGTGATGGTCAATACCTTCTTCTTTGGCGATAGCCTCGTAATAAGGTGATTCTTTCATACCAAACTGAAAACACAATACAATCACGGTTAAGACACAAGCAATGATATAAGGTATCCGCCAACCAAAAGCTAACATCTGTTCTCGGGAATAATGCTGAATTAACAAGGTAGCTGTTAGTGAGCTGAGTAAGACGCCATTGCCTGAAATAAATGTAACAATGGATGTGCATAGACCACGGTAATTCTGATGCGCGTGCTCAATGAGCATCACAATGACACCGATTTGCTCACCGCCCACAGAAAACCCCTGCAACATTCGGGCAAATAACAATAGCACAGGGGCTATTGGCCCAATGCGCTCATAGGTCGGCAAGCAGCAGGTCATTAACATTGAGACACCCATACAGATAACAGTCAGTATGATGGTCTTCTTTCTCCCTATTTTGTCGCCTAGTGAGCCAAAAAAAATTCCACCTAGAGGTCTCATAACATATCCCGCAGCAAATATCCCAAAAGTTTCAAGCAGGCTTGTCATACCTTCCTGTGGTGGAAAAAATAACTGTGAGATATAAGAGGCAATGTAGATGTAAATCGTAAAATCAAACCATTCAATCAACGTAGCAAACGCAGCACTAAACATAGTCCTATAAGAAGAAGCGTGTGAGTTATTCATCATCAATCCTTGTAAGCATCATGCGAATCGACACACTACGATAAGAACTAAAGACTTGCAAATCAATCGGTCAATCTTTTACTCGTATCTTCATCTTGAGATACACGTACGCCAGAATCGATGAGCAGTTCATCTCTTTCCATATTCACATGACGCTCAGGCAAACTGTGGCGTGTTAAAACATGCACCTCATCATCAAGAAAACGACCTATCATTGCTGATTCACTGGATACTGAGTCTCTATCATGGGTTGTTTCGGACTCATCACTCTGCGAAGAGTGACTGTGCGCATGACATTCCTGATACGTTGATGAGGTTCTTGGCCTGACATGATGATCCATGGCGTGAAGGAAGTCAGCGACTGGTCTTTGATGATCTACCACAGATGCTAATGACTCCTGAGATTCATGCGAGGTTATATCAGAGGTAACGTCCTCATTCGCGTTAGGTTGAGATGAATCATCCTCGAGCTGAGGCATCGTGTTTGTACCCATAGTCTCAGATGAGCGCTGTGCCAATTTAAATGTTGCAACAAATATAGTCACCATAACAATCGCAAGATCAAAGCAGCCTGCAAAAGCATACATTGACCCTGCTACAACGAGCATAGACCCCGACCAATGTTGTTCAGAGAGAGGCGTTGATGAATAACTAGGGACATCCTCAAGTATCGCTAAAGCACCCTCTTCCACCGTCTCGTTATTTACAGAATCAGAATTAGTTTCAATGGAATGAGTATTGGTATCGAGGCCTTCTTCCGAAGCAGATGGACTATCTAAGTCATGGTTTGAAGGGACTTCATGGTTTGTTATTGGAGCGTCACTGGACTCTTCAACTGAACGCGATTTAGCCTGTGATGTGTGTCTAGCATATTGGTGAATTGCTACTCCAATGTTGATAGCAATTAACAGTGGTAGTGAAAAAATAGCTGCCGGTGGAAAGAGCAGTGTCACGCTTAACAGCGCAATATTAATACCAGATAATAATAAGCTGGCTCCACGATGCTTGAGCTTCTGCTCGTAGTCTGAGACAGTCTTTGGTAATTGATGGTGGTCGTTATTGGATGACTCCATGTACTTGTTCGCCGTGCGATAAGTTTTGTAAGCTTGATGCATGGCGCCTGCGCATAATCCAATGAGTATCATCGATAACCCAGCGGGCGGGAAGACAAAGCCTACTACAACACATGCCACTATGATACTGGCAGTAAATATTTTAAGACCCATCGAAATATGATTGATTGGTTTAGTCGATGACGATGAAAAGATAGACCTTATGGGTGATACCAGTAATCCTAAAGCTTCAATCAACAATCCCACTAATGGCATCACGACAGCAATGGTGACAACAAAAGCTGTAATAGCTTGATGAAGCGCACTGATAAAACGAACCACCCATTCATAAAGATCAATCACACGTAACAACCAATGCTGAGAGCTATGCCAAGCATTTCGTGAATAATCTTTGAAACGTGAAAGAAAAGAACCCATCAGTATCTCTATTTTTCAGGAATAATGACCATATTATACGCCGGTGTTCTTAAGGAAATATTAAAAAAAAACCAATATTTAATAATTCCTTAATCTTTTACTGTTAATATATTGTTCAATTAAGAGTATTTATGGAACGACACAGTGGGATATATCTACAACACGCCTGATCGAGGTAATGCTAGCAGTCAAGTGAGTGTTGGTGCATTAAAGGAAATACATTTCCCTATACAGCTGGGTAATAATAAAAAAGGTGATATTTTTATTGAAATTCATGACCCCAAGGAAAGACGACAACAAGAGAAACAACATCCGGATACTCCTATCCTTAAAGGAAGTAATCATTTTGGACAAGTCAATTATATTGATGATGATGAGCGTTTCGGTAGCCCCCATGCAGTTGCAGTTGCTAGAGTCAGATCTTTTCATAGTGAGCTAAGCACAGAAGATCTTAGGCTAGCAGCCGTCTGTTTGATTCACCTGAGTAATACCATTGAGCGGATTGGAACGATTCATGATCACATCAACAAAAATAAAGGTGAATCAATCAAGAAGTTTGAGAAACATATGCAAAAAACACATATTCAGGCGCTCGCTATTGAGACGAGCCGCCTCGATGAAGCATTAGAGGCTCTTCGTGATCAGGATGCTTTATTGAAACAACTTATTGACGATAAAGTAAGGGAAAAAATACCTAATTATAGGACTTATCAGTCCCTCGCTAATGATAAAGAGAATTATAATGGTTTAAGTAAACCCTACCATATATTTGAAGAACTAGATCCTGCCAAACCTCTAAACGAGAATGAAATGATTAAACCTAGAGTCCGTAGCATCCGTTTTCCTTTAAGTGAGATAACACCAACTTTATTCGGGGGAGATGCTCGATTAAGCAGTAGTCTATTACCTGATAAAACTGATAAAACTGATAGCGCGACAAAAAACATAAACCTCAAATAGAGAAGCTGTATCGTGAAGTTGATGCTAAAAATTCACAATGTCCAGAAATAACTCCTGAATAAAACACAGAGCTTTTTATTAACTTACCTATGCAGAAAATGAAAAAGTAGGCTTAAACAATTAATGTCTTGATGGCAATGGCATAAGCGACATATATGGCCGTCTAAAAGAATCATCCAGTATAAAACTTAACTCATCGATTGCTCGTTGAATACTTTGCGTGAGCGCTACACTTTTCTAAATCGGCAACTTCTTGCGCCTATCAGTGGTGTATTGAATGATAACGACCATCATACGATTTCAAATAAGGCTGCTGCAACATAATTAAAGGAATAGATTAGATGATAAAGAGGTAAACGTAGCGTCAGGAGAGAACAACTGCACTCAGTTTTGTGCAGGTGAACCCTAAGGCATTTGATCAGCGGTGGGTTTGGCTTTTATCATCAAATCCTGGCGATCTAATCCCAAGGAAATGGCTAGGGAACCTGCTACATAGATTGAAGAATAGGTCCCGATCACAATACCAATCGCTAAAGCTAGCGCAAAGCCGTGAACTGTCTCGCCGCCAAAAAGAAACAAGGCAATCACTACGACCAGCGTTAAACTGGATGTCATGATAGTTCTTGATAATGTTTGGTTGATGGAGACGTCCATGATACTTGCAGGCGCACCCTTGCGCATGCGACGAAAGTTCTCACGCACCCGATCATACACTACGATCGTATCATTTAACGAATAACCAATTACGGTTAGAATAGCAGTTAATACAATTAAGCTAAATTCCAGGTGAAAATAAGCAAAAATCCCCAAAATCAAAATGGGGTCATGCACCAATGCAACCGCAGCACTAACGGCAAATCGCCATTCAAAACGTAAGGCGATGTAGAGCATGGTGCCTAGCATAGCTAGAACAATCGCTAACACACCATTTGTCATTAATTGCTTACCAACAGAGGGGCCAATGTATTCGAGAGAGCCTATGGTGGCATCCGATGGCAAGACAGCCATTAATCGTGCTCGGAGTTGATCTTGCGTCCACGCTTTATGCGGCGCAATTCGGACGGAGATGTCATCCGTGTCATAGCGCGTCAATGAAGCTTGAGAGAAACCCGCATCCACTAATTCAGTACGCAGTTGGTTAAGATCGTTTACAGGCTGATTAAAGGAAACATCGAACGTGGTTCCTCCAGTGAACTCGATACTGAGCTGTAGTCCTTGTGTAATCAAAGCAGCCAGTGAGGCTATGAAAATCACGATGGAAAATAAAGCTGCCAGTTTACGTTGGCGCATGAATTGTATTGTTGTGTTCGCTTTAAAAAATTCCATCTTATTTCTCCACCTTATAACGCATCCCTAACCGTAAACGACGTTTTGTTTTACGCCCATAAAGCAAATTGATAATCGCTCTCGTAAAGAAGATGGCTGTGATCATTGAGGTGATTAGACCAATCGTTAAAGTAATTGCAAAACTCTTAATGGTACCAGAACCCAGTGTAAATAAGACAATGGCAACGATAAGGGTCGTGACGTTAGCATCAACAATCGTTGAAAAAGCACGATCGTAACCCGCATTAATAGCAGCTTGAGGAGTGACTCCATTTCGTAGCTCTTCGCGAATCCGTTCGTTAATCAGCACGTTAGCATCGACAGCCATACCCACTGTAAGAACAATCCCTGCGATACCCGGTAACGTCATGGTAGCCCCAAGCAGCGACATGACGGCTACGACAAAAATAACATTAAGAATCAGCGCTAAGTCGGCCACCAAACCAAACACGGAATAATAAAGTGCCATAAAAATGATCACAACCAAGGAGCTGATCAAACAAGAGCGAACACCCATTTGTATATTCTGCTTACCTAGGCTCGGCCCAATAATGCGCTCTTGGACAATGTCGAGTGGCGCACGATAGGCACCTGAGCGTAGAAGTAAAGAGAGGTTATTGGCTTCAGCTAAAGAATCTAGTCCCGTAATTTCAAAATTGGTACCCAGCGCTGTTTGGATCGTAGCAATGTTGATAATTTTGGTTGAAGTAACATTCTTCGTAACCGTTTTATCATCAACAATGGTTGTCTCAGGCTTTCTCTCAATGTAAACAGTGGCTAATGGCTTTCCGACGTTAGCCGCAGTGATTTTATTAAATAAAGTAGCTGCCCCTGAACCGACTCGCACAGACACTGCGGGTCTTCCATTTTGCCCGGTTGTCGTGGAGGCATTCAAAATAGCATTACCATGCAGGATAATACTGTTTTTCAACAGCACAGGACGATCTTCGAATGTAAACAATGATGATCCAAACGGGATGATGCCGGATTGTTGTGCTTGATAAGCGTCATTGTCAACGTCTTGTAGCTGAAGATTGATCGTTGCCATAGTTCCAATCAGCGCTTTTGCACGTGCTGAGTCTTGAATGCCCGGTAAATCTACACTGATTTGATTTAAACCTTGCTGAGTGATAACTGGTTCACTAACGCCTAACTGATTCACGCGTGATTGCAGAATGCTGATTGTTTGCGACATAGCATCTTGCTGAAGCTTAACGAGTGCGTTCTTACCCATCGCGGCACTTAATGAAAATTGTTCGTTACTCTGTGTCTTTGTCATTGTGTAGTTTGGAAACTGCTTGGATAGCAAGTCATAGGCTGAACGTAGCGCCTCCTCTGAACGAAAAGATATTCGCACCACGTGCTGGTTATCCACCCTCAAGTCAGAATATCGTATGTTCTCTTGTCGCAACTGATCACTCATCGAACTTAAATCAGTTTTCTCAACTTCCTTAATCATTTGATTGAGGTTGACTTGCATAAGAAAGTGTATGCCGCCTCTCAAATCTAACCCAAGCTTCATGGGTGAGGCATTCAATGAGGATAACCAACGGGGTGTTTTAGGGGCTAAGTTCAGTGCCACAGAAAAAGTGTTACCCAGCTCCTGTTCTAAAGCATCTTGTGCTGCGACCTGAAAATCCATCTCATCAAAACGAACGAGAATAGAATCATTATTTTGAGTTGCTGAGATAAAGGGGATGTGTTTTGCCTTGAGCGTATCCTCGACTTGAGTGATTGCAGTCTCTGACAACGACTGAGCGCCACGACTGGATATTTGGACTGCATAGTTTTCACCGTACAGGTTAGGCAACGCATACAACACTCCCAGTACAATCATGACCACTAATAAAACATACTTCCATGGCGAATAATAATTCATTGATCCCTGGTCCTTTTATCCATGAGAATTGACTAATAAAATGCTCGAGCTTAGCTAGAATCTAGCTACGTGCAGAATCCAAGGTTCCTTTTGGAAGGACAGCACTAATGGAGCTTTTTTGCAGGGTCATTTCAACACCCTCGGCAATCGCAAGTACGACAAAACCTTCGCGTAGTTTAGTGATGCGAGCAACAATACCACCAGCCGTGACTACTTCGTCGCCAATAGCAACGCTATCCATTAAGCTTTTTTGCTCTTTAGCACGTTTTTGTTGAGGGCGAACTAACAAAAAATAGAATATAACGATAAACAATCCAAACATAATGACCATGGAGCCGATCCCTTGCTGTGCTGACGCAGTACCTTCTGCTGCGATTGCAGCCACGCTCATCAAAAGACCTGAAATGATGACTAATAATTTATTCAACATAATTAAACCCTTGTTTGTTGACTTTGATAAAATTGTTCTACAAAGGCCCGTAATGTACCTTTTTCAATAGCATTTCGCAAACCCTGCATTAAGCTTTGATAGTAGTGCAAATTATGCCAACTGTTTAAACGAGACGATAAAATTTCACGCGTACGAAAAAGATGATGTAAATACGCACGTGAATAATTCTGACACGTGTAACAATCACAATTAGGGTCAAGTGGCCTGGTATCATGGCGATACTGACTATTACGAATTTTTATAACACCCTGACTTGTGAACAAATGGCCGTTTCGAGCATTGCGTGTAGGCATAACGCAATCAAACATGTCTATGCCTCGTAGCACACCTTCGACTAAATCTTCAGGCTTACCAACTCCCATGAGGTACCTGGGCTTCTCCTTAGGCATGTGAGGTGTAATCTCGTCTAGAACTTTGATCATCAAGTGTTTTGGCTCTCCCACTGACAAACCACCTATGGCGTAGCCGTCAAAACCAATATCGGTTAACCCTGATAAAGATTGCAAACGCAGATCTCGGTACATGCCACCTTGCACGATACCAAATAGGGCAGATAATGAATCTCCATGAGCATCACGTGAGCGTTTTGCCCATCTAAGACTCAGTTCCATAGAAGTTTTAGCAACCGCCTCTGTCGCAGGGTATGGTGTGCACTCATCAAAGCACATCACAATATCAGAGCCCAGATCGCGCTGCACCTCTATCGAACGTTC
Organism: Coxiellaceae bacterium UBA1530; assembly: GCA_002323325.1. Taxonomy (GTDB): domain Bacteria; phylum Pseudomonadota; class Gammaproteobacteria; order Coxiellales; family Coxiellaceae; genus UBA9148. The sequence continues at coordinate 2,032 of DCQA01000003.1, read as the reverse complement.
TGGTGTTAAGTGAACAACCGCCCCATCGACAGGTGATCGGAAGGTCACGCCCTCCTCTGTTAGCTTACACAAATCAGTTAAGCTGAATACTTGGAATCCACCTGAATCGGTTAAAATGGGACGAGACCATTGCATGAAATCATGCAAAGTTCCGTGTAACTTAATAACCTCTGTGCCTGGTCTTAACATCAGATGAAACGTGTTACCCAATAGGATATCTGCGCCTGTCTCACGAACCTCATGTGACGTCATCGCTTTGACGGTGCCATAGGTTCCAACAGGCATGAATGCCGGCGTTTGAATGTCACCACGAGGGAATTGAACACAGCCACGACGGGCTAAGCCGTCAGTTTTGGCGACAGTAAATTGCATGTGCGTCATAGTCTATGGAGCACCATCAGTTGCCAGAGATTTGGGCTTTAATTGCATGGCATTTGACAATGCCTGATTCCAAGACTTTGCAAAGTATTTAAGCTCAAGGTGAGCGGACTTAAGTTGCTGCTTCTTATCACTCAAGCTCACTTGGTATTGAGCAAGTTTATGACCGATAGCTATACGACTTTGTTTGTTTAACTGCTTAATGGCCGTTTCCAGCGACTCGATATGCATGATTTGCGACGTCACTTTATCATAAAGCGGCTGAACTAATTCGCTGACGTTAGATTTCATGGCTTTAATCTGATTAAAATCGAATTGAATTTTATAGCGCAAGCGTTTAGCTATACTCACACGACGTAATTCAGACGCTAGCCCCAAGCATCTTAAGGTGAAGATGGTCCATTTAGAGGGATCGAACTGATAAAAACGCAACCCGTTACGGTAGTCCAGTGGAAACTGGTGATGGAAATTATGATAGCCCTCCCCGAAAGTTAATAGTGCGGTGAACCAATTATCACGCGCTGTTTGAGTTGATGAGTAAGTTTTCTTCCCGAACATGTGACAAATCGAGTTAATGCAGAAAGTGAACTGTTGCAGGACAACTATCCGCAATCCAGCCATCATCAAACCTTCTAGGAAAGTACCCCATATGCAGGTGATAGCTATCGGTATGATATAGCTGGTCGAAATAGCCAGTGGAACAAAATATTTGTGCTGAAATCGACACATCCAATCATCGGTTAAATCTTTGATATTGGAAAAATCTCTTTTACTGGGATCAATCGTGAAAATCCAACCGATGTGGGCATACCAAAACCCACCATTGATGTTGTATGGGTCTTTTTCAGTATCGACGTAACGATGGTGTTTGCGATGATCCGTGCACCACTCCAGGACACTGCCTTCAAACGCGCCAGCACCGCAAAGCAAGAGAAGAAATTTGACAGGTGCTACGACTTTGAAGGTTTTGTGTGAAAACAGACGATGATAACCCACCGTGATACCACCCATGCCAAATATGAACCAAGTGATGATAGCCAGCACCCAGGTTGCCGAGTGAATAGTGCCGTACATTAATAATAACACGGTGCCCACAACACTGACTGTGGTGTTAATGGAGAAAAACAAAATGTTTGTCCAGTTTAGGTAGCGAGATTGAGAAGATTTATCAGACATTTAACTCTCCGAATGATCGTGTAATAACAAAACTATTGCGATACTATCATACCGCTCATTACATTGACGAGATCTAATACGTAGATTTTACAGATATTATCACCTCCAAGTCGATATCATCTCAAAAAACACCAAATAGAGCCACAAACATGCGCACTCAAAGATCTCCATTATCAACGAGAATATCTCAGTGTTATTTATGCGACTTCTTTAATGTTATCTTAAGAAAGATAGGGTATCATTCTCACTGATTGATTTTTTAGTGAGTTTTTTTAGCATGAAGAAAACGAGCTAGATGATTGAAAAATATACAAAATCAACCATCGCTTTTATCGAAGTATGAATTGCTTCTACCGGTGTTCTAGTTTAATCTATGGCACCGTAACGATGGTTGACTGGAGAGGTGCCCGAGTGGCTGAAGGGGCTCGCCTGGAAAGTGAGTGTGCGTTAATAGCGCACCGAGGGTTCGAATCCCTCT
>DCQA01000038.1 GCA_002323325.1 Coxiellaceae bacterium UBA1530 | reverse complement strand
GCGTTTTTCAAAAAGATTGTTTTAGCATCATCACGATTAGTCTTTTTGAATAAACTCTTAAATGTGTTCGACACCTTTGTTTTAAGTGATGTATACACGTCGTTAAGTTTTTTAGTAAAGTTTTCGTTAATTTGATCTTTCATTTTTTTGAAATTTTCGCCGAGTTTTTTTCTCTTTTCTTCAAGCCAGCTTTCTTTTGTATGAGTGGTAGAGCCTTCTTGGATGTTTGTTTGATCAGATGTTGTTTCTAGTTCCATGCCCTGATCTTGAAGATTGCTTTTAAGTTTATCGAGTTGCTTTGTATGATAATCATTAAAAGCAATATCGTCATCTTGAGTTGGTAGCCAATTGGGAATTTTTTCTTTTTCCGTAAGCTCGCCTTCGATGCTTTGATTAAACTCGTTGGCATGTTGAATGCATGATTGGTGTTTCTCAATTAATTTTTCCAAGTGATCAGTGAGTAGCTGATGTTTATGACTACCTTCTTCGGATTTATCTATGGATTGTTTAATGGCTTCCAACTGATCATCAATGGATTGTCCAGTGATAGACTCTATTAAGTTGATGACTTCAAGCGTGTCGGCTTGTTGGTCAAAGCGCTGCGCCAGTTTTTCTCTGATCGTTTGTTTTTCTTCATCAGTGAGTGTCTGGTAATTTTGGAGCGATTCTAAGAGTTCATTATCTCCAGGTACTTTTTCCTCTAATGAGAGTACCTCTTTTATATACTCAATATTTAGAGTCGCTTGGGGTTGTTGACCTGTCCAGATAGGGTTGTTCATCATAAGACGCCATTCATTGTATTAAATGTATGTTAGATCCTAACATATTTATCGTGAGATGAGAGCTGTTGTGTAGTGTCATTTTCTTATCTTTATCACAATGCTTGTTGTATTCGTTTTATTGTCAATAATCTTTTTTATAGACTTGTCTGTCGATCAGTATTCTGTGAGATATATTCAATGGGTGATATTTGAGTAGTAATTATTTTTTCAATCGATGGCAGTACCGTCATAGTTACCATATTTAAATAGCGCTCATTATATCTAAAATAGTTGTGTTTTATTTAATCAAGGAGAATGTATGTCAAAACCGATTATTACTGCGATTTTTTGCAGTTGTTTGGTGTCGTGTGTTGCATTAGCGAGTAATGAACCAGCATCGTTGGATCATTCGTCCAATGCTCAAGTGGCTTATATGCCATTAAAAGAACCTGTGGTTGATATTAACCAGGCCTCAATAAAAGTCTTAATGACATTGCATGGCTTAGCTGAAAAAAAAGCACAAGCTATTGTTGAATATCGACAAGCTCATGGTGAATTTTCAGGTGTTGATCAGTTAATAGCAGTTAAAGGAATTGGAAAAAAATTATTAGAAAAATTAAAAGCTAATAATTCTGGTCGGATTGCCTGTAAAGCTTCTAACACATAATAAAAAAGCCACTATGTTTGTTATTCATAGTGGCTTTTCAATGAGTGTTTCTTTTATAAAAGTAGCTATTATTAATCTAGCTTATTTTTAAAAACTTGCTGATAAATAACCTCCAAATTGGTAATCACCTAAGAAGTTTCCGTCAACAGTCCATATGCTCTCTTCTTGGTCTGTGTCTGTATAAAATGCACCAACATTGAAGGTTTGATTGATGGTGTAATCTAAGCTGATTTTCCAATCGCTGTAGTCGTATTGCGCATTACCATCGCCTTCGAATTGGGTATTACCGACATGAAAGGTTCCAGTCACTGGTGTTTTTCCAATGGGTACATCGATATCAAGACTATAGTACTGACTTCCTTGTGCATCGGCAAATCCCCAGGCATCATCCGATAAAACATTATAAAAGTAGAAGCTTGCGTTAAAGATCTCAAAGTCTTTTGAGAAACCGATATAGGCCTCAGTAGCATTCGTTTCAGCAGTTGATGATATGTTATCACCAGGATAATAAAACTGCAGTACCCCGATATCATAATCAACGGGTCCGAGGGTTCTTGCTAGACCACCATAAAAGTCAAATTCAGCAGAGCTTTGAGACATGTAATCTCCTTGGACTGTCCAGTCTACATTGGATGACCAAGTTCCAACATAAGCTCCACTTTTGTGATTAAGATCAAATCCACCTTGAACAGCAGGCTTAGAGTCTGTTTGCGTATATCCACGAAAGATATAATCCGAATAAAATCCGACGTTTGCACTGTAGGTGAAATCAGATGGTTGTTCTTCAGATAGAGTAACTTGACTGACTGATAACGCCAATAAAACACTTGAGAATATTAACTGCTTCGGTATCGATGGCACGCTTGCCTCCTTTTTTATGTATTCGGTTGTTGGTTGCTCAGTAAGTTTTGCTTTTTTGATAAAACATGATCTTGCAAGAATCGTATAGCTATTTTCCAAACTCAGGGTAGGCTTTCATGCCGCATTCGAGTGCATCTAACCCTAAGAGCTCTTCTTCTTTTGTTGGTCGTAGACCTATAGAAAATTTTATTAGAAATACTACAATCGAGACTGTGATGAAAGTCCATAGGAAGATACAAACAAACCCAAGTGCTTGTATTCCATAGCTAGCGGCATCATTGGTGAACGGAACAACCATAACTCCAAAGATACCGGCTGTTCCATGAGATGAAATAGCACCTACAGGGTCATCAACTTTTGCTACTCGCTCGAAAAATAAAATGGAATAGTACACAAGGATGCTGGCGATGAATCCTATAATAGAAGCAGTTCCAGCAGAGGGTGTATCTGGAGAGGCGGTGATAGCTACAAGTCCAGCAATCGCACCATTAACTACCATGGTGACATCGATTTTACCTGTGTTGAGTTTGCAACAAAGCAGAGCACCTATTACTCCTGCTACTGCAGCTGCATTTGTATTCATGAAGACTTGCGATACCGTACTTGCATCTTTCACTGTACTGATGGCTAGTTGAGATCCACCATTAAAACCAAACCAACCTAGCCAAAGTATAAATCCACCCAAAGCAACAAGCGGTATGCTAGACGGCGGCATAGGTGTTGCGTTACCGAATTTATCGCAATACTTACCGTGACGTGGGCCTAGGAATAGGATAGTTGCAAGAGCAGCTGAGGCCCCACAAACATGGACGATTCCAGAACCTGCAAAGTCTTTGTAGCCAAGTTTGTCAAGAAAGCCTCCTCCCCATTTCCAGAATCCCTCTATAGGATAGATGAATCCTGTGACAACAACGGACAGTATGAAGAATGGAATTAAGTTCATCCTTCCCGCAACAGCTCCAGATATAATGGACATGGTGGTTGCAACAAAAACCGCTTGAAAGAAAAAGTTCGCAGCTTCTGAGAAGCCGAGTTCTTTGTTAAATGTAAGCATGTGAGAGTTTAATCCCCAGCTTGAGCCAATTTTAGGTAGAAATGAAGAGATAATATTATCTCCAGGATACATTAAAGAAAATCCACAAAGGAGGTACATAAAACAAGCAATTGAGTAGAGGCCAAGATTTTTTGTAACGACCTCAGCAACGTCTTTTTTTCTGATGGAACCTGCTTCCAGCATAGTGAATCCGGCAGCCATCCACATGACTAATGCTGCTGAAAATAGAATGTAGACAGTGTTTAAAGCAAACATTAGCTCAGACATTGAAAAACCTCCATGTATGTAAAGTTGATAGTTTAACTATTGCTATTACTGACTAATTTAATTATTTACAATTTAATCAGAATCTTATAAAGATTTACAAAAAAAAACAACAACGGAATTAATTCACTCATTTAATATGATCATTCAAGGAGTAAATAATACGGCATAATAGATTGTTGGATATCGACAAGTGTACGACGAAAGTTCAAGTACTGATCAGTTGGTGATAGTTGGAGGGATTGATAAATAATACTAGAAAATTTAAAACGAATAATCTCGATGGGATTGCCTCTGTCGGGTTTCATTAAGTAGAGCGTTTTTGGTGTTGTCACTGGGTGGAGGTCCAGTGACAACGGTGGAAGTAATGTGAGGATTAGGCGGTTTCTTTTTCTATATGATTTGTATTTTGTGGCACTTCACAAATGGTTTCTACCAGTATGCTGGATACTTCATAAGGATCAGCGTTTGCACCTGGTCGTCTATCTTCAATGTAACCATAACCTTTAACTTTTACCGCTTTGGGTATTCTAACGGATGCATTACGATCTCCAACACCTGCTGAAAATGTGTTGATGTCAGACGTTTCATAGTCTCCAACTAGACGTTCATTTAATCTAGCACCGTATAATGGGATATGTTTGAAGTGATTGATTTCAAGACGATGGATAGCTGACTCAATGGTTTTCCATCCAGTATTTTTATCGCGCATGGCTTTGGTGGAGAAGTTGGTGTGCTTTCCCGCCCCATTCCAGCTGCCTTTAACCGGCTTGGGCTCTAGAGTTGCAGTAATGCCATATTCTTCACCGATACGGTAAAGTAGCCAGCGAGCAATCCACAGGTGGTCGCTAACTGTGAGAGGGTCTGCACTCTCGCCATCAATGTCACGATATCCGACTTGAAATTCCCATTGTCCTGGCATGACTTCAGCATTGGTTCCAAATAGCATGATGCCGGCATATAGGCATGCATCTGTATGGTCTTGTACAAAGTCACGACCAAAGGCTTCATCAGCACCCACGCCGCAGTAGAATGGTCCTTGAGGTGCAGGATAACCACCTTCAGGCCAACCTAGAGGAGTTAAACCGTTAAAGAGTGTGTATTCTTGCTCAAAGCCAATCCACGGATCTTGAGTGTTACGACAAATTTCCATTTGTTGGCGAAGTGTTGCTCGCGTATTGCTTGGGTGAGGCGTGTTATCGTCGATATAAACTTCACACAAAACTAAATAGTTTCCTTGCCCTGTGAGCGGATCTGGATAGAAAGCACAGGCTCTTAATATCAGGTCTGAGTCATGGCCTTGTGCTTGTTGTGTGGAGGAGCCATCAAAGCCCCACTCAGGGAAGTCGCTAAGTTGGGCTTCGCCTTTTGATAAGCGTAGCATGCGTGTTTTTGAGCGTAGTCGCTTGGTCGGTGCTGTACCATCAATCCAAATGTAAGTTGCTTGTGAAATCATAGTTGTCCTTTGTTTATCGAATGAGTACTGATTGAGCGTTGATGATCATATCGAATCCTTAGGGAATATTAAAGGGGTTGTAAGACATGGGGGCTAGTTTGCAATATTGAGTGTTTCAAACGATATGTGTCGATAACCATCAAGACGTAATATTTGTGCGGTATCTTCCCAGGCTCCCAGGACATAGCGTGAGGCAGACCTTGAATCGATACTAACGAGGTGGTGCTCTGGTTTATGGGTGTGACCGTGAATAAGGCAATCCGCATCGTGAGATTGCATGAGTCGAGTGGTTGCCTCTAGAGTGACATCATAGCGTTGATCGTTTATGTTATCGCATGGCCTATTTTGGCTGGCTATACGAATTTTACTGGCTATTTGTTGGCGCCATGCAAGTGGTAATGACAGAAATAGTCGTTGTAACCAGCGCTGATGAACAATACGACGAAAGCGTTGGTGGGCGGTATCATCAGTGCATAATGCATCACCATGTGACAGAAGAATCTTTTTTCCATAGCAATCAACAACGCAAGGATCTTGCAGAAGTGTTGCATGAACACGTTGTGTGTATGCTTGGCCGATTAGAAAGTCTCGGTTGCCATGCATGAGATAAAGTGCCGTATTATACTGACGGAGATTTTGCAATGCATGACAAGCACGTTGTATTAATGGCGTGTCGTCGTCATCACCAATCCAGACTTCAAAAAAATCTCCCAGTATATAAAGAGCATCAGCGTGAATGGCTTTTTTTTCTACAAAATCTAAAAAAGCCTGCGTAATTTCAGGGTGTGATTCGCATAAGTGAAGGTCTGATATGAAATAAGTATGGCGTGTCATGGCTGTGCAGTGTAGCATACTTTTTTAAAAAAACACCTGGATTAATCCATGGTCCAGGGTGATTTGGAGTTGTGTGAGTGAAGATATACGATAGTTTACATCAAGAAAAGCGTGATTTTGTTCCTTTGGTACCCGGCGAGGTGACCTTATATGTTTGTGGGAATACGGTTTACGATGATTGTCACATAGGCCATGCACGTGCGGCTGTTATTTTTGATATGGTAGCTCGCACCTTTCGAGCGTTGAATTACCGCCTGACGTGGGTGCGTAATATCACTGACATCGATGATAAAATCATTCAGCGAGCATTACAAAACAATGAAACCACTGAAGCCTTGACTGAGCGTGTGATTAACAGCATGCATCAGGACGAGCAAGCTATTGGTGTGATGCCACCCGATCACGAGCCTCGAGCAACAGACTACGTGCCACAAATGATTGCTTTAATACAGCGTCTGATTGATAAAGAAATGGCATACGTCGCTAACAACGGTGATGTGTATTTTTCAGTGAAGTCTTATCACGATTATGGTCAGCTATCACGGCGTGATGTGGATGCTTTGATGAGTGGTGTTCGTATTGATGCAAATGACGATAAACATAACCCTTTGGATTTTGCTCTGTGGAAGCATGCGAAACCGGATGAGCCCTCGTGGGCTTCACCCTGGGGTGATGGTCGACCAGGGTGGCACATTGAGTGCTCTGCCATGGCGGCTGAATTATTGGGTGAGACGATTGACATTCATGGTGGTGGTATGGATCTTAAATTTCCCCATCACGAAAATGAAATCGCGCAGTCGCAAGCAGCTCATGGTTGTACGTTAGCGAACTATTGGATGCATGTGGGTTTGCTGACTATCAATGACGAGAAAATGTCGAAGTCTTTAGGGAATTCTATCACAATCAGTCATTTCTTATCGAATCATCATCCTGAGGTCCTGCGTCATTTTATGCTAGGTAGCCATTATCGCAGTCCGATTAATTATACTGAGTCAGCCATTACAAACAGCCAACAAGCATTAGAGCGTTTGTATACAGCAATACGTGGTCTGGAAAGCGATATTCAAGTAGATATTCAACACCCAAGTTATCAAGCTTTTTTAGTTGCTATGTCAGATGACTTTAATACACCGCAGGCATTCGCAGTGTTATTCGACGTAGCGCGCGATATCAACCGTTTGCGACAGAAGGAAGATATAACACAAGCTAAGCGTTTGGTGAGCATCTTGCGATCTTGTGGTGCCTTACTCGGTATCTTACAAGATAATGCTGAGTCATTTTTGCAATCGGGCTCAAAGTCATTGGACAGTGAGGCAATAGATCAGCTTGTGCATGCCCGTGATATAGCACGCGCGCAAAAAGATTGGCAGCAAGCGGATGCGTTACGTCAACAATTAGATGACATTGGTGTTGTATTAGAAGATACTGCAGAGGGGACGCAGTGGCGAATGTCATAAAGTTTTGATAAGAATGAGCTGACAAGGAGGGTGCTCACGTGAATAATTTTATCAGGTTATTATGCTTTTTGTTCTTGAGTTGTATCACTCTATCTGTATGGGCAACTCCTTCCATTGTTCAGCTGTCAATCAATGGTCCGATTGGTCCTGCAACAGCGGAATATATCACTGATGGTATCGATGAGGCAGAAGATGTGAAGGCAGACTTGGTTGTGCTTGAGTTGAATACGCCGGGTGGTTTATTAACTTCTACACGTGCACTCATTGAATCTATCACTACCTCTAGAGTACCGGTTGTGACCTATGTGTCACCCAGTGGGGCAAGAGCAACAAGTGCGGGCACCTTCATTATGTACGCCAGTCATTTCGCGGCTATGGCCCCAGGCACGCACATTGGTGCAGCAACCCCGGTTGCCTTAGGTGGCGCATCACCTGAAAAAAAGGCTGACGGTGAACCCTCTGCCATGGAGAAAAAAATCTTAAGTGATTCGACGGCTTACATTCGATCATTAGCACAGTTAAGAGGAAGAAATGCCGAGTGGGCCGAGCAAGCGGTAGTCGATGCTAAAAGTTTATCGGCTAGCGAGGCGCTACAATTAGGTGTGGTTGACTATCTGGCGCCCACTTTAGATGATTTACTTCAACAGTTAAATGGTAAATCTGTGCAGATGCCCGACCAACGACTTACACTTTCTTTAAAGCCCAATGAGATTCAAGTCATTGAGCCAACTTGGCGACAAAAGCTACTATCAACCATCACTCATCCTAGTGTTGCTCTGATTTTATTAGTAGCAGGTTTAGTGGGTCTCTATATCGAGTTCAGTCAACCGGGGCTGATTTTACCAGGCGTCTTCGGTGTGATTGCCCTATTGTTAGCAGGATATGCCTTGCATATTCTTCCTATCAACTATATCGGGTTGGGTCTATTGATTCTTGGTATGGTGTTATGGTGTGTCGAGGTCATATTGGGTGGTTTTGGTGTGCTTGCCATTGGCGGTACCATTAGTTTTGTATTAGGTGGGGTGATGTTATTTGACCAATCCGCATTGGGATACGCTGTCCCCATCGGTACATTGTTGGGTATTGCAGCTTCTGGTGCATTAGTGTGTGTGTTGATTGCAAGGATGGCGTGGTCTTCTCATCGCCGACCTGCTGTTATGAGTGGTAGTGGTGTTGTGGATCAAGTCGGCACGGTTGTTACACGAGATGGAGTGGCGTGGATAAAAGTGTCTGGTGAGTGGTGGCATGTTGAATCGGAGTGCAGTTTGTCTGAGGGCGATCATGTGAAAGTAATAGCCATCAATGATTTAATCTTAACCGTTAAAAAAATCGATAAAAAACATTAACCAAAAAATAGGGAGATTTTCATGTTTAACATAGCGTTTATCTTTGTAGTCTTTGTTGTTGCATTAATATTATTTAGTGCAGTGAATATCTTAAAAGAATACGAACGAGCCGTCGTATTCACTCTAGGGCGTTTTACAGGTGTTAAAGGTCCAGGACTTATTATCATCATCCCCTTTTTGCAACAAATGGATAGGATTGCACTAAGGACAGTGGTTATGGATGTGCCCTCTCAAGATGTGATTTCACGTGATAACGTTTCTGTTCGCGTGAATGCGGTGTTGTATTTCAGAGTGGTTGACCCTGAGCGTTGTGTGATTCAAGTCGAAGATTACTTCGAGGCGACCAGTCAATTAGCACAAACTACTTTGCGTGCTGTTTTGGGTCAGCATGAGTTGGATGAAATGCTGTCAGAGCGTGATAAGTTGAGTCAAGAGATTCAGCATATTCTAGATGAAGCCTCGGATGCCTGGGGTATTAAAGTCTCGCAAGTGGAAATTAAACACATTGATTTAGACGAAAGTATGATCCGCGCTATCGCAAGGCAAGCTGAAGCAGAGCGTGAGCGTCGTGCTAAGATCATTAATGCTGATGGTGAGTTGCAGTCAGCTAATAAGCTGCAAGAGGCTGCAGCCATCTTGTCCGTAGAGCCTCGCGCCATACAGCTGCGTTATTTACAAACCTTAATGGATATGTCCGGTGATAATTCTTCTACCATTGTCTTTCCATTACCCATTGAGATGTTGTCATCGTTTGTAAAATCCTAGGACACTTACTCAGATACTGATAATATCATTATGTTACATACTAAAAGCTGATTGTTCGCGCAATCAGCTTTTTTTGTATTAAATCAGATTAAAGTATTCAATCATGCATTTTGCATGCCAATCCACAGCTGGTATTTTTAAATATCTTCTAGAATTTGGCGGATCAATTTTCAATAGAGATAATGATGGAGTATCTGTCATTGAATGTGCGTCAAATAATCCGGAAATCCATCGTCTTATTAGAAAAAAATGCGTCATTGATGGTAGTATGAATTAACGGATTACTATCGGCACATGGAAGTGCTACGTGATGAACGTTAACTCATGGACAAAATATTCTTTTAGAATTAGTATTGCCAATTAATTGAATTACAGGGAACTAAAATGGCTATTAAAAA
>DCQA01000024.1:21011-21281 GCA_002323325.1 Coxiellaceae bacterium UBA1530 | reverse complement strand
ATGCAACTCGTGCTGCTGTTGAAGAAGGTGTTGTCCCTGGTGGGGGTGTTGCCTTAATTCGTGCACTGCGTGCTATTGACACACTAGAAGTGACGAATGAAGACCAACGTGTAGGTGTTGATATCATGCGTCGTGCGTTAACTGCGCCTCTACGTCAAATTGTATCTAATGCCGGTGAAGAAGCAGCTGTTATTTTGGCTAAAGTACAAGAAAATACTGAAGATAGTTTTGGATACAATGCAGCCACTGGTGAATTTGGTGACATGATTG
>DCQA01000024.1:20522-20710 GCA_002323325.1 Coxiellaceae bacterium UBA1530 | reverse complement strand
ACTGGTGAATTTGGTGACATGATTGCTATGGGTATTTTGGATCCAGCTAAAGTGACTCGTACAGCATTGCAAAACGCTGCCTCAGTTGCTGGTTTGATGTTAACGACTGAGTGCATGATCACTGACCTACCTAAGCAAGAAGACTCTGCTGGTGACGCTGCTGCCATGGGCGGCATGGGCGGCATGGG
>DCQA01000024.1:0-20201 GCA_002323325.1 Coxiellaceae bacterium UBA1530 | reverse complement strand
ATGGGCGGCATGGGCGGCATGGGTGGTATGATGTAATCATCCAAACCCATCTTCTCATGACGACTATCGTCTTGCTAAGATTAACCCCGCTCTTTTGGCGGGGTTTTTTTTTACAAAAAAACCTATTTTAGATTATTTGTTGTAACAGTTACTTGTCACCTTAAAAAAAAATGAATATTTTTTAGATTAAGTATCATGCGATTAGATGATGAAGGGATATGATTTTTTCTCCTTCCTCTTCATGCTCGATTGACAAAGATTCTTGCACACAGGTAGGATGTAAGTGTTCATCAACCGACATTGATAGACAACTGAAGACCCCTGAATATGCTGAGTAATCCCTTGCTCAGCATCCCTGAAAACCCTGCCTTGGCAGGGTTTTTTTATTGATGAGTTGATTGGATGGTTTATTATTTTATCTTTAATAGGCTTCTAGTATTTCTATGTTCATTAGACATTAGAAAGTCAATCCACTACCATGATCGCAATTAAAACCACGAGACTATCTGTATGAAATTAAGTCAATTTTTGTTGCCTACATTAAAGGAGACACCGGCAGATGCCGAGCTGACTAGTCACCGATTAATGTTGCGTGCTGGTATGATTCGACAGTTGTCCAGTGGATTGTACACTTGGCTACCTTTGGGGCTTAGGGTCTTGCAAAAAGTGAGTGAGGTAGTGCGAGATGAGATGGAAAAAGCGGGCGCATTAGAGGTGCTCATGCCAATGGTTCAACCTGCAGACTTATGGCAGCAAAGTGGCCGTTGGGATCAATATGGTGCAGAGTTATGTCGACTTGAGGATCGCCATAATAATACTTACTGCTTGGGTCCAACCCACGAAGAGGTGATTACTGCTATTTTTAAGAATAATGTAAGTAGTTACAAGCAGTTACCAATGAATCTTTTTCAGATCCAGACTAAGTTTCGCGACGAAATTAGACCACGCTTTGGTGTGATGAGATCTCGAGAATTTTTAATGAAGGATGCTTACTCTTTTCATTTAGATCAGACCTCACTACAAGATGGTTACCTTCGTATGGAAGCTGCCTATCATGCTATTTTTAGACGTTTAGGTCTTAATTATCGTGCCGTTGAGGCGGATAGTGGTGCGATAGGTGGTGCTGTTTCTCAGGAGTTTCAGGTTCTAGCTGATAGTGGTGAGGACAAGATCGCATGCAGTGATCTTAGTGACTATGCAGCAAACATTGAGCGTGCAACGGCATTGGCACCTGAACCTTTAGATGATACTGAGTCTATCATGATGGAGCGCTTTGAGACGCCGAATGTTTCAACAATGACAGAATTATCAGAATTAACAGGTCAATTGACTACTGCAATGGTAAAAACATTATTTGTTCGTAGTGCCTCAGATGGCTTAGTTGCCATTGTATTACGGGGTGATCACGAGCTCAATGAGGTGAAAGCTGGCAAAATTGAGGGAGTAGCCAATCCGTTAGTTCTTGCTGATCAGGAAACTGTTCAGTCAGAAATAGGTGTGTCAGTAGGTTCGTTAGGTCCGGTTGGTTTGAATGTTCCGACCATTGTTGATCGTGATGCAGCTGTGCTAAAGAACTTTATCTGCGGTGCAAATGAGGAAGGATATCATCTGAAAAATGTTAATTGGGAGCGAGATGTTGCCTTGGGCGATGTGATGGATTTACGTCAAGTTGTGGAAGGAGATCTCAGCCCGGATGGACAAGGGCACTTAAAGTTGGTTCGGGGCGTCGAGGTAGGACATATTTTTCAACTGGGGGATAAATACTCTCAATTGATGGGTGCTACTGTTTTGGATGATACAGGAAAGGCGCGACATGTAAGTATGGGATGTTACGGCATCGGTATTTCACGTATTGTTGCGGCTGCTATTGAACAGCACCATGACGACAAAGGAATTATTTGGCCTGCATCAATGGCGCCTTTTCAAGTTGCTATTGTTCCAGTTCAAATGCATAAGTCGTATCGAGTAAGGGCATTAGTTGATTCAATTTACTCAGAATTAATAAACATGGGTGTGGAGGTGCTATTGGATGATCGTCGTGAGCGTCCAGGTGTCATGTTCTCAACGGCTGATTTGATTGGTATACCGCATAGAATTGTGATTTCTGAGCGTGGAATTGATCAAGGTGTGATTGAATACAAGGCACGTAATCAAGTGGATGCAGAACAATGGATACTTGATACGGCGATGGATAAGTTGCGAAGCGTTTTACTGTTATCAGAATGAAGGTTCACAGTTCCTCGATAAAGAGATTAGTTTTTGCTGGCTGGTTAGGTACGTTATTAGAATGGTATGATTTTGCTATCTATGGTTTTTTAGCCCCGGTCTTTGCAGGAAGTTTTTTTCCGTCGAATCGTGAATGGCTACGATTATTATTAGTATACTCCGTCTTTTCTGTGGGATATTTGATTCGTCCGCTAGGTGGATGGTTATTTGGCTCATTAGGAGATCGCAAAGGACGTAAGTCGATTTTTATTTACACGATCCTTTGCATGTCATTACCTACGACGATGATAGGCATATTGCCGACTTATGCTGTTATTGGTTGGTTGGCCCCTGTACTCTTGATTGGCTTGCGTTTAATGCAAGGTCTTGCTGCGGGCGGAGAGATGATTGGTTCAGTGGTTTTTATTTACGAATCAGTACCAGAGCGTCGTCAAGCTTTTTATACGACCTTGTTGTTTGTTGGCTCAGGCTTCGGCATATTGCTGGGGTCAACTATCTTAAGCTTTTTTCATTATTATTATTCAGCACAGGCAATGCAAGAATTCGTGTGGCGTATTCCATTTTTACTTGCAATAATTGGCCTTTTAATAAGTTTATGGTTGCGTCATGGAACTGTGGAGTCACGTGAGTTTTTAGTCATTAAGCAACAAGGTGCAACTTTGGCACAGCCATGTAAAAAAATATGGCAATCACATAAAGTGCTCTTGTTAAGAGTTGCTTGTTTATTTTCACCGGGGGCTTTGTTGTTTTATTTGAATTTTGTGTTTTTGCCAGTCTCAGTGTCTGAGTTTCTAGGAGCTAGTCAGTCGAATATCATGTTACTAAACACGATTGCTACAATTGTCTTACTGGTCGCTTCTGTGGGATTTGCTATGTTAGCGGATTATTATTCTAAAAGACGTTTCGTGATAGTTGCATTAGTGATGCTGTTATGTGTTGTCATTCCTATATATTCATGGATGTTTGCAGTGTCTGTTGCTGTGTGGTTTGTATGTCAATTACTATTAGCAATCATTATTGCGTGTTTAACTGGGCCACTGATGGCTTATATTTTACAACTAGTTCCCGTAGAAGCTCGTTATAGTTCTGTTGCAATTACATATAATTTAGCATACTCACTGATTGGGGGGACGGCCCCATTAGTTGCCATTAGTTTATTGCATGCACATTTTTATCCACTCTGGCTCGGATTATATGCGATGGTAGTGGTTTGTTTGGCTTTAATTGCAGCACTGAATCCTTTTCATTTCTCTAACATAAGATCATGAACTTTTGAAAACTCTGTTAGCACTTCAGGGCAGGGCTTTTTGCTGAGTAAGCTAGCAACAATGACAGCAAGGCTTGAGGCAGTAAATCCGGGAATAACTTCATTAAGTCCCCAAAAACCACCCAGAGGTGACAGGAAAGTCTTCCAAAGAATGACTGTTATTGCACCCATCGTAATACCTGCTATAGCGCCTTGACTAGTTGTTCTTCTCCAAAATAATGAGGTAATGATGATTGGGCCAAAGGACGCACCGATTCCACTCCAGGCATATTTCACTAGTAAAAATAATGTGTTCTTTTCATTGAATGCTAGGTGTAGTGCCGCCGCTGAGCTAATAATCACACAGAGTCTTGCAACGATAACGAGCTCTTTTTGAGAGGCAGTTTTTCTGAGAAAGACCACGTAAAAGTCAGCAATCAGTGCACTGGATGAGGTGAGTAGTTGAGCTGCGACTGTACTCATCATTGCAGAGAGTACGGCTGAGAACAATATTCCAGAAATAATTGGAGTGAATAAAGATTCAGTGAGATGAAGGAAGGTTTCTTCAGGATTTGCTAGTCCTGAATCAAAAAAAATTCTCCCTACAATGCCTGTTGCAGTTGCACCAAGCAAGGAGACAAACATCCAGCTAATACAGATTCGACGAGCTTGTGGTAAACGTTTAGGTGTTTGAATTGCCATGAAACGTGTAAGAATATGCGGTTGACCAAAGTATCCTAAGCCCCATGCTAGTAAAGATATCATGCTAACAATTGTGATATTTTTTATTGGATTAAAATAATCTAATGGTAGGTGGCTAAGTTCGTTATATAAAATGTGTTGGTTATGTACATGTATGATTGCTGTGAGTGGAACAATGATTAGTGCCAGAAGCATCAGGGTACCTTGAAAAAAATCAATCCAGTTGATGGCTAGAAAGCCGCCAACCATGGTGTAAATTAAGATGATAACACTACTTATTAACAGCGATTGTTGAAAGCTTAAGCCAAATGCTACTTGAAATAATAGTCCTCCACTGACAAAGCTGGCGGCACAGTATAGTGTAAAGAAAATTAGAATAATAATAGCGCTGCATGCACGGATGTAATGGCTGTGTTGTTTAAAACGATGATCTAAATATGAGGGTATAGTAAGGGAGTCATTGGCAATTTCGGTATAAATACGCAGAGGCTTTGATACGAAGCGCCAATTACAATAGGCGCCTATAAGTAAGCCTATTGGCATCCAGATATGATTCATGCCACTGACAAAAATTGCTCCAGGAAAGGCCAGCAATAACCAGCTGCTCATGTCAGAAGCGCCAGCTCCCAATGCCGTGACAGGGGCGCTTAAGCCTCGACCACCCAGTACATAATCAGAGAGTCGTTGATTTCTGCGATTGGCGATTAGGCACATTATGATTATCAACATAAGGTAAACGCCAAACGCTACTAAATAGCTCGATGTATGGTGCATGATAAATGTCTATGTAGATCTATGATTAATCTACAGCTCCATGATGTTGCCTAGGTAATGCCGTGCAACTGGTTTAAGGATCAATATGATGAAGACACCAGCTAATGCAATTAGGGCGTATGACAGAAAAGCGTGTTGATAGATAAGGCGTTCTGTTGTTAATGAGGTGAGTTGTTCCTGGCTGACTTTTGCTAGACTACCAAATATGCCTCCAAGGCTGCCACCTAATCCTAGTGTAAAAAACCATGTGCCCATCATGAAGCCTTGCATATTTTTAGGGGAAAGTTTTAATACGGCTGCCATACCAATAGGGTAGAGGAAAAGTTGGCCAAGTGTAATAAACAGATAATAAAGTACGATATTATAGGAGTGAACTTGGCCTGAGCTCATAGGGAAGTGGGTGCTGACAGTCAGAACACCGTAAGCAATGCCCATGCAGACAAGAGCCAGTATGAACTTATTAAGCATAGGAATATTTAGACGGGGTGATGTTCTGAGGAGGCGTGCAAAGTAAGCACCGACAGTTACCACAAAGAAGGGTTCTAGTGATAGGAAAAAAGTGGCCGGTAGGTGAATATTAAATAAGGTGCGATGAACGACACGGTCAACAAAGAGATTTACAGCTAAGTACTCTTCAAAGTAAAGTCCCCAGAAAAGCACTGAGATCATCATTAAGAATAATAATAGACTTAGTTTTTGTGCTTGCTCTTTTGGATATTTTGTAATTAAGTGTAGAAAATAGCCTGCAATACTGATGCCAAATAAGATGAAAGCGATATTTGAAAGCCGACTGTAAAATAAAAGACCCGTTGTAATTGCTATGAAAATCAAGAAGGCGACTATCAAAGGTAGCCAAGGGATCGGGTTGGGCGGAGTGCCTTTCGAGATTTGTAAAATATCGAAGGAGTCGATGACATATCGACGACCGTAGAGAAAGATCAATAGACCAATCGCAATACCAATAGCAGCTAGTAGGAAGCTGGTTTCCCACCCAAAAGCATTTTTAATAAATCCAATGGAGATGTTGGCGAGGAAGCCACCAATATTGAAACCAACAAAGAAGAGCGTATAGCCCCCTTCGCGCTTGTTGTCTTCTTTCGTATAGAGGTTGCCGACAAGTGTTGAAACATTAGGTTTATAGAAGCCATTGCCTAGCACAACAGAGCTCAGACCTATGAGCAATGACGTTTGGGAGCCTATAGCAATTAATCCATATCCTATTATGAGAATAACTCCGCCGATAATAAGTGCTCTGGATTGACCGATGATATGGTCAGCTAGGTAACCACCTAGGAGAGGGGACATGTAAACAAGGGCAGTATAAGCGCCAGCAAGTGCGTAGCTGCGGCTGTCTGTCCATTGAAATTGATGAACAACGTACAAAACCAGTAAGCCTTGAACAATATAAAAAGCAAAGCGTTCCCACAGTTCAGTTGCTATTAGATAAGAGAGACCTTTTGGGTGATGTGCCAAAAAGGTGTGTGTCGCGTGTGGGTATTTCATGCCCTGAATAAATCCATCATCGATTGAGTGTCAAAATACTACCAAAAAACGTCAGCGGATCCTATAGTGTTCTTTTTTCATTAACAGGAATGCAACACATCTTGTTGAGATCCAATGAAACTTTATGTCACACTGTGTGCAATTCAATAGGATGTGATTAATGGGGGATAAAGTGGGGCTAGAGCGAACAGATCGCCGTTTTTTGGGATACTCTCTCATGTTGCATTTTGTCTTGTTGGTGGTTCTTTTATTCCCCGTAAAACAGCAGCTCTCCCTAATGCCTGGCGTGACAGCATCTGCTCCTGTTATCAAGGCTGCAGCAGTTAGTACAGCAACAGTTCAGCAACAAGTGCATGCTGTTCAGGTGAGGGAGCAAGCAATTCGCGAAGCCAAGCAGCGTAGGATTGCAGCAGCAAGCGCAGCTGAAAAACGGCGTCTTGAGCAAGTGCATTTACGAAAGCAGCGCGAACTGGCACAGCAAAAAGCCGCTAAAGAAAAGGCTTTGGCGTTGGCCCGAGAGAAAGCTGTGGCATTGGCAAAAGAGAAGGCATTGGCTGAAAAAAAAGCGAAGCAGCTTGCAGAGTTAAACGCATTGGCAAAACAAGCTGCTGATCTTCAACGTCAACAACAGTTGCAGCAATTACAGCAAGAGCAAAAACAGCTGAAACAGGTGACTTATAATCAGGGGATTATTAACCAGTATCAACAACGAATAGCAAAGTCGATCGGAAGTTATTGGTTGATCTCACGAGATGTCAATAAATCGCTCAGCTGCCAATTTTTGATACAATTAGCGCCAGGTGGTGTTGTTTTAGATGTGAGGTTATCAAAAAGTAGTGGCAATGCTGCATTTGATCGCTCAGCAGAAGTGGCGGTTTATAAAGCCTCGCCTTTGCCTGTACCAACTGATGTCGCTTTATTCGGTCCTTTTCGTAAGTTTAGTCTGATTGTTTCGCCAAAGACAGTCATGATAAGATCTCCTTCGACGTAGTAAGAGGGATAATAATGATTAGAAGATCGATGATGTGCATGATGTTTCTAGTGGCGTCCATAATCTCAAGCCCGACATTTTCACAGCTAAAAATTCAATTAACGCAGGGCGTCGATGCTGCAATGCCCATCGTTGTCTTACCTTTTGTCTCTGAAACTTCTGATGTGCCCGGGCAAACCACATTATCTGAGATAATTCGATCTGACTTAAAAAACAGTGGCCAGTTTCGTTTGATTGCTCCAACTGTACAAAAACTGATGGTATCCCCATCGCAATCAGATTTGTCCGCATTAAAAAAACGAGGCGCTAACTTTGTTTTATCGGGCTCAGTGCGTCCTTTGTCATCAGGCAAGTTTGAAGTATCGGTGCAACTTATCAATTTGTATCGTGAATCACGTTCAGAAAATAGTCAGTCTAGTTTTGCAGTTATTCTGCAGCAACAATACACGGTAAATCAACAAGACTTGCGTGTATTAGCACATCACATGAGTGATGCCATTTATCACAACTTAACAGGTGTTAAGGGGATTTTTTCAACCAAAATAGCTTATGTATTAGTGTCTCGTCCTCATCAAAAACCAACCACCTATCAGCTGATGATTGCTGACGCCGATGGATATAATCCGCGACCATTACTGACCTCCTATATGCCCATTATGTCACCAACCTGGGTGAAAGATGGTCGTCACATCGTGTATGTTTCCTTTGAGGGGCATAAAGCTGCGGTTTATTGGCAAGACATTGCAAGTGGAAAGCGCCGTTTAATCAGTCGCTCTCCAGGGATTAATGGTGCGCCTTCGGTCTCTCCTGATGGAAAACGTTTGGCGCTAGTATTAACAAAAACCGGTAACCCGAAAATATATGTAATGGATATTGCTAGTCGATCGATTCAACAGTTGACCAATGGTTCTTCCATTGACACTGAACCGTCTTGGTCCCCTGATGGGAATACCTTACTATTCACCTCAAATCGAGGTGGATCTCCTCAAATTTATCAATATGACTTATCCAGTACACGGATCAAGCGAATAACATTTGATGGTAATTACAACGCAAAGGCCTCTTTTATGCCAAATCAAAGTACTATCGTGATGATGCATCGTGATCGATCGTCTTTTGGTATCGCGCGTCAAGACCTAGTTTCAGGGCGTGTCGAGATTTTGACACAATCCGGTTCAGATGAATCCCCGAGTTTAGCGCCCAACGGAAAAATGGTAATTTACGCAATGCATAGTGGCCAGCGTGGTGTGCTAGCGCTAGTGTCTACCGATGGTGCTGTGAAATTGCGCTTGCCTGCACAAGCTGGTAGTGTTCAAGAGCCTGCATGGTCGCCTTTTTTAAGTTAATGCATCGGAGGAAAAATGTTTAATAACAAGTTGTGTTTTACGTTAGCTGCTTCAGTTTTAGTATTATTAGCCGGATGTAGCTCATCACATAAACAAGGTACTTATTCGTCATCTATGCCGAGTGGGGGTATCGATGCAACTCGTTCAGCTCAAACCTTCGGGCTTGCTGATACGTCGTCAATTCAAACTGATGCAATGGGTAGGGTGATCAACCCATTAACTGCTCCAGCCAATCAAACGTATTACTTCTCATTTGATAACAGTAAGATGTTGGCGGAAGACATGAAGGCTCTATTGATTCAAACAGACTACTTAGTTGGACATCCTAATGTAAAGGTCCGTTTAGAGGGAAATGCAGATGCTCGCGGTAGTCGAGAATATAATATCGGTTTGGGTTGGCGTAGAGATCAGACTGTTGCTCGTATTATGGAGCAACAGGGTGTGAATCCCAATCAAATAGACATGGTGAGCTTCGGTAAAGAAAAACCAGCTGCCATGGGAAATAACGAGCAAGCTTGGTCGTTGAATCGTCGCGTCGAATTAGTCTATGAGAATTTATCATGATAACCAAATGCTTGCGGAGTTCATTACTTGCATTGTCGCTATCCTTGTTGAGCATGGCATTGGCTGATGCACCGGCTATCGATGCAACGAGTATTGAGCAAAATAGTGCGTCACAGTCTGTCGAGCATCATTGGTACGATGGTCCTATCACATCCCGAGGCCAAGCATCATCTAAGGCCAGCGTTCCATCAACACACGCCATTAAGGCAGAGGCTGCTTTGGAGTTACCCTCAGTTTCAGATGAACAATCCACTTTAGATGCATCTCCAAGGTTAGCAGCAACAGATGCGGTTATATTGCCGCAGCCACCGGTTCAGGTGAAGGCACTACCGCCCGTTGAAAGTTTGACCGACACTCATGTTTCTGAAGTAACACCACCTCCCCCATCAACTGTTCAGCAAACTAATCACGAGGCGTATGCTATACATTCATCAGGTTGGCCTGCCAAACAAGCCTCTTTTCATCAGCCAACATCAACTACGTCGAGTTCTCTTAATCAGCAGGTTCGTCGTTTAAATCAACAACTACAGAATTTGATTGGTATGAACTTACCACAGCAAGTGGCTGATATGCAGGATCAAATCCAGCAACTAAGTGGTTTACTAGAAGAGGAACAGCACGAATTAGCTGAATTAAAAGAGCAACAGAAAGTTTTTTATAAAGATTTAGATGCTCGAATTTCTCATGCGAGTCGTCAGCACGATGATAGCGCATCTTCAAAGGTAGCGGATACCAGTGATTCTGGTGTTCAGACGCTAACGGATATTGCTGAATATCAGCGTGCATCAGAATTTTTATCCGATAAACATTACGATCAGGCACGCGTTGCTTATCAGCAGTATCTAACTGATTATCCTAAGGGACAATTTGTTGCGAATGCACATTATTGGTTGGGTGAATTGAATTTACTGAAGAAGAATAACTCAGCTGCGTTAAAGGAGTTTTCTACCGTAATAAAACAATACCCATCTTCAGCCAAGCGTCCTGATGCTGAATATAAAATCGCGTCGATTCAGATGGATATGGGTCATGTTGATGATGCTAAGCAGGGCTTTCAAACTATTCAAAAGCACTACCCGAAAAGTACAGCAGCCCAGCTTGCTGCGATTCAACTGAAAAAAATTGCTGTTACACAAAGTGGTTAATCCGTCTGATCTTCGCATTACGGAAATCTTTTATTCATTACAAGGAGAGTCTAGCACCGTTGGGTATCCAACGGTGTTCGTTCGTTTGACGGGTTGCCCATTGCGCTGTGTGTATTGTGACAGTGCTTATGCATTTAAAGGTGGTAAGCGCTTTACGATAACGGAGGTGTTAAGCGAGGTTGCTGCGTATCAACCTAAGTATGTCACGGTCACTGGAGGTGAGCCATTAGCGCAACCTGCTTGTATCGAACTATTAAAACAATTGTGTGATGCCGGTTATTTTGTCTCTATCGAAACCAGTGGAGCTTTGGACATTGCGCCTATCGACCAACGTGTGATGACGGTAATGGATTGGAAGACTCCAGAGTCAGGAGAAATGCATCGCAATCGAATTGCTAACGTCGACTATTTAAAACCCAGTGATCAAGTGAAGTATGTGATTAGTTCACGAGAGGATTATGAATGGTCCAAGTCATCAATCATTGAGCATGGTTTTATAGATCGCTGTGAGGTGTTGTTTTCACCCGTCTATGAAAAATTACAGCCGCAGTGTTTGGCTGATTGGATTGTAGCAGATAGAATTCCTGTTCGTTTTCAATTTCAATTACACAAGTTGCTTTGGAACGACGAGCCAGGGCGTTAACTGCAGGAAAACCAATGAGTAGTCTTTCAAAATCTGGAAAAAAAATAGCGCACTATATTAGCAAAGCAGTTGCTGATTACCGATTAATTGAAAAAGGTGATCGGGTTATGGTGTGTTTATCTGGGGGAAAAGACTCTTTTACTTTACTCAAAATACTCAATCATTTGCGGATCGAAAGCCATAATAAGTTTGAATTGTTCTCGTATACACTCGATCAATCACAGCCTGGTTGGAATGATCAAGCTTTACGTGAATGGCTGGAAAATAATCGTATTC
Organism: Coxiellaceae bacterium UBA1530; assembly: GCA_002323325.1. Taxonomy (GTDB): domain Bacteria; phylum Pseudomonadota; class Gammaproteobacteria; order Coxiellales; family Coxiellaceae; genus UBA9148. The sequence goes on along the minus strand of DCQA01000024.1, from coordinate 8,785 downwards.
CCTATGAGATTGAGACACGTAATACCTATCAAGTGGTCAAAGAAAAAATTGCCGAAGGCAAAACCTATTGTTCGTTGTGCTCACGACTACGACGAGGCAATATCTACCGTTATGCGGAAGAGCATGGGTTCACTAAAATTGCATTAGGTCATCATCGCGATGATCTGATTGAAACATTAATGATGTCAATTTTATACAGCGGTCAAGTTCGTTCGATGCCGCCAAAACTACTCACCGATAACAAAAAGAATGTTGTGATTCGCCCCATGGTTTATGTGCAAGAGGTGGATATTAAAAGCTTTGCTGATGAACAGCAATTTCCGATAATTCCATGCAATTTGTGTGGCTCCCAAGATAATTTAGCGCGAGTGCGTGTCAAGCGCTGGATTCAACAAATGGCAGAACAAAATCCTAAAATTCCGAGTAATATGTTGCATGCTTTACAAAGTATTCAGCCATCACAGCTGATGGATAAATCATTATGGGACTTTCAGTCTTTGGGAGAAGACACGGTTCTCGATCATTCTTCTTAAATTAACGCTAAATTATCGAATATAAATTGCCAATTAATTTGAAACATGATGTTTCGTCAATCAGGTATCAATCGTAACCGTCACGCCAACGATCTCCTTGTATTTTATAGACCATCAAACGATTCAATCCAATGTCATCGGACTGTGATAAATTGTCCAAATCATGATAGTTCGAATGAGAAGTTCTTACCAAAATAAGCTTATCTTAGAATTAATGGGATTGTTGAAATGCCTAACAAAAATAAAGTAGCACCTGAAATGGATAATGGGATTATTGAGATGGCTAACAAAAATCAAGTAGCACCTGAAATAGATAAAGAGGCTGCTCAACGCCTTAATGACCTAAAGGATAATTTAATAATAAAAGACGGCCAATTGATTTTGAAAGATGAGTTTTATATATTCTCGAAAGGTGTTTCGTATAATGGAGAGTCTGCTTTGTGGTATCTGCTGTGTTATTCAGATATAAATCACTTTAGAAAGCTGATTAATACGGTCATTGAAACAGTCAATACTCTTGAGGCGCATGAACCTCTCGAAAAAGAAAAGGCTGTTGAGATTCCCGAAATAGAAAAGGGTGTTGGGCTTACCGAAATAAATAAAGAATCACGGATAAAATCAGACCAAATTAATCTAACATCGTGGTTTATCAACTTAATGGGGCTTTCGCCTTGTGGGACGAGTGTCAAAATTAAAGATCTATTGCCTATTTTTCGATTTTTCCCGGGAGAGTGTTTTGAAAGCCATGACTCTAGTCCGGTACCTATACCTAGTTTGATAGAGGTCGTCTTGTCAAAAAAAAGTGACATTAATTGTCGTAAATTTATTTTATTGATGCAGTTAATAATCGGTTATCGTAAAGATGACGAAAGTGCGTCTGCACGAAATGAGTTTTTAGAATATTTCTACGATCATCGTACTCAAAAAAGTAAAATAATGAATCGTCTACTTGATCGTAACCATGCGGAAATCTTCTATGAGGCTTTTAATGAAGCGAATGAATCACCAGCGGCTGCATTACGAATACTCAACGTCATAGATTTCATCAAAAAGTGTATCCCTAGTAGTTCAGTAAAGGAAAAGCGTGATGATCTATTTCGTAAGATGATCATTATCATGGATTTTGTATTATTAAAAAAACATGATGACCTAATTAATTTTAATAAACAGGGGTTGAGTGATGAAGAATCAAAAAATTCATCTCTTCTCATTGAGAATACTCTTCGGCTTTTAACTGAAAGTATTAGTGCTGATAGTGTTCTTAAAATGAGTTAAAATTTTACCAAGGCATGACAGCGTATTCTAATCTTTGTAATTTAAAATTTTAATATTTTTTACGGATGATATTGCTAAGTATTGGTATCAAAACTGCCTGATAATACCTAGAGAAATCTTATTGGTTTTTGCATATCCTGAACGATCATACTGTCCTTGATCACCACTGATATTATCTTTTTCATTGTATTGTGAAAATTTATAATCAACATGAACTTTGTAGTTACCTTTTATTGGATAATCGCTACCAATTCCTAGTGTAAACCCAGGCTCGCTGTAACTGTTCGAGTAAGCTTGTTGACCCGTGCTCGCATTATAGCGCTTATATTCAAAGTTACCCAGATTTGCGCCAAGAATTAAAAAACTGTAATCATTTTTAAGTAATGATTTACCAACATGAAGCTCTATACCAAGATCATCATTAAGTATATTTTCACAATTAGAATTCTGTCCTTCATAAATATGGCTAATATTATCGTAATTATAATTAAGCTCTATATCATAGGTTAAATGAGTCATTTGCCATTCGTAGCCGGTAAAAAATCCGCCGGTAAGACCAGATTCATTGTCAGTTATATTTTCTGATGCATTATCATTGGTTAAAGTAGCCTTGAAATCGATCCAAATATAATTTGAGTCGGCGCCGATATAGAAGTGGTTATTTTTTTCGACAGATTGATTGGCGTAGCACGCATGAATACACGCCATATCAAAAACAATAAAGGCAATTTTCAGTTTCATGGTAATGTATTCTAGTTAAAAATAGCTACTGCAAGATACAAGCTATAACGAATGTTACAAGAAGAATATTTTCTGAAGAATTTTGTCTTTTTGGACTATAGTTCAACAGTATAATTTTTTATGATTAAATAACTACTCATCTTTTAAGTAAATCAATGGATAATATTTTAACTTACATCTATACGGAGTTGTGATAGTAAGCGTACTTAATTTATGTAGAAGAAAGCCTCTATAAATGAATCAAAGTTTATGGCTAATTTAATCTCTTATTGTCGCTAGTATATTGTCCTTGCCGAGGACGTGTCAGGTAAAAAATTTCTAAGCTATAATCAGTACTATTTTTTATTGACATTAGACCGTTATCCCTAAAGAATGAAAGATAAAGTGCTTATCATTAGTGACTGTTTTTATTGAAAAAAAAACCTATCAGTATAGTGATGGAAGATTAGTAAATGATAGATGAAATCGTTATAATAGTATCATGCCTTGTGCTTATTCTGCTTTTAGTGCTTTGTCTCATAAAAATGAGGTTTATCTGTGCTTTTACAGTTGGTTTTATTCTAATTATTTTATTACAAAGCGGGTTTTTTATGATCACTGAGGGAAGCGCAGTGGTTATTACACAATTTGGTCAAATCATTGGTGATCCATACACCAAGGCGGGTTTGTACCTTAAGGTTCCATACATCTGGAAAGCAAATTATCTCGATAGCCGGATTCATTCTGATGAAGAAACTCAGCCAGGAATAGCAACAAAAGATGGGTATTTCATTGCTATGGACACTTTTTTCTTTTGGAGGATAGATGATTTTGATAAATATATCAGTACGGTGGATGATATCAAGCAGGCTCGTATTCTACTACGAAATATTGTTTCTGGATCAGTGAGGCAACATGTTTCCAAGCGTAATATTCTTGATACCATTCAAACCGAGCATCCGGTTGTTGACAGTAAATCTGTTAGTATCGATGAATATCAACAGTTTACTGACGAGGATGCTTTGGTTGCGTCATCGGATTTAATTTTCAAGAAAAATAAGGACGGTAAGTACACGGGTAGAAATCAATTAACAAAAACAATATTAAAGGATGTAAACAAGCAGGCTAAATCCATCGGTGTAGTTATCGAAACGTTTATGATTAGTAACGTAGAGTACACTAAAAATGTACAGCAGCTCATGTATGACAGAATGATTGCTGAGCGACTGAGGGAAGCTGCAAAGATTCACGCCACGGGAGTAGCAGAAGTCAGTAGGATAAAGGGGCTTGAATCAAAGACTTTAGATGGAATCCTTGCTCCGGCTAGAAAGCAAGCACTTCTTATATTGGGTCAGGCAGAAGCACATGCTGCTAAGATTAGCTCGAAGGCATTTAATAAAAACAGAGTATTTTATAATTATTGGAAATCGTTAACCAACTATAGCAAGCTATTTAGTAACAAGAATTCGACTATGCTACTCTCCACGGATACTCCTTATCTTGACTTTATTGGGAATTCAAAAAAGACAATATCTAGATCAAATTCCAATCAGTCTGTAAAAATAACCAAAGATGCAAGGTAGGATAATGACATATTTATATTTATTCTACGGGTTATTTGCTGGGTATATGGCTGGTTTTCTAGGAATAGGTTGTGGTGTCTTCTTAATGCCTTTTTTTCTAATGTTAGATATTCCCTACAAGGAAGCAGTTAATGCGAGTTTGCTTTCATTATTTTTTTCTTCTCTTGTTAGTTCTACGCAACACACCAAAGTGCTCATGACTCTTAGAGAGCCTATTCTTGTTATTGGCATAACTGTTGCTATTGTTGCAGTCATCAGTAGTTCTTTGCTCATCCACATTACCTCACCTGTCATTCTTACGATTGCCTTCGCAGCTCTAATGTTCCTCAATGCAGATTTTTCGGTACATACCTTGAGGCTTAAGCAAATTGAGAAAAAATTAGAGGATATAAATCATCTAGATTATTTTTCTTTGTACGTGATTATTGGAATATTAGTAGGATTAGGTGCAGGTTTGCTGGGTATCGGTGGTGGTATTATTATAATACCACTGCTCACATACATAGCACATTTTCCAGTCAAGGACACTGTCAAGTTAGCAATTATTATCATGGTTTTGTCATCATTCTTCGGTCTTGTTGGAGGTATTGTCTACGACAATGTACCCTGGTCAATTGGATTGATAACAAGTGTGGGTACCGTAGTAGGGGGATTTTTTGGATCGATTTCCCTTAACTTCATAAGGAAGTCATTGATAGTGAAGTTTAATACAGTTATATCGATTATAGTTGGTGTAATTATGATCTTACGAGCGATAACCTATTAGAGAAAATAGTATGAAAATAAAAAATTCTCTTTTAAAAGTGAAAAAAATATTATCTTATCCCTGGTATTGTTTGAAAAAAATCTTCACTGTGTTGACGTTAATCTATCATTATATTTTTCGTGGTAGCACAGTCTTTATCGGAAAAATTTTCAGTAGAAAGAAAAATGATACACGATCACAGAAAATCAAGCGTATTCTATACATCATCTTTATTATTATTCCTTTAGTGGTTTTATCCATATGGGTGTTGGTAAGACAAAATGCTTTTTTTGTCCCTGTTGGTGGGGGTGCTGTTGTCACGCGATTTGGCGCATATGATCGGTCAGTTTCAACTGGGATTCATCTAAAAATTCCCGTGGTTGAGAGGTACTATATTGTATACAAGGGGTTTATTAAGCAACAGACTTTTGGTTTTATTCAGGTTAAGCCAACCTCCACAAATAGTCATCTCACAGATGCAGAGATAAGAGCTGATCATGTAAAGGAGTCTGAGATCAGTAGTGCTGAGCAGGATGATGAGATTTTTCCGAAAAAAGGTGGTTTATTAGCTAGTCTTGCTCAAAAGCAACGGGTGACTAGTGAATATAACAGAGAGATGATGGGACTTGAGCGCCCATTAACTCTTGAACAAGCTCTTGCAATAAGAAATCGAAATAGCCGGATTAACCAGGAATCTGAGATGCAAGGATTATCAGAAAATGGAAGATTAGATGATCCTAACGAAGGGCTGATCATTACTCATGATTTGAATATCATCAACATGCGCTGGGCTATTCAATACAATATTCATAACATGAAAGATTATCTTTTTAATGCCGTTGATGCAGATAAGAATCTTCATGATCTTTCATTGGCAATAATGAATCAGCTAGTTGCTAAATATGATTTCTTTGAAATATTGACCTCTGAGCGATCCGAGCTCGAGAAACAAGCAAGTAATCAATTGCAGGCTGAATTAGATAAGCTAAAGTTAGGTCTTAGAGTCACCAATTTTATTATTGTTGATGCGTTACCACCACAGCAGGTGCAATTCGCTTTTGATGAGGTTAATAGAGCTACACAGAGAGTTCAGACATTAATATATAATGCTCAGAGAGACTTTAATAAATCAGTCTATGCTTCAAAAGGACGAGCTCAACAGATAGTACAAGAAGCTTATGGTCAAAGTATTATGATCAAACAGCTAGCAATGGGTGATATTGGACAATTTAATCAGATATTATCAGTCTATCAATCATGGCCTGATCTTGTTAAAGATAGACTGTACATCGATACTATGAATACTTTATTTAAAGACCAGAATATTACATTAATTGACTCGCAAATTGATGGAGTAATGCCAATTTTTCCATTGAATAATTTGATGAATAGTAACTCCCCACATGATGCTACTCAGAAATTAGTTCAAGATGCTCTTTCATCTCAAGCAAATATAAATACAAATACACAGTCCTCAGCAAGTAGTACGAGTTCTACCCAAAGTAGTACGAGTTCTACCCAAAGTAACATATAGATTTATAACATGGAGTGTTAATGATTAATGGATAAAAATAATTTACCAAGAATAGTGAGTCTGACATCAATAATGATTCAGTTTCTCATCGTTTATATTTTTTTAAGTAATCTTGTACTTGTGCTCTCTGGCCATATTCCGATGGTTGCGGAGTATGCATCAGTGGGTTCAGGTCCTTATATGGTTTTCCTATTATGCTGGTGCTTTTTTTTGTTGCTTCTGGTTGAGCTTTTTAACCGCCGCATGAAAAGCATAAGGAATCTATTTGTATCTCTTGCAATATTTCATGTATATATCTATATATCGTCTTTTTTTCATACTGAGATTGATATTAAATCATTGAGTTTCGCTTTTTCATCGCTTCAGGTCTTGATTGAATCAGTTTTACTGGTAATGATTTATAGTCCAGAGAGTAGATGTTGGTTTAATAAAAAATCTTAGATGATCTTGGGTTTCTATTATTTTTTTGATGTCTATTTACTCAAAGTCTACAGAAGACCATGCTTTATGATAGAGCTTTATTATCAAAAAATTGCGTTAAAAGTTTCATGTCAATTTCTCTTTTACTTGGTGATGTTTGACTTATTATCGATCAATATAATTTTATGGAACTTTTAATTTACAAGTTTATGCCTGTCTTTAAATATTTCTTATATATTTTTTCATTAAATTTCGACTTGGCTACTATGTTCACTTCTCGTATGAGTTTTAAAAATTTTAGAAGTCACTTTTGATAGGGGTAACATTACCATCGGTGATATGCTGGGTGATCAGGCTTTATGATTACAAAAGTTCCTATGCATTCGTCACATAGTTTATTGTTAGCTATGAGTTGCCCTTTTATAGTCGCTGTGTTGTCGGTTATGGCTTGACAGGATGCTTTCATATGTAAAAGCCTATCTACAGGCGTCGGTCTTTTAAGTTTTATGGTATATTCGCTAGTAACGGTACAGGGTGGCGTATCGAGTCGTTGATGTTGCATTAAATACCAGCAGGCTGCCCAATTGCAATGGCAATCAAGTAATGTGCCGATAATTCCTCCGTTAAGAACACCTGGAAATGCTTGATGATGAGATTGTGGCTGGAAGGTCGCTATTACCTTGTCACCATCAACAAAGCTCTTAAGCTGGAGACCTTTATCGTTGGCAGGTCCGCATCCATAACAGATACTTTGTTTTGCAAATTGATGTTGTAAGCTATCTTGACTCTGCATACTCATCACTATACGGATTTATTATTTGAAATCCATTGTTTATGCTATGTTTGTTTAGGTCTTGAAAATTCAAGTACTCATCCTCATTTAATAAATATATGAGTTGCACAGTTATATAGGTGTCATTATGAGAATGGATAAATTAACCACATCGTTTCAAGTAGCTTTAGGTGATGCTCAGTCTGCAGCTATTGGTAAGGAGCATCAGTTCATTGAACCTGTTCATGTCATGCAGGCTTTATTACAGCAAACACACAGCTCTGTCTCTTCCTTATTAATGCAGTCAGGTGCTTCGATACCTGAATTGATCAATGCGCTCGATAAAGCTATTGATCGCTTACCTCAGGTCCAGGGTGCAGATGGTGAAGTCCATCTTTCGCGTGATTGCGGTCGACTAGTCAATATTGCAGATAAACTTGCTCAGCAGTCTAACGATCAATATATTTCAGTTGAATGGTTTATTTTGGCTGCGGCAGAGGATAAAACGTCTATTGGTACTATTCTGCGTGATGTAGGTGTCGATGTAGATCTCCTACGAACTGCAATTAATACTCTACGACAGGGTGAGTCAATTTCTGATCCTTCAGCAGACTCATCACGAGAAGCACTTAAGAAATACACCATTGACATGACAGAGCAGGCTGAATTAGGAAAACTTGACCCTGTAATCGGCAGGGATGATGAAATACGTCGTACTATTCAAGTTCTACAGCGTCGTACAAAAAATAATCCAGTGCTTATTGGTGCACCAGGCGTCGGTAAGACTGCGATTATTGAAGGTTTGGCGCAGCGTATTATCAATGGCGAAGTACCAGAAGGCATGCGAACTAAGCGTCTGTTGTCATTAGACATGTCAGCGTTAATAGCAGGCGCAAAATTTCGCGGTGAATTTGAAGAGCGTCTCAAAGCAGTTTTAAAAGATATTTCTAAACAAGCTGGCCAAGTGATCCTATTTATCGATGAGTTGCATACTATGGTGGGTGCTGGAAAAGGTGAAGGAGCAATGGATGCAGGTAATATGCTCAAACCCACGCTTGCGAGAGGAGAGTTACACTGCGTTGGTGCGACAACTTTAGACGAGTATCGGCAATATATTGAAAAAGATGCAGCCTTGGAGCGTCGATTTCAAAAGGTGTTGGTTGATGAGCCGACGGTTGAAGATACTATTGCCATCTTGCGAGG
>DCQA01000010.1 GCA_002323325.1 Coxiellaceae bacterium UBA1530 | reverse complement strand
AATAGCATGCAGATCCACGCGATGACTTGTGCTGGGCGTCCCAATGTTTGCCGCGCCATCGAGCTAAAGCTGTTATGTTTTGTATCCAGAGTCAAGTTAACTTCGAGTACTAATAAAGCAGAATAAATCATTAAGCACCAAATCACGACTAAGATACACAAGCCTGGAATGAACCCTGTATCTGCACAGGCAATGGGTAGCGCCATCATGCCTGCTCCAATGGCAGTTCCTGCAACTAGAAAATTAGCTCCAATAATTTTTCCGTTCATGATCGCTGTATCTAGAGGTGAATGTCGATGTGGGTAGTGTCAATGGTTCTCTTGAGAGATGCAAGTTTTTATGCGGGTTCTCATGGCAACATGACGGATGACTGATGTCGTGAAAAGGAATATCCTGGGTTACCATTATTGTCATAAGATGTTAATATTTAACAAATTTAAGGAGTTTTTTGTGAAAATTTTATTAAGTAATGATGACGGAGTTTTTGCTGAGGGTATTCATGCTTTGGCAGATGCGCTGCGTCCCATAGCAGATATCACGATTGTCGCACCTGATCGTAATCGTAGTGGTGCCAGTAATTCATTATCATTGCATCGACCTATTCGGGCAAAGACATTGGAGTCAGGAATTATCAGTGTAGAAGGGACTCCAACGGACTGTGTGCATCTGGCAGTGACAGGTTTACTAAAAGAACAGCCAGATATGATTATCTCCGGTATTAACGACGGCGCTAATTTAGCCGACGATGTTTGGTATTCTGGAACGGTCGCTGCGGCGATGGAAGGTGCTTTTCTAGGTCTCCCATCAATAGCGGTATCACTGGATGGGTCTAATTGTTCACATTTTAAAACTGCAGCAAGTGTCGTACGTTCATTAGTCGAATTAACCAAGGTTTCTCCATTGTCCTCAAATAGAACATTTTTCAATGTCAATGTGCCTGATATTGCGGAGTGTGATCTGCAAGGTATTGAAGTAACTCGCTTAGGAAAGCGCCACAGTGCACAACCAACCATTGAGCAAAAAGATCCTCGTGGAAAGACGATCTATTGGGTTGGTCCTATTGGAGAGGCGTCAGATGCACAAGTGGGCACTGATTTTCATGCAGTGAAAGACAATAAGGTTTCATTGACACCAATGAAGATCGATATGACGGATTACGATGTTCAGACAAGGGTATCTGATTGGTTGGGTGTGCTGGGTACTGAGTGTTTTGAGAAAGGGATGTGAGTTGATGCTGCGATATGTTAGCTTAGTCAGTTGGGTTCTGATGTTGAGTGCTTGCACAAGTGATATAGCGCGTGCGCCAGTAGTTAATGGATGGCATCAACCATCGGCAGCTACCGAAGCTTATGTTGTTCGTTCTGGTGATACTTTATATTCAATCGCGTGGGCATTCGGCCTGGATTATCGAAGCTTAGCAGAGGTGAATCATTTGCGACCTCCGTATGCGCTATCTGCAGGTCAGCGTTTAAAAATGACCTCAATTCCTCATGATGCTTCAAAAACAACAATCCAAAAGTCTACTTCAGAACAAACCGTGCAAAATACTAACCCGTATATGAAATCGATTAGTGATTGGCACTGGCCTACTCGAGGCACACTGGTGTCTCGGTTTTCGACATCCGCCAGTGGTTATCGGGGGATAGAAATTGCTGGACAGTTAGGTCAGTCCATTAGTGCATCAGCACCCGGCGAGGTTGTTTACAGTGGAGCTGGAGTAAAAGGATATGGGAATCTTATTATTATTAAACATAACGAAACTTTTTTAAGTGCTTATGGATTCAACCAAAAGCGTTTAGTGAAGTTAGGGGATCATGTTAAGACTGGACAAGAAATTGCATTAATGGGTCGAAATAATGCGGGTAAAGTTGTTCTTTATTTTGAAATTAGAAAAAATGGTAAGCCGGTAAATCCTCAGGAGTATTTAAGGTAGCGTTAATCTGGTATAATATTTATACAGACATGCTAAAGTAACAAATCAGGCTGATAGGGAGTAGCAAATGCCAAACAGGGTGCCAGGTAAAAGTAAAAAAGCTTCATCTAAACCGGCGAAGAAGAAAAATAGTGCCCGAGCAAAAGCTAAAACTAAAACTAAAACTAAAACGTCTCTTAAAAAAATAGGATCAAAAAAGGTAGTGGCTCGCTCTACAAAACAGAGTGTTTCAGTACTATCTAAGAATCAGCGAAAGAAACCGGCAAAAAAGCAAAAACCAGCATTAGCTAAGAAAGCGTTGAAGACAAGTCGTAAGGTGACAATCAAGCTCAAGAGAAGAACACCTAAAAAGCTGGCTAAACCATCAGAGCGCTCTTTAAAAGCAAACTCAATATTATTTGCCAATAAGCGAGAGCAGAATGAGGTGAATGAAAAAGCACCAATCACTCAAGCTCAGCCAACGAAAGTGACATCATATGACCCTACAACAATGTACCTAAGAGAGGTTGGCTATTGGCCGTTACTGTCAGCACGTGAAGAGTTAGTGACAGCACGTAAAGTAATGAAGGGTGATGTAAAGGCGCGCACGCTAATGATTCAGTCGAATTTACGGTTAGTAGTGAAAATAGCGCGTTACTACGGTCATAGGGGGCTGCCTCTACTAGATCTTATCGAAGAGGGTAATCTAGGTTTAATAACAGCTGTCAATAAATTTGACCCAAGGAAAGGGTTTCGTTTTTCGACTTATGCAACTTGGTGGATTAGACAAACCATTGAACGTGCTATTATGAACCAATCAAAAACGATTAGGGTGCCGATTCATATCGCTAAAGGGTTAAACCGGTATTTGCGTGCCTTGAATGATTTATCTGATGCTGCTTCAGGGCAAAGTCCGAAGTTAGAAGACGTTGCTGAAAAAGCTGAAATGAGCATTAAAGAAGTAGAAAAATATATTTCGCTACCTATGAATAAAACATCCATTGATGCTCCATTAGACACCGAAAGTGGTCGTTCTTTAGGGGATAAAATCGAGGATGAAAAAAACACGGATCCCATGCAGCTGATCGAATCTTTTGATGAGCAAAGCCAGATTGTGAGATGGTTAAAGCGATTATCACCACGTCAAGCAGAAGTCATTCGCCGTAGGTACGGTTTAGATGGTAACCCCGAGGAAACGTTAGAAGAAGTTGGTATTGCTATTGGATTAACTCGAGAGCGTGTTAGGCAGTTACAAAAAGAAGCAATATCGCAATTAAAGCGAATCGTTAAGTCAGATGAGCTGGATCAGTTAAAAAAGTTTTAGCCTAAAGTTCTTTCTCTAGTTTTGATATCGACTCTATCTGATAAAGCGCATGCTGGATGTCTTTATGTAATTGTTTGCTAATTTGAGCCGTATTAAAGATACCATGTAGTTGAGTTTCCCCTTTATCGTCATTATTAGACGTAACTAGTGCATAATGTTGGTTAAGTTGTTTCAGTGTTGCCACAATATTACCGACACGTGCATGCATGACATCTTCGAGTGTCATGACGAGGATATCTTTTAAGGGCGTCATGAGCATTTTTACCGTAATATCCTCACGTTGAATTCGGGACTTCTGTTGTAATGTAATTGGCTTTTCCCCTAGAAGATCTTCCGATGAGATCAAGCCAACTAAGGAGTCCCCTTCCATAACCAGTAAAAGAGGTGTGTGATGAATTTTCACAGCCTGAGTTGCTGTATTGATATTGTCATCATATTGTATAAACAGAGTTTTAGTACTAGTTAGTGGCTGCATGACGTAACTTGCTGGGTCATCCTCCCGTACAAGTTCAGGCGTTGATTGAAGTTTTAGTTTCAAATTATCAAGAGGGGGTTGTGGCGGAATGTGTTCAAATTGTGTCATCGTTGTCTCTCCTTCATAGTCGTAATTATAACAGTAGCTTAGTTGGCAATACAGAGGAATGCGGGTAGAATCAGCATCAATCATCATTTTTCTTGGGGTATGGTCATGGCACAACTCGCATGTTCAGAAAAACATATTTATGTAACAGAGGCAGATTTGCCGCTAAGTTGCCCATCAAGAGATCAAATGGTCTGGAATGCACACCCAAGAGTTTACTTGGATATCCAAGCAGAAGGGCATGTGACGTGCCCTTATTGCGGTGCGCATTATCAGTTAGTTCCTCAAGATAGTAATAACTGATTGTCTATCAGTTATTTTTGAATGTATCTATGAGCTTGTGCCAGTTCCGCTATCGTCAGGTGACTTTATGTTCTTAAGGTCTTCAGGCACGCTCTTTATCCAATCACTAAATTGTTTTTTTGTTGTTTGAAGCATGAGTACGTTAGCTGCACTAGCTTGAATATTGGAACTGGCTAATAGTGCTTGAATGATTTCGTTATCTTGGTGCTGTTGCACAAGTGATTGTTGTATTTGCTTCATAGTAATTAATGTTTCCCTTTGAATATTCGGTCCAGATAGTGTTTGAAGATTTTGATACCAAGATTCACTATTGAGGTCGTGGTTAGCTTGATAGTTGTCAATCTGCGCCTTACTCGGATAAACATAATTGCCATCATTATCTTTAGAGACTTCGACGCCCATGTTAGCTGCTATGGAATCTAATTGAGGTTGATCGTCTTTTGATAAAATGGCTTCACGTTCAGCTTGTATTTTATTAAGGGTATAGGTAGCAATGGATCTTTGCGCAGTCGCTTGACGAACGGTTAGTTGAGCTTGTTGAAACGCTTTTGATGTTGTGAGTTGGCGTAAGATGTTAGCGCCTGTAGCTCCAGTTGGATCAGAGGTATTAGCAGATGCAATGGCTGAATTGAGATCATTTAAATTAATGATTTTATTATACATCGGCTCAAAATCACCAACTATGAAATTGACAAAGTGATTTGCTGCCTCAAGCCCATCACTAGAATCATTGTAATTTAAAGAAGTGGGGGCGAAAAAATTGGCAAAGTTAAAGTAATCATCATGCAGAGTGGTTGGTTGATTTTGAAAGACAGGGTCAACTTCTTGGCCGTTAATTTCGTAGTTCGGAATTGGGTTGGTTGAAAAGTTAAAATTAGCAAACAAAGTATCTGAGGCAGTGATTCCCCATGAATTATCTTGGATTGCACTATTGATATTACTGAGTGTATCTTTGGCTGCAGAGGCTTGATTGGTGTCTGTTACAGCTACACCATCAGAGGTGGATGTTTCAATCCCTGCATAAGACATGGGTTGAAGCTCACTTAGAACGGATTGATTAGACAATTGATTAGCACTGTTATTGGCCGTTTGGTGTGCCATATCTGAGCCAGAGTTATTACTGGAAATAGTGCCCAGTTGGGGATCGTTCTGGTAGCGGTAGCTGTTATCAGCTTCTTGTTGAGCCAAGCTAAGTTGCTGGATTTGTTCACCTAATTGGTTCATACCATTAGATAGGCCAGTAATAGCTTGTTGAACTTGCGCTAAAATCATGCCAGGTTGATAGGTTGATTCATCTGCTATAGCAGTAGACATGGATAATGAGAGCAATAGTCCCGTGAGGCTCGAAATAGTTGTTATTGGAAGAATTTTTTTGCGTAACATGTTGTTGCTCCGAGTTAGAACCATTTAATGGTGGATGATTTAGGTTTTTCTGTCTGTGTGGTGGTAGGTACGCTATTGGTAGATGTAGGTGGTGGCGTAGTTTCTACTTTTTTAGATACGGTTTGTGTTTTACTTGCGGAAGAAGGTGGTGGCGCACTTGTACTAACAGTAGAACTAGTATTTGAAGACGAGCTTGACGTTGAAAGCGTGGTGTTATCGTTGACACTATTATTTGCGAAGGCTGTGAGGTATTCGATATAGGATACATTCTGAGCACATATTGCAGGGCTTAAGTCGTTACTGTCGGAAGATAAATAGTGGGTGTTGCATGTGGCCATGCAATTTTGGACATCACTGATAGAAACGCTAGTAAGAGATGCCACATCAACCGATTCAGGACTGTTTTGCCAAGTGTTACAGTCATCTGCCCATAAATTATTGGGTGCTATAACGAGTAATGAACTTGTTAGTAAAAGTGTGCCTAGTGTTTTAATCATACCCTGTGTCCTCTAATGCTTTTTGTATAAGTTCTCGTCTTTCAGCGGAAAAAATTCGCCCCATTAATCGTAATCGTTCAAAAATAACATTACGTTTTAAAAAGACCCCAGCGGTGTCTTTTTCATTCTTCGTTTCTTTCTCAGCATGCATTAATACCTTAGCGGCAGCACCTGGATACGCCATGTCCAGGGCCATCAGTAGACGAAGTCCTCGGCCAGTCTTTAAGCTTGCCACTAATTGGATCATGTCATCTTCTTGTTGAAGTTCAATGTTCCCTAAATCGTCTAACGCTGTTCCGAGTTGCTGCAATGCTTCTTCTATGGCTGGTTCACCATCACTCGTCCAATCTTCAACACCCTCCATAAACGCGATCACTCGGTAGAGATAAGGATCGTCGTATTCCTTCCAAAACTGATGCACAGCGGCATGGCTGAGATCTGGCATGGTATTTCCTCCTGGTTGTTGGTTGGCACGGTGCAGTAAGCCTTAAACCATATACCGTTATATTAACCGAATAAGCTTAAAATAATATTAAGAAAATCAGATAATTGCATGTTTTTTGATTAAAAAAAACAATAACCTAGATAGAATTGTTTAAAAAATAGTAATTTTGTCATTTTTTTAATATTGCCTTAAGAGTCAGGTGTTAAGCTAGTGTCCGTTACCTAATGAAATGCTCATTAATTGAGTTCTCATTGATTGTTATTCTGTAAACTAAATTTCGGATTTTATTATGGCTTTTGTATTTTCAGGGTGGAATGTTGTTAAGTGGGTCTCGTTGGATACGCTTAAGAACGACACTAATACGGTGGCTGATCTTTATAAATCAGCAGTCCCCTCATCTAGCGCTGCTACTGATGGTGATTATGGTAATAATCAACAATCATGGGATGAGTTGGTCGCGAGAGTTGGTCTTACAGAAGAGCAGCTTAGAAAGAGAATATCAACGGCTAAAAAAATGGTGAAAGTTTTCTTGATACTTGGTTTTTCCTTGATGGGATATAGTCTCTATCTATTTAAATCTTTCCCATTAATGTCGGGAATGGTATCTCTGGTATTTTCATTATTAATGTTCGCGAATGCTTTTCGTGAGCATCGATTTATTTTTAATTGTGAACATAGAATGATTAATTCAACGATTATTCAATGGTTCTCAGGTTCATTTTTTCCAAATAAAAAACACACGAAGTAATAAGAGAAAGGTTAAGGCATTATGAGAGACAGAAAAATAAACTTTAAATCGATGCTAAAGCTATTGTTACTATTAGCCTTACCTTTATTATTGACTGCATGTTCGAGTGATAGCGCTATCTGGAGTAATGATGTTTCAGGAAATGCTGTCACGAATCATACGGATATCTCAGTCGCTTTTTTAGCTCAAATATTCGGTACCGTGGGTGGATCTCTTCAAGGTAATAATAATCAATTTTTAGGTCAATTGTTTTATCAGTTGAACCTGGGTGTAGTGATGGTGGTTGGACTATGGCTAATTTATACAGTTTTAATGACGGCATTACGCGGCGCAAACGAAGGCTCATTTGTTGGACAAGGTAAAAACATCACTTATACCTGTTTAAAAATTGCATTAGGGTTTGGATTATTACTACCTAACCCCTCAACGGGATACAATTTGAGCCAAGAATTAATGATGGATGTTACCGTGTCAGGTGTCCATTTGGCGGATAATCTTTGGAATACAGCGATTAATTATTTAAAAGATGGTCATGCTGTTTGGGTAGACCCAAATGATAAGAATAATTCAGCGGATTCAATTTTAAATAAAGATACCTATGATGCATTCATGGGAGAAATTTCCGACGGCGACTCGTCTTATCAGAATACAGTGGGTTATAGTGTACTGAATTCGCTAGTCTGTATGTTGCAAAACAGTACGTCTACTACTCCAATGCCAGTTCAGGGTGGCGATGGTGAATCAACTCCTTATTATTCTAAGTGGATTTTTCCTACCAGTGCTTCAGATAGAGAGGGTGGTTGTGGCTCCATCGATTGGAGTACAGTTAATAATTTACCAACCTCTTCTACAACTGGCTCTTTGTGTAACTCAAATAATCCAGCGAGTGGTGGTGATGCTGCAGTATATTGTCAACAAGTGGAAACTGCTATTTCAGGTGTTATTAGTGCATTAACACCTGCTGCCAGCTATATTCATTGTCAAGACTCAAGTTACAATGGAAGCGCCTACTGTAATGCCTATAAGGTTAGCGATCAATACGATAATGTTGTTCAAGCACTGTATGCTGCCGATGTTTCTTACACGAATGATATCTACGGCGCATACGATAAAATAAATGCCTCTGCTTCTGGTGATTTTAATAAAATAAATGATGGTAAAGAAGACGGTTGGATGATGGCAGGTCGATATTATTGGGATTTAGCACAGCACACGCAAAGTACCATCAATATGAATAATCTGAAAAATTATGTACCCTCCGGCATTGAATCAGTGCCTAATTTGTTGGGTAACGTAAGTTTTAGTGGTAGTGCAAATGATACTACATTAGAAGGTGCCTGGAAAGACGGGCGACAGCAAGTCGAAGACTATGCTGCCGCAGTTGATGGTACTAATAGTGACACCACTTCTGATATCGATAGTGATCAATCTGCCTTTGGTGGTGATGCTGGTCATGATATTTTGGGGTATATTACTCCTGGTATCGCTAAAGTTTTTGTCTATTTTGGTGAGTCAGGACAGTTTGCCAATCCTATTGCATGGCTTACTGCGTTAGGTCATGCGTGTATTGACAGTGCTTTATTAGTGTGGATTGGTCCAGCAATTATATCAACTGCAGTCGTGACTTTGGCGTCTATAATGTCTTGCACAAATCCCCTTGGCTTTGGGATGCAGGAATTTTGGAGTTGGGTTAAACCTATTGCGGGTGCTATTGCATTAGCATTGCTCATGGCTGGTTTTGTGCTCGGTTTTTATGTGCCTCTGTATCCCTATATGGTCTTTACATTTGCTTGTTTATCCTGGTTTATCTCGGTAATTGAGGGTATGGCAGCAATGCCTCTAGTCGCTTTTGGATTAACTCATCCTGAGGGCCATGATTTTCTGGGTAAAGCCGAACAAGCGTTAATGTTAGCCTTGAGTGTGTTTTTAAGGCCGGCATTGATTGTTTTAGGACTATTGGCTGGAATGACCTTATCTTTCGTCGCATTTAAAATGGTGAATTATACATTCTGTAACTTTATGCAAGATTTATTTTCAGGGGTAGATCAAGTTGCCGGAAAAACGACTGATGTAAGCTCTGTGATGGATCCTATTGGTAAAGCCATGGGAAATGCATCGACGTTTACCGGAAGTGCATCAGCACTTGTCTTAACATTTCCTTTGATGTTGGTGGTTTTTGCTTCATTGGTTATGGAAGTGACACATCAATGCTACAGTCTTATATACGTGTTACCCGATTACATAATGCGCTGGATCGGTGTCTCTAATACTCAATCAGCGGCTAGTCCTGAGAAAATGGTTGGTACTATTAAAGGCGCTGTATCCGATACTGGTAGTGCTCTTAAGGAAGGGGCTAGTGGGTCCGCGAAAGCTTTTGGTGAGACTAGATCGAAGGCAAACGATAATTATAATAAGGAAGGAAAAGGAAAAGACGCAGCAGGAACCGGTAATACTCCTGCTTCAACAGATATTTAAGGCGAAAGCACTTAAATTGTTTCTTATTGAGTATCCATTTTTCATGAGAAAAGCACACTATTGAGATGAGTGTGCTTTTTTTATTGTTTTCTAGATGGATGTTATAGGATATTATCTTTAATGTTCGATGATAGTGCTTGCCATATCTAAATAGATGAGGTCAGTCAGCGTTGCTAAATCACATTGCGTTTGATAAACCTCAATGAAATCATCACGATAATCATGATCACTGGTGCTCGTTATATTGATACAGTAAGGGATGTATTATGGTGGAGTTATCTCAGGAAGATATTTTAAGATATTCTCGTCAATTGCCGATTATTGGTCTTGACGGTCAAAAGCAATTAAAAGCATCATCAGTTCTGTGCATTGGCGCTGGAGGACTAGGTTGCGTGGTATTGCAATACCTTGTTGCTGCAGGTATAGGCTGTATTCATATTGCTGATGGTGATCAGGTTGAGCTGAGTAATTTGCAGCGTCAAGTTTTATTTACAGAGTCAGATATTGGAAAGTCAAAATCGCAGACGACAGTTGATCGTTTACAGGCCTTAAATACCACAGTGGAATTGCATGCGTTAGAACATTTTATCAATGATACGACACGTCACTTAATGCCAGTTTGTGATGTGATTGTTGATGCTAGTGATAATCTGTCAACGCGTTATTGGTTGAACCGTTATTGTCGAGAGTTAGCTATTCCACTGGTGTCAGCGAGTGTGTATCAAACGCAAGGTCAATTGTCCGTATTTAATTACCATCAAGGTCCTTGTTATGAGTGTTTATATCCTACACCACCACCAGCGTCGCTTGTTCCAAGCTGTGCAATGGCTGGAGTTGTTGGTGTTGTCCCAGGTTTATTCGGTGTTATGCAAGCTAATGAGGTGATGAAGGTTTTATTGAATAAACCCAATGTCTTATCGGGAAAGTTACTGACAGTCAATACAGAATCGATGGCATTCAATATCTTTACCATTGAAAAGCAATTCAATTGCACTAAACACGGGTGTGCTGATTCGGTTATCAAAGAACTCTCTAGAGATACTAGCGCATCATGCCCAACGGTTGATTGTCGTACTGTCCAGCAATGGCAGCAGTCTGAACAATCATTTTATTGGTTGGATGTTCGTGAGCCATATGAGCGAGATATTGTATCGATTGAAAGTGATCATGTGCCTCTGTTGTTATTATCCGATCAGCTTTCAAAACTCGATCAGCATCAATCTTGGGTAGTTTTTTGTAAGTCCGGCCAACGTAGTCAGCAAGCCGTACAACAAATGTTAGAGGCAGGTTTTACTAAAGTATGGAGTCTACAAGGTGGATTGATGGCGTGGGTTGATGAGATTGAACCTAATCTATTACGCTATTGAAGAGGTCTTCCCTCTTCCATCTAGCATACTTCAAAGTGTCTGTTGCTAATAAAAAAAGATCTTATGAGGCTATTGTTCACTCATTTTATCCCTTCTATGACTAAATTTGTCGAAATGCAGAGTATAGAAATAAAAACAATCACATTGAGTGAGATAACTAAAATATTCAAGAATAGAATGCCCTGAAGCATAATCAGCACAAGGTTAATCAGTACCATACCCATGAATATAAAAATAGGTTGAGAGAGGCTGCGAGGTTTGAATCTTCCTGGTTCAGGCATAGCAATATCTAATAGCATGACTCGGTTATCTGATCTAAGGCCGATATACAGCACTAAAAATAACATTCCCAGATTTATGAAGAGTAGAAAAAGTAATGGCGTGTTAGATAGTGCGTTGATTATAGTATGTTGAATGGTTTCAGGAACAATAGGAAAGAGGCTAAGGCATAATGGCATTAACAGGACCTGTAACAAAAGTTGTTTTGAGGTTAATGACTTGGCATGGTTGGCTAAATATGGTGCGAGTAACCCTATAATGCCGACCCAGCCAAAGTGTTGAAATAACTGGCCGTAAGGCTCCCATCCATCACGAAGCAACCACAAAGTAATCTTGTCGTGTGTCATTTGGGAATCAGGCATGATGATTGTAGAGCCAGTGATAATTAGACATAGAATAACAATACTGATCGCTATTGTGCGAAGCGCAGCGTGAGTTTGGTTGGTATTAGTGAAAACAATCTGTTTAATTTGCTTTTTTCTGAAATATACAATACTCAGGATCAATAACATTAAGCCGGCGATTGCGTTACTTGACGGTATACTCTGATGTATAATATGCATGTAAATCATTGAGGTCATGAGTATGATTGTGATAGTGAATAAACTCAGTGTTAATGATGTGCTTCCTTGAAAAGAGGAGTTAATGATTTTTGTTAAGGCTGTGGTGTATCTTCCACGACGACAGAATGACGGACAGGTATCGATGGGGTGAGAAATAACACCGTGAGTTTTATTATGGTGTTGGAGAGCCACAGCGAATAAACCAACGGCTGTCCATGGGAATAAGCCACTGGACAACGTGATTGTTGCTAGTGAAAATTGAAAAGGAAGCCCATTGGTTGTTGTAAAGCTGGGTTGCCAAAAGCTTAGAGCAGTCATGAGACTGTAGAAAAAAACAATGCTGCATAATTGTAGTAAGAAGATGGTTTTGTATATATGTATCTGTTTTTGAACGGATATTTTTTTGGTATTCGAGGGCGATTTCAAGAAAAATACGCATAGGGTGATTGCCAATAGGTACCATTGACAAGCCTGTAGCGTCAGTAAGGCGGTTTGTTTGAAAAGTACACTCAATAGACCTGTGATAAAAACAAGGATGGTGGTGTAATAAGCTAGTCTGGATTTCTTAAGTGTTTGCATGACGATCACGTGCTGAGAGTACTTTGTATGTTCTATCAGAGATCAGTTTTTGTGAGTATTTATCGTCTACATCGACTTGCATGGGCTGGCCAAATTCCTCAACAAGGGCTCTTGTGGTTGCCGTAATGTTATCTGGGTCGCTGTCGAGTAATCTATCTCGAATCGTTTCATTAAAGGCTAAGTATTCTCGTAGCGCGATACGTTTCCCATCAACCGAGGGCACAAGTCTTTGCCAGACAATAAGCCGCATAGTCTCAATAATATCGATGGTTCGCCCTAGACGCTCTTCCTGTGGAAAACTACCCACCAGTCGTCGAATAGTTTCAGCTACACCATTACTATGAAGGGTGGTATAGACTGGGTGCCCGGTTAGTGCAGCTTCGAGTACGGCGCTCATGGTTTCAGCATCGCGTGCTTCACCAACCAAAATCAATCGAGGTTTACGACGTAAAGCGTTACGTACACCGCTGGCAAATGTTGGTAAGTTGCGTGGAATTTCAGATTGACTGATTAGTGCGGTCGGCGTTTCGATGCTGTCATAAACAAATTCAATCGGAGACTCATAGGTCAGTATTTTACGGTGGCTTTCAGGTTCTTCAGCCAGTTCTTTGATCATGGCTGCAAGTAACGTTGATTTACCTGATCCGGTAGCACCTGTGATATAGACTACGCCTTCATGGGGGGCGATGGCTTTAATAATGGGTTTTGGTAGCTCGAGAGAAGCTAATGATGGTGGTGCCGAAGGTATTGTTCGAATGGTGATTTGAATGCCTTCGTGTCCATCAACGTGACAACCGACGGCATTAACCCTATGTCGATAACGTGTATTGCGATTTGGGCGCACTTCGTAGTGCGTGTCTAAATCTTCACCTCGCATCAGTTGGGTTGTACCATTGGGTCCGTAAATAGCATTGAGTAGCTCACCAACCTCTGCATTGGATAAACGACGACGTGTGATTTTATGCAGACGACCATGAATTTCAGCAATAATTTCAGCGCCAGTTTGTATGGTGACATCTGAAGCTTGATGTTGATGTGCAAAAACAAGGAGGTCATCAACATGTTTCGGTTCGAAACGTGATGGTTCATTGGGGATTAAGAGTGGTTGATCAGCTGATGTCATAGTTAACGATATCCTTGTTAAACAGACCATGTTGTTAGATTACATCATGGTCTGTGTGGTATGACTAGTGGGTAAATACAGGTTGCCATTTAGATGCATTAGTTTGTAGTTCGGATTTTGCTGTGATCCGTAATACTTGATCGTTAATGTGTATTTCATTGGCATCACCAGTAACACCTAAATTGGTCTGTGCAACAAATGGAGAGCTTACCATGTGTTGGCTAAGTAATTTACGATACAGCACCATACCTAGAAAATCACGTTTCATACGGTCAAGGTTAGTGCGAAAGATATCATTCGCTTGATCCACACCTTGTAACCAACCTTTTTTTAGGCAAGCATTCCACACTTTAGCTTCATCTTGTGTTTCAGGAAGTAAGCTTTTGTTTGGGACACTAGGCGGACTGTAGTTCATCCATAGATAATCACGCCACGTTGGAGGCGCAGTTACAAAACGTGCTTGTTCAATGATTTTATAGGTTTTACTATTGAGGCGGATGGCACTATCGCCATCAAGGGTTAAATTATTATTTGATTCAACCAGTACAGGTGGAAGTACGTTATGTGACAATAATAGTTGGTTAAAATTAAACATACCCTCTAAGTGCGACTGTTCTTTGGTTAATGACTGATTAATCAACTTTGAACGCCAGGCGAGAGCACCTTTAGCACCTAAACCTGTAGCGGTCTCTTGTATGGCCTGCAAGCGCACTTTATTGATCGTACCGTGTGTTTGAGGTAGATCACTGGGTTTGATATAGCCTAATTGAGCATTGACCGTCTCAGTGTTAGACGCGAATGTGCACGATGCCGCAATCAGCAAGCTGCTCGCTATGATTGTTTGACATACTATGTTTCGTAACAGTCTAGACATGAGACTTTGGCTCCTAGGTATTAATAGTGGTGATAACGTAGTTCAATGATCTTTTTATTCGGATAGACTTTAATCGTCGCTTGTTTTGCTGCTTGATAAGAAACATTTCTTAGGATATCAGCTAGCACTTTATTCTTTTCAGTCAGATTAATGATCACTGGAATACTGGGTGGAGTTCCTATTGTTTTGAGTGAATAGTTGCTCATCTTAGCAATATTCTTCATGACATCATCCAGCGTTCCATTGAAATCAATGGAGACAACTTGTGTCATGCCAGTGTCTTGGGCATTAATCGGTGAGTCCATGCTCACATCAGGGTGAGTGGCTTGTTGAATATTAGATAGTTCAGCAAGAGACTGGTTAATTGTAGATGCGGCTTCTGCAATCTGTTGCTGTGCTTTGGCGTCGTTAGTTTGCGCTGGTGCACTGTTTGCCGTCATGTAAGACAAGTTGAGATCAACCACCTTTTTGCTGTCGGATGAGCAGCCTGTTAGGCTCAAGGCTAATGCGATGACTAATATAGAGTTGATTTTTAACATAATTTCGCTTCTTGTGTGTTGGTTTAAATCAATAAAATGAATACGTTAGAACATTTCAGTACAGATATTGTACGATATTTTCCTTAAGGATATATTAAAAAAAAACACTTTCTCCTTTTTTTTTGGCAACTATTTAAACTATTGTTAATGTTTGGTACAATTCTTTCACTGTTAAGCCAGTTTGGAGAATATAAACATGCCTGCACCCATTAATAGGAACGCCCATTGGCGGGACTCCGCACGTTCGGTGCGCTTCTTTATATGGGATGGCAAAGCTGCATTTCCAATCGTTATTTTTCTGATGCACATACGACTTTGGACGTTGGGTGTGGCGCTCATCACTATGTTATTTTTTACAATTTTAAATCGCTACGGGTTCTCGCCCATGGTCTTTTTTCGCTACATTCGTGGTTTATTTGCCGGGCCACGTAAAATCGCAACTCCTTGGTGGTGTGAATAATGAACTTACAGGAACGTTTAGAAGCTATTGCCAGAGAAACCAAGAAAACCTTTACCTTGAAAGGGCGACCTATTCCTTATCAAGAGATGTTCTCATTAACCGGTATTCTGCCGGGTTTAGCCCGTCGGGCTGATCAGCTCTCATCACTCTGTTTGGGTTACGGTTTAGGTATTAAGCTGGAGGATGATAGTGAGGCCTTATTAGGTTCTAAAGTCCAGTTTGATGACTATACCCCTGATATTTTGAGATTATTTTGCATTACCGATTCTCTCTATGATTTGATTCGCATGAGTCCGTCTTCTAATGAAGTGCCCTTGGATGAATTGCTATACGATTAGGATCAGGTTAAGAAGCCAATATTTAAGGTTTCCTTAATCTTTCTGTATCTTTTTTAATCAAAAAAGCTCCAAATTAGACAAAATACGGGATATTTTAATATTCCCTTAAGGTCTTACCTGTACACTATCTATCAATAACGAGTGACTGAGTATCATTCCACTAATTAAGAAAGCTACAAGCCGAAGGATAATGATGTCTAACAATATTCGAGAAAATAAATCAGAACAGGCGCATCTCTTGCGGAATCAGGCTTCATCACTAGTTAAAGAGTTGAATCGGGCCATCAATATGAACACTAAATACCGAAAATTTGGGATTTAAAAAGAATGATGAATTTTTCTACACATAATCAACATGATGCGAAATCATTTGCTTTACGTGAAATGTTATTGGAGCGCATGAAAGACGAAACAGAGCAGTTTCGTGCCTTAATGACACAATACAGCGATCGTGACCCAGCCGATGAAGAAGTGACCCAGCATTTATGTCAAGAGATCGTCAATCTCGTTGATCGTGTGTTATCAATTGAAGGTTGGGAAGCATCCTTATTTTTACGTAATTTAATGAAACCTTTAATCGAGGCAAAAGAACAGGCACAAGACCTTCTAGATCAAACAGGTTCAGTTACTTCAATGCAAGATACTGTAATGTCATTAGAAGCGGATGAGCAATTACTATATATGACGTTATATCAAGCACAAGGTCACGACCTTCAAGCGTGGGCAATGCAGTTAAGATCGATTAAACACACGATGTTGGGTCGACCTATCTATGAAACTGAAGCAGCGGTTGAAGCAAAGATTCGTACCAAGCTTGACCAGAGTTGTGATGGTTATGTTGTTTTGCGGGTAAAGCGCGCTTCGATCATCGAATTAACAGAGGGTGTCAGGCAGTCTGGTTCAGATATAGATCATGCCATCGTGATGCTGGAGCAAGGGTGTTTATCGGTAGATAATATCGTTAAATTTGTATACATGAAAAAAACGTATGAATTAAAACAAGGAAAATTAATTCAAAAACAATAATTTAGGTAGGAATTAGTATGGCACAACAAGGTAATGGATCATCTGGCGATCAGTCTAGTAATCTGATGTGGTATTCCATATTGGTGTGTGGCGTCATCCTGTTTGTTTGGTGGCTAAAACGAGATTGGATCACTATACCGGTTAACTATTTTAGGTACGCGGAACTCTGTGTGATTCACTACGGCATGATTACTGTGGCTAAAGTGGTTGATGTTATTTCGTTTCATCATTGGCAATTGAGTCAAGGCGAGTCAGTGGTCACATTGAAGCAATTATTCGCTAATGCATCGCCAAAACATGAGAAATTTTCAGACTTCGTGGCAATGAACCGACAAATGGGTTTGTGGATGCGTTTCCCTTGCATGTTTTTACTGCTGGTCATGGGAGGTATTTGTTATTTCAAACATGGCAATGTGCGTTTTCGTCAGATCTATAATATGAAATCTTTACGACAAGCAGAGATGCAAAACTGGCCTCAAATTACACCGGTAGTGTCATTAGATTTAGTCAAAGAAGATATTGACAAAGGCCCATGGGCGATGGCCTTGACACCATTAGATTTCGGTAAGAAACATAATATTCTTACAAAACAACAATCTCTGAGCCAGATGGTATGGGCAGTCGACGATAAATCTGCTGGTAGATTATTTTCAATGCAATTAGGGCGTATGTGGCAGGGTGTCGATCGACTTCCTATTCATGGTAAGGCTTTACTAGTAATTTTTATTGCTTGTGCGACAAAAAATAGAAGTGAAGCAAAGCATTTTTTAGCGCAAATTGCAGCCTCTTCTGCGTCTGGTAAGTTAGATTTTACGGGTATTGAAGAGGCTTTAAATAAGTATCGTAATGCCAAAATATTAAAGTGGGTATTAAAAAGACACGCATACAATAATACGGTGTTAGCCACATTATTAGAATTAGCGCGTACGGATGGGGTATTGGCCTCTGCAGAATTTTTATGGTTAAAACCGGTCGATAGACGTATGTGGTACATGCTTAATAGTGTCGGGCGTCAAACTTCCGTGGTTGAAGTGTCGGGTGTTTTTTCACACTGGCTCGCAGAGAAGCGTATGCAGCGTGCCGTTAAGACACCTATGGTTAAAGAAGCAGTATCAGCTTATAAACTAGCACTGGCTGATATTTTATACATTGACGAGAGTGAGTTATGGCAAACCAAAGAGCATTAGACGAAAGACATGAACGGAATCAACATCATATTTTTAGGGATACACGTACATTAGGTCAGCGGATCGTTGATTTTATTAAAAATCCTCGTGCGGTCGCTTTTTTGATGGCTGTATTTATGATCTTTGTATTTGTGTGCCCAGTTCTATCTGAGTTAGCCGTAATATCGGGTGCTGGGATTCTTACTTTCTGTTTTACACGTGAAAAGAAATTACCTTTTAAAATGCCACAAAGATCGGGATTATCCGATCATAATGACCCCATGCCAGGATCTAATAAACCTCGTAAGGCGCGTGGAATTTATCATCTTGGTAATCAAAAAAGTAATGATGATGAGCTTTGGTTTAATAATGATGATATGCGGACACATGCATTAATCTTTGGATCAACCGGTAGTGGTAAAACAGAAATGTTAATCTCTGTGGCATATAACGCATTGTTACAGGCCAGTGGTTTTATTTACGTGGATGGTAAGGGTGATAATGCCCTATTTTCAAAGCTTTTTTCTATGGTTCGTTCGATGGGTCGTGAAGATGATATGTTGCTTATTAACTTTATGACAGGTGCTCGAGACGTGATCGGCCCACAAGAGCGAAGATTATCCAATACATTGAATCCTTTTGCTCGAGGTTCGTCGAGTATGCTTGCACAATTGGTTGTTAGTTTGATGGATAGTTCGTCATCATCTTCTGATGGTGATATGTGGAAAGGTCGTGCAATTGGTTTCGTAGAGGCCTTAATGAAGGTCCTTGTTCCTATGCGTGACGCTGGGCACATCTTGCTTGATGCTAACGTTATTCGTAATTATTTCCACTTACCTAGACTGGAAGCAATTGTTTTAGATAAAGTTTTTATACGTGATGGGCAAGAGTCAATTAGTCTAGAAAATATGCCTGAAACCATGTTAGAACCCCTAAAAAACTACGTTTTAACCTTGCCGGGTTTTAACCCTGAAAAGAAAGGTAAGCAGGTTTCTCAAGTACTTGAGCAGCATGGCTTTATTACAATGCAGTTAGTACGTGTATTTACATCGTTAGCGGATACCTATGGTCATATTTTGAGAACGAATTTAGCCGAAGTAGATTTATCCGATGTCGTATTAAATCGTCGAATTCTTTGTGTGCTATTACCAGCCCTTGAAAAATCCCCGGATGAATTATCGCAATTAGGTAAAGTAATTATTGCTACGTTAAAAGCGATGATGGCGGCAGGTCTTGGTGATCATGTAGAAGGTGACTTAGAAGATATTGTGGATAGTCGTCCAACGAATGCTGAAACGCCTTATTTATGTATTCTTGATGAGTATGGTTATTATGCCGTGGAAGGTTTTGCCGTTGTGCCTGCACAGGCTCGTTCGCTGGGTTTCTCTGTAGTGTTTGCGGGTCAGGATTTACCGGCTTTCCAAAAAGCGTCGAAAGAAGAAGCAGCTTCAATTGGTGCGAATACCAACATTAAGATTTGTATGAAGTTGGAGGATCCAACTGAAACTTGGGATTTCTTCATGAAATCCGCCGGTGAGTCGTATGTGAGTCAAGTTGAAAACTTCCAAGTTGATTCTAATAGTCTTTTGGGTAATTACCAGGATGGTAAAGGTGCGCGTATGGAAAAACGAGCACGTGTCGATTTATTGGATCTAAAAGAACAAGCTCCTGGTGAATATCATCTGTTCTTTAAATCAAAAATTGTGCGCGGTAAGACCTTTTTTGCTAATCCGACCCCTGTGAAACGTATGCGTCTTAACCAGTTTCTAAAAGTAGATACTCCTGACGATATCGATGTGGAGCGTTTTGAAAAATCCATGGAAAGTTTTGATCAACTCGCTGAAAGTCAGCAATTTTTAACTCAAGTTGAAGCCAGTAATGAAGAGGTCGATAAATTAACTAACTTATTAGCAGTGAATAGCGCTGTTTCGGCTCCTATGGAGCGATCTTTGATGGCCCTACAACAATTCAGTGGTATTGGTTTGCCTGTTCAACAAGGCGCTTCATTCTCGGAATTTTTTAATCAGGATATTTCTAACGATGATACTGAGACTGAAGAAATGGATACAGACGGATTAAGCTTGTTTTCTCCAATGACAATCAGTGGTCACATTCAGGGATTGCTCTCGGAGTCTGATATTTCATCGATTCAAGCCCCAATTGCGAGTAGGGCGCAGTGCAGGGATCAGTTCGAGTATCTAGGACGTTTGGCTGGCCAGTCTTCTCAGCAGGCTATGAATATAGCCCTAGAATTAACGGCCGACATGAGGCGCTGTACGGCTTATCCGCCGGAACATGTCTCGACGGTGAGTTCGTCGTCCTTAGTGGCTGCTATTCATCGAATTATCGATAAAATAAAGCTAAAACAGTGAGTTACTAAGATATACTGGATGGTAGGGGTGACTTTTCGCTGCGCTCGAGAATCATCCAGTGAACCTATTTGTTGATCAAACATTCGATTAAACATAATCATTTATAACCTAGCGTGGATCTATTCATGGATGTCACGGTGGCATTAAAACGCTTCTATTCTTAACGAATTATTAAGAGATTCATTATGTGTCCAAAAAAAAGACAAATAGACCATTTTTTTAATATTTCCTTAAGTATAGTTTGATAAATTAATGACTCTAAAGAACGAGCATATCATCGTACTAATTAACTAACGTAATGCGAAAGATAAGTGCATTCACCATTTGATAAATAGAGAAAAAGAATGAAAAAAACGATCACTCCAATCCTATCCACTGCTTTGTTAGCAGTGACTACCTTGAGCTTATGTGCCTGCAGTAGCACGACAAAACCAGTCACTCATTCATCTAATACACCATCAGTGGTTAACAATCAGCATGGGTATTCTTCTGGGTATTTATCAGCTAACGATGTCCATGTGGTCAGAATAGGGGAGAGTGTACAGATTATTATTCCAAGCGATCGAGTCTTTAATACATCTTCAGCAAATTTAGCCAGTTCTAGTAAAGGTATTTTGTATAACACTGCGCAACTAGTGAAACATTATAATACTAATCGCATCGAGGTAGCGGCATATACAGACAGCACAGTTGGTAATGGTATCTCACAAGACAGAGCTGGGGTTGCGTTAACTAATGCTCAGGCACAGGCGATTTCAAGCTATCTATGGTCGCAAGGTATCGATACTCGTTATATCTATTCTGTGGGCCATGGCAGTGCAAATCCTGTCGCATCAAACAGTACACCACGTGGTCAGTATGATAACAGACGAGTGGTCATTAGCTTTCAGTATCACGCTTAAATAAAAGAGAATTATTATGAGTCACCAAGATATTTCAAACATAGAGTTTCAAAAGAATGCGCTCTTTCGTGATAAGTATCGCAAGCTAATGAAATGGATTGTCACGCTGCTGATTTCAGCAGGAATATTATTGATTGTATTTATTTATCAGAGCGTAAAACCTCAGGATGTTAGGTATTTTGGTTCAACAACAACAGGTGAACAAATTCCATTAAACGGATTAGATGATCCTGTGATTACTCAAAAACTGATTACACAGTGGGCCAGTATTGCGACTAAAAATATCTATACGATTGACTTTAATAAGTTTCAATCTCAATTAGATAATATGAAAGTGTATTTCACCGATGCGGGATGGAGTTCTTTTTATGATGCGCTTAATCAATCCCAATTATTAGGCATGATTAAAAAGAATAAACAGGAAATGACTGGTGTTATTACAAACGATCCGGTGGTACAAAAAACAGGTATTGAACGTGGTGTTCGATATTGGATTGTTCAGATGCCTATTTTAATATCTTTGGATAGTTCCAGTGGGGGTTTGAATCGACATGTCGTTGTTACCATGACCATCGTAAGATCTAAAAATATTCATGCTCCTTCTGGACTGCAGATAGAGCGCATAGCTACTATGAACGGAGATGCATAAATGACAGATCAATTGGATGTAAAACAACAAGCTAAAAAATCATCGAGTAAAAGTGGTTTAGAGCTGATTTTATTCAGAAATGCTTTTTATCGTGATCAGTCTCGATATGCATCAATAGCACTATTTATTTTACTGATCATAAATGCATTACTATTCGCGGGAGTTATCTATAAGTCGATGCAGCCATCACCCGTCGAATACTTTGCGATTACACCCGATGGTAGAATGATTGATTCTCACGCGTTATCAGATCCTAGTGTAAGTGACACATATGTTCTGCAGTGGACAGCAGATAAGGTGAGAAAAGCTTTTAGTGATGATTTTTTACATTATCGTGGTCAGTTACAAAGTGTTTCTGATTCATTTACATCTAATGGTTGGAACGATTTTTATAATGCCATGATGCAATCGAATAACCTGAAGACATTAGTGAGTAAAAAAATGGTTTCAGATGTCAAAATAACAAAAGCTCCTGTCATAGAACAGTCAACGGTTGTTAGTGGACATTATGCTTGGAAGATTTCTATGTCAATTATGGTGACATACACCAATAGCAGTAATGACACTATTAATATGCCATTCGATGTGAGTTTAATTGTTATTAGGGAGTCGGTTGAAAATTATCCAGATCGCATTGCGATAAATAATTTCTTACCCACATTAGTGAAATCAGAACGGGCCAAATTGTTAGGTATTTAATAAATAGTAGAAGATAGAAAGGTAAATATTGTGAAACTAAATAAGAAATCAATAAGTATTGTCATAGTTGGGTTGATGCTCAGTTCTTCTATGTCGTTAGCGAGCTCGTTTGGCATAAGTAATAGTGCATCAAGTAACGATGCGGTTCAGCAGCCGGCTCAGGTGAAAAGTACCTCTACTGTTGCGCAACAACCCGTTAGTACCAATCAGACTTCCGGTAATAGTCAGTCATCTTCAAATGCAGATGACATATTGGGTGATACAAGTATCGGTCAAGAGGCATTTATGAAAATGCAATCAAACCTAATGCCATTATCAACCGATGAAATTAAAACCCTAAAGAAAAAATATTATGATACTCAAAAAGCAGTATCTGCTGAACCAGGTGTTGCTCCAAAGCCAACATCTTCTTCGGTTATTGTTAATTTATCACCTGGAGCAACACCGCCGGTGATTCGATTGAAGGCTGGATATATTTCGTCGCTTGTTTTCCTTGATTCAACGGGACAACCATGGCCGATTACAGCCTATGACCTTGGTAATCCTGGAAGTTTTAATATTCAACCAACAACACCAGACGGTAAAACTAATACGATGCTGGTACAAGCAAGTAGCACGTATCAGCCTGGAAACTTAGCCGTGATGCTAAAGGGTCAAAATACACCAATTATGTTAACGCTAATGCCAGGACAACAAGCTGTTGATTATCGGGTTGATTTAAGAGTTCCTGGAATGGGACCTAATGCTAATCCGACGAGCGACGGTATGCCCCAGTCCAGTGATCCTATGTTGTTGAGTTTTCTAGACGGTGTTGCTCCACGTGGTGCTAAAGCACTGGAAATAGAAGGGGGTGGTGAGAGCCAGGCATGGACTTATGCGCACCACATGTATATTAGAACGCGAATGACATTACTGTCACCTAGTTGGATGTCTACGATGAGTAGCCCCGATGGAACACATGTCTACGAACTTGTGTCGGCTCCAGTAATTTTGGTGTCTGATCACGGTAAATTGATGCAGCTGAAAGTTAAAGGGTAAGAACAATGAATAATATGAAAACACGAGTAAAGTCTTTAGGACAATCTAAATCACGATTAGCTATTATTTTAGGTGCCTCAATCATTGTATTGATAGTAGGTGTAACGGTAGTCGTTCATCTATCTAATAAGCCTGTTGGATCAGCAAAAGTTTTGCATGGCGTCGATATTGAATCATTACCCGGTTCAAGTCATTCCAGTCAGAAATACATTGAAGATCAGAAAAATCAAAATTATGTATTAGCCAATAAAGCCAAAAAAGAAGCAAAAAGTGCAGTGCCTACGATAACGAGAGCATCATTTATTGGTAATCCAGCAGACTTTGCAGATTTAGGTGATAGTAAGAAAGCATCACAATCGACTTCAGCCAATTGCCCACTGAAGAAAATGGTAGTGATGTACAAACCAAATCCAGCAAGTTGTACAGTAAAAAATCTACAATTAGCTAGAAAAACGGGCGTAACTGCAGAAGAGTTGCTTTGTCAAGGATGTATGTGTCCTTCATTAAAGCTAGCAGGTTATACGGTTGGTGATCTTAAAAACATAGGTTTAACAGCTAAGCAATTAAAGAAGTGTGGTTTTTCATTACCTGAATTAGTACAAGCTGGTTTTTCTGCAAAGGACTTAAAAGAGGCTGGTTTTTCGAATAACGACCTAAAAAATCAAGGTTTTTCCCCAGATGAGATAGCAGCTGCACAAAGTAGCTCGAATAATTGCAGCGTAGACGCTATTAAAAAGAAAAAAGATCAAGGTGTGACAGCAGCAGAGTTGAAAAAGCAAGGTTGTGGCGTAGCAGCATTAAAAGCAGCAGGATTTACTGCCAACCAATTGAAAGATGCTGGTTTTAGTGCTAAAGATCTGAAGGACGCGGGATTTAGTGCAAAAGCTTTAAAAGCAGCCGGTTTTTCTGCGAAAGATTTAAAAGATGCTGGGTACAAGCCATCTGATCTTGTGGATGCAGGGTATAGTGATAACGATCTAAAAGCAGCTGGATTCACGCCTGATGATATTAAATCGGCTAAAGCGCTCTCTAAAAAGTGCAGTGTGGATGAGCTGAAAAAACAAAGAGATCAGGGTGTTTCCGCTGTTGAAATGAAAAAGCAAGGCTGTGGTTTAGCTGCTTTAAAAGCAGCAGGATTTACAGCTAAAGAGCTTAAAGCCGCTGGTTTTTCTGCTAAAGATCTAAAAGATGCGGGCTTTTCACCACAAGAATTAAAAGCGGCAGGATTCAGTGCTAAAGATCTGAAAGATGCTGGTTTTTCTGCTAAAGATCTGAAAGATGCTGGGTATAGTGCGGCAGACTTAAAGAATGCTGGTTTTTCTGCTGGCGCTTTGAAAGATGCTGGTTTCAGTGCATCAGATTTAGCGGATGCTGGTTTTTCACCGAAAGATTTACGCAATGCTGGTTTTACAGCAGCAGATCTTAAGGACGCAGGATTTACTCCTGACGAGCTTAAAGATGCTGGTTTTACTAAAGGAGATTTACTGAGAGCGGGATTTACTCCAGATGAGGCTGGTTATACAGCTGAATCGGTTGATGATTCAGCTCAAAAACAATCTTCTCAAGCATCAAGTCCTACAACACAAACGGCAGGCCTTGATCAAAAAGCGTCGACTAAGGACGCTGTAAAAATTCCTTCCGTATCAGATAATGACGATGCTGCTGCTGAAAGGTTGCGTCAATTAGCCGAACGACAACAACAAAAGTTAGACGCGCAACAACGTGCTCAAGCACTTGCACAAGCACAGTCTAACATGATGGTACAGTCTCAGGCTTTATTGAGCCATTGGGGTGATCATTCATCACAAGCATTGGCAACAGCTCCGGTTGAGCAGAATTCCAACGCGCAGGCCGGTGGTGCCGGTCAAAACGATTCTAATGCTAATGATGGAAAAATCTATAAAGCGGGTACAGTCATGTTCGCGGTCTTGGATACATCGATAAATAGTGATGAAACAACTCCCATTATGGCATCCATTGTTAGTGGTCCATTAAAAGGTTCGAAACTGCTTGGGAACTTTAAACGATATGACAAGAAACTTATGATTTCGTTTAATGTGTTAAATAATCCTAAATTGAGTAAGACTATTGCTGTTAATGCAGTAGCGATTGATCCGGATACAGCAAGAACAGCGTTATCAGGTGAAGTGAATAATCATTATTTACTACGATATGGTTCATTATTCGCTGCATCTTTTATGCAAGGTATGGGAGAAGCTTACCAAAGTTTCGATAGTAACTCTGGCACGGTTTATATCGGTGATACTTATAACGATGATCCACCTAATGCTACTCAGGTCACTTTGCAAGGCTTGGGTCAAGTTGGACAAAGTATGGGGAATGAGATGAAGCCTATTTTTAACAAAGGGCCGACCATCA
Organism: Coxiellaceae bacterium UBA1530; assembly: GCA_002323325.1. Classification (GTDB taxonomy): domain Bacteria; phylum Pseudomonadota; class Gammaproteobacteria; order Coxiellales; family Coxiellaceae; genus UBA9148. Next base: position 16,159 of record DCQA01000010.1, on the reverse strand, counting down.
AAATTAACTCAGGAACGGGTATGGGACTGCTCCTTATGAAAGATTTAACGGTGCCATATGGTGATAACTTAGACCAGCCTAGTTTGGGAGATGATACAAAATCGTCTGATTCGAAAAATACTAAGTCATAAAAGATTAGAATAATAAAACAAGATTAATTATAGGTATTGGAGTGATAACATGAATAACGATAAATATATAAATGATGATGAAGAGTATCATTTCCCTGGAGATGATGATTTTTCTGAAGAGGTGCATGCCGATGAAGAAGTGCAGAGTGACTTGGTTGATGAAGAGCTGAGAGAGCCAACTCCAAGCATGGATAGAAGTGCTAAGGTGGAAAAAGTATTAGGTAAATGCAAAGAAGTTGTCTTGGAAACGGCAGATCGTTTTCCAATTCTTAAAAATAAAAAAATTATGGGTATCGTTGGCTTCATGTTTGTGGCAGTCATCGTGATTGATTTTACATCATCTTCATCACACACTGTAAATACATCTGCATTGGATAAGAGTCAGGCGACTCAGTCTGCTTCAGTGGATGCACCTCGTGTAACTACTAGTCAAACAGAACAAGCATTGACTTCATTGTCTGAAAAACAGGCTTCATCTCAACAGGATGTCAATCAAATAAATAATAAAATGAATCGACTCAACTCATCGGTTAGTTCATTGCAGCAAAGTCAGAGACAAACGTCTCAGTCACTTCGTGATTTAAATAATCAGATCAAGCTTCTATCACAGCAATTAGAGCAAGTCTCAAAGACTCAACAAGCGATATTGCATCCAAAAACTGATTCAGCAGTGCCACAAGCGAAACCTATTTCATATCACATTAAAGCTATTGATTCAGGTCGTGCTTGGATTGTAAGTTCTAAGGGTGAGTCAAAATCGTTAGTTGTTGGAGATACGATTGATCAGCGTTATGGAAAAGTTATTTCGATAGATGCAGATCAAGGTTTGGTTTATACCAGCTCAAAGCGTGTCATTAATTTTGAGTCAGAATAATAAATCATTGATTATTATATAATAAGAAGGTAAAAAACTATGTCACTTTCCTACACATCCGCAGATCCGTCGGTAGTCACCAACAATTTTGTGGTTCTATCGGGACTCTTGCAAGACTTTAGTATTTTCTTAGGCTTATTAATTTGTTTGTTTGGTTTTTTCCAGTTCAAACGTTACGGGGAGTCACGCACGATGATGTCTTCCCAGCACACTATGGCTGAACCACTAGTCACGATTTTATGTGGTTCTATGCTGTTTGCATTAACGCCTATGATTCAATTCTTTAACGATTTATTTCTAGGTACAGGTGAGCTCATGACTTATATGGGCGGATCATATGATTACCAGACAGTAACCATGGTCGTGACTTTTATACGTGTCATAGGTGTTGGTGCGCTTATGAATGGCTTGATCAAGTTATCGCGTACTGGACGTCAAAATACGCAGCAAGGAACCGCAGGAAAAGCCTTGTTGTTTATTGTTGGTGGGGTTGCTTGTACGAACTGCGTAGCAATGGTCAACTTGCTATGTGACTTATTCGATATCCCAAATTTATTGTAAATACTATTAATCCAGGTGTTTTGTTGATCGTGAACTTTTGTTGTCTTTGTGAGACATTTGTAATGTCTCAATTATCGTTTTAAGTCGTTCTTTTTTCACTAAAAAAATGAAAATGCAGTTCATCCGTTGCCGAAGAGTTAAATTAACCTTAAAAGGTGAAAAAAAGATCATTTTTTGATCAAAATTTAATATTTTCTTAAGGTTGCCTTGGTATAGTAACACCATACCCTTACAGGGCGTAGCGGTGTAAGTGCTTTGTAAACAATTGACTATTGAGGAGTAAAAATAATGAAAACAATTTTAAAAGCCACAGGTAAGGTCATCATGAAAGCGTTACCTATTTTAGCAGGCGTAAGTTTATTGCTTGGAGTGACTTATGCTGGGGATTACCCAACCATTAGCTCGATATCCACTAATATGCAGACGACGATTGGATACGTTGCTTCTATCATCACTAACGTTGCATTAGTCGTTGGTATTGCATTAATTTGTGCGTCTTTCTTTAAGATGAAGCAGCATAAAGATCAGCCAACACAGGTGCCTATCAGTAACGGTGTTACTTTACTAGTGATTGGTGCGGCATTAACAATCTTTCCATTGTTACTACCAACGGCCAACCAAGCAGCGTTCGGTTCAGGTGTTGACACCGGTACTGTAACCAGTGGTGCGATGACATCTTTGATTGGCGCAACAACTTAATCGGTTATAGTATAGTAAGCGTATTAACAAGGGGAGTGAGATGACTTTGAAGAAAGATTACTTATCACTCCCTTTAATCGCCAATCAAAAAAATTGGCAACTTTATATGGTTAGAAAGGCAGATGATGCCTTTCTTGCTTTTGAGAAGAAAGTTCTATCTCGCGATCAGCATAAATGTCAGTACTGCGGATTTCAATCCAGTATTAGAATGGACGTGGTTAATCGTGACGGTAACTATGCAAATAATAAGCAATCTAATCTTGTGACGGCATGTCCGTTTTGCGCTCAGTGTCATTTCATTCAATCTGTTGGTATCAGTGATAACACAGGTGGTGTTTTAATCTATTTACCTGAATTATCTCAAGCTGAGCTAAATGCAATGTGCCATAACCTTTTTGCTGCGATGGCAATGAAAACAGCGACAGCAGCAGATGCTAAAAATATCTATCGGAGTTTACGTTTAAGGTCTCAAGTGATTGAGAAAGAGCTTGGTGCAGGGATGAGTAATCCGGCTTTTTACGGCCAAGTTTTATTGGATGCTAAAGCGGATACATCAAAAGTGATTCATAAGATCGTTAGAGAAAAAACACGCCTTTTACCCAGCTTAAAAGCTTTTTCACCCTTGATTAATGAGTGGTCTCAATCAGGTCTACTGGAATTGGCGAATTCATAGATATGTGTTACCAGTTATCGATCAATTTATGTCATAATGTTCTAACTGACTGTAATTATTAGAGAAGATTATGTTTAAAGTGTTATTTTCTTGGGTGGCAACTCTCTTTAAACAGCCAACAATGTCGTATTGTGATATTCAGACGGCTGACAGTGAGATAACGCTAGTGGCTAATGATGGTGCTCTTATGAGTGTGATCAAGCTATCTGGTGTTACAGCTTTAATTGGACGTGAAGAATTTGAATATATCCAGGATGGGCTCCGTCAATCATTACAAACAACCATGTCTCAATCCGGTCGGACTATTCAAGTATTTTTTACTTATAACAAGGATAATATTAGTCAAGAAATAAGCGGTATTTTATCCTCTGCACGAGATACGGCCAGCACTTTACAGTTAGATTTTGATGATTTATTCAGTGAGCGTGTTTCGAATCTTTCCAGGTATTGTGCCCATGAAGAATGTTATCTCGTGTTATGGACGCAAGTGAGTTCACTCTCTAATGAGCAAGTCAAGCGATCGCGAAAAGAGAAGGCGAAAGAGATTAAACAAAATAAAATACCGTCTTTCTTGCTCACACAAAATATCATGGCAACTGTCACCGATTTGCGCGAGAGTCATGAAGCTTTTGTAAACTCGATTAATAATGATTTTGAGACTTATGGTTTAGTCAGTAGAGTACTGGCAGTGCATGAAGCAGTTCATACCATGCGGAATATTGCTGATCCTGAATTCACCGATCGAGATTGGCAGCCTGTCTTACCAGGGGATAAAATTACAATCAAGGAATACAAGAATGCCAGAGGTGATCTTGCGGATGTAACATGGCCATCTTTATCTAAACAGATTTTACCGCGTGATGCAGAAGTATTAGATTTGAGAACCGCGCGTGTTGGTGATCGTATTTACTCCTCAGTTTACATCGATCTATTCCCAAAAGAAGTACAGAACTTTGTTCGACTTTTTTCTCGAACTTTACAATCTCGGATTCCTTGGCGCATTTCTTTTTTAATTGATAGTAACGGATTAGGTTTAAGTAAATTACGTGCCACCATTGCTTCAGTTTTAACTTTTTCATCACAGCAAAATAGACTCATTGCTGATTCACTGAATTTGATGTCATACATCAATCTGAATGCGGATGACGCTGTGGTTAGGTTTCGAGTGACAGCATGTACCTGGGCGCCAGAGGGTAATGTTCGACTTTTACGATCCAGAGCATCGATTCTTGCAAAAGCTATTGAGGGCTGGGGGTCATGTGATGTTTCTGAGTACTGCGGTGACCCTTATGAAGGTGTAGTGTCATCCATGATGGGTGTCTCATCGAGAAGCGTTGCAGTGCCAAGTATTGCACCGTTATCAGATGTCATGCACATGTTACCTTTGTTTCGTCCGTCATCTCCTTGGGAAAAAGGAGCTGTTCTATTTCGTTCTCCTGATGGTAAACCATGGCCTTATCATCCAGGATCTCGACAGCAGACTACTTTTATTGATATTTTTTATGCCCGCCCAGGGTCTGGTAAGTCAGTATTATCCAATGCAATTAACTTGGCGGTTTGTATGTCGCCAGGTTTAGTACGTTTGCCTCGCATAGCCATTATTGATATCGGACCTTCAAGTAGTGGTCTGATTTCATTATTACAAGATGCATTGCCACTGCGGCAAAAGCACCTAGTGGCACATCATCGCTTAAGAATGACCCCTGATTATGCTATTAATCCCTTCGATACACAGTTAGGTTGTCGCTATCCTTCGCCACAAGAAAGAAGCTTTCTAGTTAATTTTTTATCTCTGCTAGCAACACCGGTTGGCTCTGAAACCACCTATGATGGTGTCGCTGATATGTCTGGACTGATCGTTGACGAGCTTTATAAACAGTACAGCGATGAGGCGAAGCCCAACACCTATGCCTCAGGTCTGGAGTCACAAGTTGATGGTGTATTAGAGGAAATAGGATTTGTATTTGATTCTGCCACCTCGTGGTGGGAAGTGACAGACGCGCTATTTATCGCAGGTTTTTACCAAGAGGCCATGATGGCTCAGCGCCATGCTATGCCAGTATTAGCAGATGTGGCTGCTATTTGTCGCTTACCTGCTATTGAAGACTTATATGGAAAGATTGTTGCACCAACTGGCGAGCCATTGATTCATGCTTTTTCTCGTATGATATCCAGTGCGGTCAGAGAATACGTTATTATTTCACAACCAACCAAGTTTGATTTAGGTGATGCTCGTGTCGTAGCACTTGATCTTGACGAGGTTGCACGCAGTGGTGGTGATGCGGCTAATCGACAAACAGCTGTGATGTATATGTTAGCTCGATATGTGCTTGCTCGACATTACTACTTAACAGAAGAAAATGTGGCAGATATGCCTGATTCGTACAGAAGTTACCACCATAAGCGAATTTTAGAAATTCGCGAGGACCCAAAACGTATTGTGTATGACGAATTTCATAGAACAGCAAATGCTCAGGCGGTTAGAGATCAGGTGATTGTTGATATGCGTGAGGGTCGAAAGTGGAAAGTACAAGTAGCATTATTATCCCAATCTTTGGAAGATTTTGACTCCGTGATGGTTGAATTTGCGACTTCTATTTTTATTATGGAAGCTGGGCCTGAGCAAGCCATTCGAAGAACTGCCGGTGTGTTTGGATTAAGCGATACTGCGCAAAGGGCACTGAAGACACGTGTGCATGGTCCTCGAGAGGATGGTTCAACATTTTTAGCACAGTTTGCTACAAAATCAGGTATGAATACGCAATTATTAACTTCGACGCTAGGTCCTGTAGAGTTATGGGCATTGAATACCACTGCTGATGATGTACAGGTAAGAAATCAATTATACAAACGAGTTGGTGCCAAAGTGGCTAGATCGTTACTAGCGCAGCACTTTCCTAGTGGAAGTGCAGTAAAGGCAATTGAAACGTTGTTGTCTGAGTATAAGTCTGATGGTGGTTATATTGATGATGAGGTACGTTCTAGTATGAGTCAAAAAATTGTTGATGATATTGTAGCAACGTACCGAAGTGCTCAAAGCTCTTAAAAGTGTTTTTCTGTTCTTGAACTGTGTTTATATACTTAAATACTGCTAGCGTCATTATGTTTTCATGCTGAGTGTGAGTGCCTGTTTGCCAATCAACGACCAACTTTATAACATCGCAATCAAGTCGCAAACAGGAGGTGCTGTAGTTGTCACAACAGCCATTGAGAGCAAAGGGCAGTTCATGTAGCGCTTGCAACAACGAACACTATTAATTACTCTTGCGTGGCTTTATCACGTTGATGATGTACAACACGAACACCCAGCTCATGCAGTTGTGCGAAATCCACCGATGATGGTGCATTGGTTAATGGGCATTGGCCACTTTGTGTTTTTGGAAATGCAATCACGTCTCGGATGGAGTCAGTATTCGTCAACAGCATAGCTAGACGATCTAAGCCAAACGCCATGCCACCGTGGGGAGGACATCCGTATTGCAGAGCCTGTAATAGATGTGAAAACTTTGCTTCCGCTTCTTCAGCGCTGATTCGTAATAGTTCAAAAACCACTTTTTGTATATCTTGCTGATGAATACGGATGGATCCACCACCAACTTCATGTCCATTGATCACCATGTCATAGGCACGCGATAAGCAGTTGAAAGGATCATCTTGAAGTGAGTCAACGTTATCAGTCTGTGGTGCAGTAAATGGGTGATGTAAGGATTGGCAGTGACCAGCATCATTCGGTTCAAACATCGGGAAATCAATCACCCATAGGGGTTGCCAGGTATCACTGAGGAGGTCTAAATCACGAGCAAGTTGATCACGCAGGGCGCCTAGCGCATCGTTGACGATCTTCGTGGTATCAGCGCCGAAAAATAAGATGTCTCCAGTTTGAGCTTGTGTACGTTGGATGATCTCTAATACCGTATTATCGGGTAGGAATTTAAGGATGGGTGATTGTAAGCCTTCAATACCTTGATCAAGGTCATTAACTTTGATGTACGCCAAGCCTTTAGCACCAAATTTTGCAATGTCTTTAGTGTATCCATCAATCTGTTTACGGCTGATGGTGGCTCCACCAGGTACACGAATTGCAGCGACACGACTATGTGGGTCACTGGCCGCGGCTTGAAAGACTTTAAATTCGACCTGATCTAATAGATCGCTGAGTTCAGTTAACTCTAGCGGATTACGAAGATCAGGGCGATCACTACCATAACGATGCATGGCTTCAGCATAGGTGAGACGTGGGAATGCGCTGGGTAATTCAACCTCAATGATGGTCTTAAAGACCTCGCGAATCATGCTTTCCATGAGATTCATGATGTCGGACTCGTCAATGAATGACATTTCTAGATCCAGTTGAGTAAATTCGGGTTGACGATCTGCGCGTAGATCTTCATCGCGAAAACAGCGAACAATTTGGTAGTAGCGTTCAACGCCTGCCACCATTAAGAGTTGTTTGAAAATCTGTGGTGATTGCGGTAACGCATAAAAATGCCCCGGTTGGTGTCGACTGGGAACCAGATAGTCGCGTGCACCTTCAGGCGTCGCACTAGTTAAACAGGGTGTTTCAACTTCAGTGAATTGCACCTGGTGTAAGAAGTTGCGAATGATGTGGTTGAGTTGCGCGCGACACTTGAGACGTTTGCTCATTTCAGGACGACGTAGATCAAGGTATCGGTATTTGAGTCGTGTCTCTTCAGCTGTTTGCGCTTTCTCGTCCAGCAATAAAGGTAGCGGGGCAGAGGCGTTCAGAATAGTGAGCTCGTTTGCTGCAACTTCAACTTGACCCGATGTGAGTTGCTGGTTGGTGGTGCCCTCTGGGCGTTGTCTTACTGTCCCAGTTACCTGAATAACGTATTCATTGCGTACGGCATGTGCGGTGGTAAGGGAAGCTAGGTGTTCAGGGTCGCACACAACTTGAACAATCTCACCATGATCTCGAAGGTCTAAAAAGATGAGTCCACCTAAATCACGACGTGTTTGTACCCAACCACAGAGTGTAACGGTTTGATTGACAAGTGACTCATTAATCTCTGAGCTGGAATGTGAACGCATGGCGGTGTCCTGATCGTGGAAAACTCGCTATGTTACCGGTTGTCTGGCTAGTAGGCAATATGTGTTTGGAGAGGCCAGTCGGGGAAAGTCACCCTAAATTCAGAAGATCTAGGGTGAGCCTGTATTATTACGCAGAGTGCCACGTCCATCTGTGTGATTCTGTTTCTTTACCCTTACGTTTGTATTGTAGGGTGCTTTGCAGTGAGCCATCTTTAGTCTCAGTAAAACTAATCATTCCTTGCCGACCGTGGCTGGATTTGAATTGACAAATGAGTCTAGATGAGCTCTTGACCTCACATTTTTTTCCTGTCCAAGTTCCAAGATTCTCTCTTTTTCCCAAATAGAGGCCAACAACAGTATAATTTTCATCTTTTAAATTGAATTTGATAGCGTTCGTCGCATTTTCACTAACGTATACTTTTTCAGTTTGGATGTTAAGAGGTGTTGCAGCAAAACTAGTTGACAGTGTCCCAGCAATGATGAGAGCGGTTGTTGCAAGAGTTACTTTCTTGATGTTCATATTTCTTCCTTGTAATTAAATGAATGAGAACTCAGCAATGATGCAACGATCGACCGGTTATGTAAAGACGAAGTATTGCTATTAGTCCTGACTGTTGTTATTGCTTTTTTTGTCCATTGAGGTTGATGCAGATGTACCTTTAGAGGAGCTGTCTTGTGCTGTTTTATTTTTCGGTGGATCTTTAAAATCGGTGACGTACCAACCACCACCTTTAAGGTGAAAGTTACCGGCCGATAACATTTTTTGTGGAGACTTAGCTTGACAAATTGGGCATTCATTTGGTCCCTCGCCATCACGTGCATGTAATACTTCGAAAGTGTGATTACATTGTGAACAGTGGTAGTCGTACAGTGGCATCATGTTCTCCAATCGATCTAGGGTGTGGTGCGCCATTTTAAAGGTATTGTTTGAAATGTACAGAGGGTTATCCTCAATATTATCGATGGACTCTTATAACCATGAATTTCATATATATCTCTTATAATCAACTAGATAAATTTCAATGATCAATTGAGGTTGTCAGAGGTTTTCTGAGTAATCAAGCGATTATATGGTGAAAACCTTGCGGGATCGGTTCAAATTGGATAAAGTTTTACCTCTTTTTTTGTCCATGGTAATTCTCATGCGCACCAGTACTCTAGTAGATCCTTTGATTGAACATGAACATTCACCCTCATCTTCACTCGGCGACGGGTTATTTAATCTCACCTCGCACTTTAAATTCAATCACATGAACTTACCAAAATATTCGTTAGTGAGTTCAAAAGTTTACTTCACAACATTAGTTTTTCAGATGATATCACTGGAGTTATTATCAAAGAAGCAGTGGATCAGTGGACTATTAATCGGATGCGCTAGCCTGATGGCGTCGAGTCCTCTTTACCATCTGTTTTTGAGTCATAACGTGCTCATGAAAAATTTTCTCTCTCAACTTCAGACGGTTGAGGAAGACCCTGAGAGTGTTACTCGCATCAAACAAGTGTTACAACAACAAGTCGACTTTTATGAGGATCATCAAAATGTCATGGCTAATTCAATACGTTTACCAGATCAAATAGTCCAAGATCTTCGAAATATTCTAGGGTTCTTTGATTCTTTAGAAGATTCTAATCGGTGCATCAATAATATGCCGATTTTTAATAGTGGTTTATTCTCGCGCGCTATTGCTTATCTCGTATTCGATACGAGGACACCTGTTTCAGAACAAATTCACCGCTTGTACCTGTCCCATCAAGTATCCCGTGTTGAACACAAAGGTGGTAATAACTACCTTGCCTGGAATATTGAGGAGAGACAGTACAATTTACAGAAATTATTGGAGATGGCTAAAACACATCAGATTATCAGAAGTGAACTGAATATCGACACTGCTTTACGTCATACTACTGATGCAGAGTATCTTGCTGAGCTACAGGATATGCTGAATGATGAAATCAACTTAGCGGATAAAGTCCTATTTACCCATCTTAAAAAAGGGCTGGTAATGTTGGCTGAGAAACATATGCAGCACGATTTTTGGCAGACCAGTAGTAAATTTTTTACAGGTGCTTTTGGTTGGCAGCTCTCTGCGAGGTGTTATCAGCTTTTGTTAAATGATCAATTTGATCCCAACGATTTTCGCCTGGATGATTGGCAATCTCATGTTGGTTATTGGTGCATAACCGGCATTGGTGCTGCATGGATGTTGAATCTCGGTATCGTTCTCGCACAATACAGTTTTGCAAAATTCGATAAAGGGATCGATGTATCACGCTATAGGGTTTTACTGATTCAGTTATTGATTTCAGTGACTATTGCTGATGGCTTATGGCAGGCGATTGCTAACTGGAGTCAATTTGTCGAAACTCGTTTGTCAGCTATTTTGCCCGGGTTAGATTATTTAGCGCCATTGATGACTTGGAAGTTGTTTTTAGATATACCCAGTTTGTTGTTCAAAAGTATTCATAATATGACCAATCGTGTTCATGAGCCGGGAAGTGGACAAATGGTTTTTATCTGCAATGACAGTTTTGTGGGCTTACTGGCTTTGCTATATACAAGTTTTTTGTATACTTCTCGGATGGTCTTATCCATTACGCAATGGGATTTTTCCGATCATTCACTATCAAGTATTATGGCAGATAGCCTACTGTGCGCTTTGTGTGCCGTGCTTCCGACTATGTGGTTGATGACCCAAAAAGATCACTATCATCTTAAGGACTACGCTGAGGATTTGGACGGTGTCATTGAGCCGATGATACGAGATGATGAGAATCAATCAGAGGACAGAGACACCGAAGAGCAGGCCATCAACACAGTGTCGTCTTTTTGGTCTCAGTTACAGTCAGCACCAGAAAAACTTGCTCGGTTTTATGATGCAGCAGTCAGCACTTGTATCGATTGTTATCCACGATAAATAGTGTATGTTTCAATTCTTTGTCACTGTTTATGCTGTAACTCTCAGGGTATGATGTGTAAGTATTGATGAATACGTTTATTCTTAGGAGAGATCATGTTTGAGGGTTTTGCAACCTCCCTACAAGAATTTGTTACCGTGTTAAAAACACATGGTCCGACCGTATTAATGTGGGTCCTCATCGCTTGGTTGATTCATATACTTAATATTTGTTGTGGCTATCGATTGAATATTTTTGGTATTTATCCTCGTCGCGCTTTTGGCTTACTCGGTATTGTGTGTTCGCCATGGTTACATGGTAACTGGGGACATTTATTCTTGAATTCTGTGATGTTTGTTTTAATGGCGATGATGCTATTGACCCAAGGTTTATCAGTTTTTATTGGTGTTACTGTCTGTATTGTTGTTTTAAGTGGTGTGTTAGTGTGGTTATTTGCAAGAGAAGCTCTGCATATCGGAGCTAGTGCGTTAATTATGGGTTATTGGGGGTATTTATTGGTCGTGGCCTATCACCACCCAACGGCACTAAACATCATTGTATCGGTTGTGTGTTTATATTATTTCGGTGGCATGGCTGCAAACTTATTACCAACTGATCGGCGTGTGTCCTGGGAAGGACATGCGTGTGGTTTTATCAGCGGAATTGTTGTGTGTTTTGCTTATCCTTGGTTGCATACCTATCTCTAGGTCATCAACTATGCTTGGAGGTATGTCACGATGATAAAGTTTCATGGAGGAATGCATGTTGCGTCAAATAATACTTTGTCTATGTCTTGGGTTGATGTCTTCATCACCTGCACTGGAGTTATTGCATGATACACCGGCTCGATCTCATGTGACACATGGGCTTCACGGTGTGGTATCTGCACAAGAACAACGTGCTTCGCAGGTAGGTATTCAGATTTTACAGGTAGGTGGTAATGCGGTGGATGCTGCTGTTGCTTCTGCATTTGCACTGATGGTGACCTTACCTCGCGCCGGATCACTAGGTGGTGGTGGATTTGCCATGCTAGCTCTTCAAGCAGATCAGTATCAGCCAAGGTTTATTGATTTTCGAGAAATCGCTCCGGGACGGGCTTCGCCAGCAATGATGCTTAATTCACAGGGTGAAATCGACAGTGATCTTATCAGGCGGAGTTGGCTTTCGGTGGGTGTGCCAGGAAATGTTGCTGGGTTGTGTTACCTTGAGAATCATTTTGGAAAGCTATCATTGGCGCGAGTGATGCGACCTGCAATTACCATGGCGCAAGAAGGATTTGTGGTTAAACCTTACCTGGCCAATACTTTACATCATTACCGCCCTATGCTCATTCAAAATAAAGCGACTCAAAAGATGCTAAGCCATGCCGATGGTAGGGAGTATCAGTTTGGTGACATCATGAGGCGTCCTGATTTAGCTCGGTCTTTACAATTAATTGCAGAGCAAGGATCCGATGTCTTTTATAAAGGGCAGCTTGCTGAGGCTTTAGTGGCATCCAGTGATCAGGGTGGAGGAATACTTTGTTTAGAAGATTTAGCTCACTATCAGGTCATCGAAAGGAGGCCAATACAAGGAGTAGTTGGTCACGCACTCATTTATGCAGCACCTCCTCCTTCATCAGGTGGTATTGCACTCATACAAACGTTGAAGATCCTACAGTTACTAAATATCGGTGCAAACGGGACTCTGCAAAATACGGCATTGTCTTTTCATACTATGGCCGAGGTTTTTAATCGAGTTTTTCTTGATCGCAACCGTTACATAGCTGATCCAAATTTTGTAAATATTCCCACGGGAGAATTATTATCACCGGCTTATCTCCATAAGTTGGCCAAAAATCTGAATGCTCATCAGCATGTGCAAAGTAAGTACCTTACTGAAAAAAAACCTGGCTTTACCGAGGGCAAAAATACCACCCATTTGTCGGTCGTTGATCATAATGGCAGTATGGTTGCGCTGACATATTCTATTAACGATTCTTACGGTAGTGGTATTACAGTGCCAGGTACCGGTATATTACTTAATAACACCATGCTGGATTTTACACTGAAACCGCCTGTAAAAGGTGAAGTTTCGGCTGTGTTGGGTATTCGTAATGTTATTGAGCCCTATAAGCGACCTCTGAGTTCAATGACTCCGATAATAGTCTTCAATCGCAGTAAAGTTCCTTGGTTGGCTAGTGGGAGTCCAGGAGGACCTAAAATAATCACCACCGTATCGCAGTTACTGATTAATTTAATGTTGTACAACATGCCGTTATCAGAAGCTGTTCAGGCACCGCGTATTCATACGCAATTATTTCCTGACGTATTATTGGTGGAGTCTGGTATTAGTCCTGATACCATACATCTGCTCAGCAAGATGGGCCATGATGTGCAGTTGTCTCGCTCTATGGGATCATTGCAGTCAGTCATGCATACGCCTGATGGTCTTGTCGGTTTTTCAGATACTCGGCGTGCTGGTGCTGGGGTTGCTACGTATTAAACCAAGGGGCGAATTAAAGAAATCTCTGATGGGCTACAAGCTTGTTGCTGATGATGGTTAGAAATTAATAGTAAACCTTGCTCATTGATGCCATGTGCATACCCTTCTAGCTGACAGCTATTAAGTTGGTAGCTGATCAATTGATTGTACAATCTATCGCGAGCTTTCCATCGAGGTAGGAAAGGGTGAAGTCCGTCGGTTTCGAATACTTGAAGGCATTCTTGCCATGCGGCAAGAATAGATGCTGTCAGGGCTCGAGTATTGATACTTGATGTGGTGATTGCAGTCAGTGATGTGGACTCCTCTGGGAGTTGATTGTTACATGATTGGGTGCCGATGTTTAAGCCTATGCCAAGGATTAGGTAGCTGGATTGTTGTTGACTAGGTTCTACCTCGAGTAGAATGCCGCCAATTTTTTTATCGAGATAGTAGATATCATTGGGCCATTTGAGCGACAGTGGTTTGGGTAGATGAAATAGTGATTCTATGACTTCACACGCAGTGACTGCGAAAGCTAAGGTGATTCCTTGTAGTTTTGATGCAGATAAGGAACAGTGATCGCCGTAGGATAAGAAGAGGTGGTTATCCCTGGGTGATACCCAGGTTTTACCTAGACGACCTCTGCCCTGCGTTTGCTGTTGCGCGATACAGGCTGTTCGATCAGGTTGATGTAGACTGGCAATCACATCTTGTGTTGATGGCGTGGTATCAACCGTTAAAAGGGTAGTGCGGTTTGGAAGTTGAGATCTAAGCATGTGTGAGTCCCCAAGCAAGTCGATAAATAAGATACTCATCACTGCGTGATGGATCAACTGATTAGTCTCTTATAGATGTAAATAATGTAGAGTTAATAAATTCAGACAAAGCAGTTGAAAAGGCCATAACAATAGAGAGGTGTCGATAACCCTTTGGAGCGATTAAAAAAACGAGGAGGGTAATGAAAGAGGGGTGAGGTCTGGTTGCTGTGTTTTAATTAATCTTGCTTATTAATCATAAAGCATTTCTAAAACAGTTAAGTAACTGTAAAACTCAGTATGGAAACTTTTCATGGCAATCAACTCATAGCTAGTTTTATATAAGGACTGAGTTTTTTCGTTCTACTGCAATATAAAGGTTAAAAAGTGTTTTGATTTAGTTTGTTTCCTCTAGCTTCTTTAGAAGGTAATAGGTATTCGGCCCACTGATGGAAGAAACCTCTCGCCATATCTTCACAGCTTCTTTCAAAGTCGGATTATGTTCGTGAATAAAGAAGTCGTGAATGAATTGGTTGTATTCGAACTGTTGAGGGATGACTTTTTTGCGTATTGTTTCTTTTGTTTTCCAGGTAACCTTGGATTAGATCACCGTAAGTTAATCCAGTTATAATATTATTAACATCTCTAAATTGTCGTAAATAGGCATTAAATCTAAACGATTTCCCTATATGATGAATAAAAAAATCACGAGTGAATGCGTCATTTCTATAATGCTTTACCGGTGTTGTTAGTGTTAGTTCAACATCACTGTCCCTTCTATTTGTTGTAGATGTTTTTATTGCAGAAGTCTTTTGGCTCGTCTTTAAAAAAATTTTAAGTCTCGTCAGTAATTCTTGTTTAAGACCTTGAGTGCTTAAATGATGAATTTTACAGGCGTGTATTAATTCAGTCTTTAGCCAGTAATAACCCTCTAAATCGATCAGTATTTCTATACGATTAGGTTTTTTCTATTAAAATCCATGCTTATCCTGCTTGAGTTTTATGACCATAGGTATTTTCATTGGAAATCGATAATATTATCATTATCTACTAAAAAATCTTATAGGAGGACTGATAAAAATTCAACGAAAAGGATCAGTGTCAAAGGTGTGTTGAAAAAAGTTATTAAAAGGACTTTGTGTAACTGATTGTTTATAAGTGTAATTTTTGATAAAAAAAATTAGGGTTACCTTTATGGATGATATCTTGTGCCGCTCTTGTCTCGTTAATAATCAAATATTTTTTTTTGTACTATTATTAGTTTTGTAATTCATTAGATATGAGGAGGAAGAGTTATGTATCTTAAATGTTTAGCGCTTAGCGCATTAATGACGTTGCCATTTTCAATGGTTCATGCAAATGATAATGAGCAGTCGTTAACCCTAAGCGATTGTAAAACGCTAGATAACTGTCCTTTTTGGGGTGGAGCTGGCGTACACATTAACTCCTATCATAAACAAAACTTCGTAGTTGCATGTGAGAATAAAGATGGAATGCAATATATACCGAAAAAGATAGAGGTTATGTGTACCAAGGACAAGCACAATGGTGAACAGCTTATAGATCTTATTAGTTACCATCCATACGAAATGAAGGTAGCAAGACCAAATAGTAAAACGGGTGAATATCAGGTGTTCGGTTTCTTTATGGATAATAAGTCCGGTACAAAACTACACGTTTACATTACTCTCGATTGTTCAGAACCTGCTACTAATAATATACCAATATTCTCGCAGAATAGCGATCAACACCACCAATGTGGACCAAGTGGGGGTGGAGGATCGCAATCCTTCGACCAGGTAAGCAAAGAAATTACGGTATATGACGGAAAAGATACCTACGATTTGATCCCATGCGTGAATAAAGATAAAAATTGTTTTAGATAACAGGGGGTAGAATAGGAGATAGTCCAGTTAGGATGCTGTCACGTTTGTATTATTTAATAGAACGTGGGATTAACAGTAAGTGTCGTGGTTTAAATTGTAAAAGAACTAAGATTATTGATCTTGCACCATTTAAACTACGATGCTCGCTCGTATTTTATGTATCTATCAATGAA
>DCQA01000008.1:557-12560 GCA_002323325.1 Coxiellaceae bacterium UBA1530 | reverse complement strand
CAAATTGTAATCTGATCAATCGATATATTATGAAAGTGATCGATGAATTTGGTATTGATTAGATCTGTTAATGAACCGCAAATTTCAACACCCGTCGCACCGCCACCAATAATATAAAATGATAATAACCTTTTTTTGACATCTGGGTCAGGTTCAACCTCAGCCTGTTCGAACCTTTGCAGGATATGATCTTTCATACTAAGAGCATCTGATGCAGTTTTTAAAGAAAGCGTATACCTTTCCCAGTCTGTATTAAAATATTGATATTTAGATCCAGCACATATAATTAAATAATCGAACGATAACTTCTGATGATTGAGGTATATTTGTTTATTTTGGAAATCAATGTCATATACCTCTCCTTGAATGAACTTCGTCGATTTTCGAATAAGATATCGGATCGGAACAGCAACACTAACAATGGGAATGAGACCAGTAGCAACCTGATATAACATTGGCTGAAAGAGGTTGTGATTTTCACGATCAATCAGTGTTATGGAAAAGTCATCGGATTTCTCTAGAACCCTTACCGCATTATACCCTGCAAATCCAGCACCAATGATAATCACTTTTTTTCTGTAATGATTAGTATTCATACTTTTATTATAGTCTATTTTCATCATTCGTGACTTTAAATTAGGTAATATTTTTTCAATGATCGTATTAAGATATAACAGCTTTGGAAACATGGTTTTTTATCCATAAACATGATAACAAATATCTCTTAATATTTACTCTATTAATCGCTGTGATAAGCACTATTTTATTGATTTATTCGACATAATTTTAATTGTAAAAAAATATTTATAACACACTGAAAAACCAAATTTTGACAAAGTTAATCAATAATCACACACTGATTTATCACCTTTGTCATAATAATGAAAACAAATAATACTGTTTTTATTTCTATATCATGCATTGGAACTATAATTCAATGAAAACATCTATCTTCAATTCACATATAATTTATTATTGCTCTAATGATGGAAACAGTGTGAACGTCATACGAACTATATAATATCAAGGATGATTTCTTAAAAAAATTTCTTCTTTGTGCGTTAGCCTCCCTGACGGAAAAATTTTTAAATATTCGACTCTAACTAAGCTGTATTGAATATTTATATTTTTTTGAGATAATAATGAAAATTACATGTAGGTTTCGCTTCATCTTTTTTTTAATATTCACAAGTTCCTAGATATTTACATATACAGCCTGTTCTGATTTAGCACCAACAAAAACGCTTCTATTCCACCACTAATTCAGTGGAACGTGAGATCCACTATTAATAAACTGGTTGTGTTGCTTCTCGACTGGTTGACATATATCAATAACAACGACAAACAACATTAAAAGCAATGCATTAATGTGAAGGTAAATTGACAAATGAATGATTATGATTGTCAAGAGCATGGCAAGCTATATGGTGAGTGTGCCTGTTATTGCGCCTGCCCTGCGTCAAACAGTGCACACTGCGATGGAATAGCCGATGTTGTCATCTATATGGTTATGTTTGTTCACTATGATCTGTGAGTGTAAAAACGGGTTGTATGGATGAATTGTACTCGTCTATCGCAGTATATCTCTTCATTTATGGAATGAAAGGTACCCATCTATGGTGGCAAAACTATTCACCTACACAACGAAAGGTATCCATTTATGGTAGCAAAATAACATGCATTTCTCTGAGTGGTGCGAGAAGTGCATGCAAATGCATTTCAATTACAGATCATTGGCTTGCGTGCAAAAGCCAAGTTATCGATGGACCAGATGGTGTTAAAAATAAACTTTCTTCTGGACACTACGAGAACTCTAGTGGCAAGATGACCGGGCCGAGTGCCATGCAGCCATCAACTTAGCCGGTTTCGCTGACCGAACATTGACCTCAATGTCACGAGTGACGATCATTCAGGACAATTTTTGCAGCCCGGAATTTTAAATTCAGCAGGGCACGCAAATGTTAATCAACTTTCTCACGTTGTAGAAGTCTTATTTCTTTGTCGACATTAGTATGTTTCTCTTCCATTTGCCCACATCCCCAAGGATTTTTCTTGCAATCGATGGCTATTGAAACGCCTCCCATTAAACTTGCTGCTACTATTGATGCTAATAAGTATCTCATGTTTTTCTCCTCTTTTTATGTGCATTACTAATTATAGACGAAAGAAAATTATTTCACAGACTTATTGTGTATCCATCTGTTTTATATCGATTTATTTTTATAATTATTAGAGATTTATAATTAAAAAAATGGTAGCTAAGATACCCGTATATGGTACGAGAATACTCAGATTTAGAGCTTCTATATCGTCCTGTTATCTTCTCTCGTAATCAATGCCATTATCTTCGCAGATTTCTCCAAGCCTTTCGCACGCTTTAGTCTCCAGGTCATAGAGTACAAGATAATGCTTTGAGTCACTTTCAACCTTAACTCATTGAGTTTTATCTGTCTGAATACCTTTCTAAGCTGTTGCTAGTAGTTGCCTGAGCTGTTTGGGATTATGTGTAAAGAATAATATAACATTTAGAATTGAGGTGTTTTCTTTCTCGTGCTTTTTAAAAAACGAAGAACAGAGGCCTTCTATTTGTTGTTTTAATTCACGAATGCGATCTTTAAGCTCAGAGAATTCGTGACGAATATTTTGAGTTGCCTTTTCTAGTACTCAGCTCTTGCCTTACATATACAATACAGTGGTTAACGCTGCCAATAGACCGATGATTTTATATGATAAATATCGATTTAATGGCAGCTCCATAGGCATACCGCACTCAGAAGATGACCAGTTAGATAAAACCATCCGTGCGTCGAATGTAACCTTCTCCGAGACGAACAAAACAGGCATCTGTCAAGACACTAGATATCGGGAGGAGATATCCTTGACTGCAACAGTTAGCTTCTGATATCTAAACTATTATCAGTCTAGTTAACACACGATAGATTCATGGATGAAGCTGATAGACACGGATTATAATTATTATGATTCTTATCGTTATATAAAGCATCGAGATTCACTGAACCCATAACGCCCAGCATAACGATAATAAGAGCATATAACATCATATTAGCGAACTGACATTCTTTATACTTAACAATCTTATCGTCATAATGCATAAACCCCCTGTTTTCAATCATCTCAATAATCCTAAAAACAAATACAAGATCATCATAGGATCGAATAGGTGCATGAAATATTGATAGGCACATAGTCATTAAGCGAAACAACAAATCATCCTGATAGAGTGAATCGGGATATTGACTGTTGATTTTTTTTATTAATGATGTATTGCTGCCAAAGTCACTAGCTTCCGAAAAAGAATCCACAAAATGAACCCATGTCACAATGGGTGTTAGTAATAATAGAGGATTTTTCAGGATAATATCGATGGTATTATATGCTGGTTTAGACTGAGATAATCGATGACTTCTTTCTTCCTGGAAAACAAGCATCCAATCATTAATCCTATCATAGGAACACACAGAGCCTTCTAAATAAAAAGGGTCAGCTATAAAACATTGCTTAGCGTTAAAGTATGTCGAAAATACACCACAAGTGTCGGCGATGAATATCACGATATCCACTTCCCTTAGACCATGAGATCTCTCTAATTCAACATCCTTACACACAACCAGTCTGATTTTTTTCCCCATCCACCTGAAATAGTTAAAGGGAGGTAATGGAATACCAGGTAGATTGGGTATTCGAGAATTTCGCACAGCAAAGTTTGGAATAAGGCCATCATCATCATAAAATTTTGGATCACTTAATGCAGAAGTCTTTTTAAGCATGCAAAGGAAGGTTATATTTTCTCCACCTAGAATTACCAGTGATAACCAATGAACTGTTCTCTCATATTGCAGCGGGAATGAACTCAATATCAAACATTGACTATTGTTAAGCGTCTGAAATAACTCTTTCAGGCACTTCATCAGTTCTCCGAACTCATGCAATGATAATGGCACACTCAACCGAAAAAAATGCTCTGGAACTACCGCTATTGTTAATTCGTCTAATTTTGGATAAATAAATAAAAACCACTCTATAATCGAGTCCAGTAGATCTTCTTTCGACAATTCGGGCTTTGATGGTGAACCAAATGTTAACTTCTGATCACGAAAAAAACATGGTCGATGATCGACTGAATAAGTCACTAAACAATTAACTGATTTCATAAGAGAGATTAACTAATGTGTGAAAGACAGTGAGAAAGTATCTAAGTAAAAACTATTCCCACTCTATCGTTGCTGGTGGCTTTCCAGAGATATCATAGACAACACGTGATACGTGAGCCACCTCATTCATGATTCGATTGCTAACGTGAGCTAAGAAATCATGCGATAAGTGTGCCCAACGGGCCGTCATGAAGTCCGTGGTCTCTACCGCTCGAAGCGCAACCACATACTCATAAGCACGCGTATCACCTTTGACACCAACGGTTTTAACCGGCAAAAAAACAGCAAATGCTTGACCGACTTGTTGATACAGATGATATGAATGCAGCTCTTCCATAAAAATGGCATCTGCAGCACGAACGGTATTCACTGCCATATCCGTAACTTCACCGAGTACCCGAACCGCTAAACCAGGGCCAGGAAATGGATGTCGCATCATCATTGATTCAGGCAAGCCTAATGTCGCGCCCACTTGACGGACTTCATCTTTAAATAATTCACGCAAAGGCTCGATCAGCTGAAAACCCATTTTTTCAGGCAAACCACCGACATTATGATGCGATTTAATCACATGTGCTTTACCATGCTTAGAGTGTGCCGATTCAATCACATCGGGATATATTGTACCCTGCCCTAGCCACTTAACATCACCTAACTGCTTCGCTTGCTGTTCAAAGACACGAATGAAGGTTTCACCAATTATCTTACGCTTAGCTTCAGGGTCATCCACACCGACTAATCCCTGCATAAATTCAGATTTCGCATCAACACGTATGACGTTAACCCCTAAGTGTTCTGCAAATAGCGCCATCACCTCATCGCCTTCGTTTAAGCGCAACAATCCTGTATCAACAAACACACAAGTCAATTGATCACCAACTGCGCGATGCAATAAAGCAGCTACCACTGATGAATCCACACCACCTGATAAACCGACAACGACTTGGTCTTGGCCCAATTGTTTCCGTGCATTGATGATACTCTGGTCAATAATATGCTCAGGCGTCCAAAGTACTTCAGCCTGACACGCTGTATGCACAAAATACTCTAATATGGCTTTTCCTTGAGGCGTATGCGTCACTTCTGGATGAAACTGCACCGCATAGAATTGCTGAGCATGATTCGCAATGGCAGCATAAGGCGCAGTCGATGTATGCGCTAACACCTCAAAGCCTTCTGGTAATGAAGCAACTTGGTCACCGTGGCTCATCCAAACAGAGGTCGATGGCTTAGCCTCTTGATCAACAGAAACAACCTGTGAGAACAAGCTTTTCATATTGTCGATTAACAATGTCGCATGACCAAACTCACGATGCGTGCATGACTCGACTGCTCCTCCTAACTGAGACACCATGGTCTGCATTCCATAACAAATACCCAGCACAGGACACCCTTGAGTAAAGACTGCCGAAGGGGCTCTTGGTGTGTTAGAGGCCGTTACAGATTCAGGACCACCTGAAAGGATGATACCTAATGGCGCATAAGATTGAATGACATCATCACTCACATCACAACTAATGATCTCACAAAACACCCCTAACTCACGCACTCGGCGAGCAACCAGTTGCGTGTATTGTGAACCAAAATCAATGATCAGTAATAAAGGCTGTGAAGAACTCATCATTTAACCGCCTGTCCTGAATAGTTAGGTGCTTCTTTCGTCACTGTCACATCATGCACATGACTTTCACGCATGCCCGCTGCAGTAATTTGTACAAATTGCGCATCGCGCTGTAAAATATCAATACTGACTGCACCTAAGTAACCCATACTGGATGACAAACCACCGCTTAATTGATAGATCACTGGTTTCACAGAACCTTTGTAGGGCACACGCCCCTCAATACCTTCTGGTACATATTTCTGTGTGTCGCGTTGCGTGTCTTGAAAATATCGATCACTGGATCCATGCTGGCCAGACATGGCTCCAACCGAACCCATACCACGATAAGACTTATAGGAGCGACCTTGATAAAGAATGACTTCACCTGGTGCCTCATCCGTACCGGCAAACACGCTACCTAACATCACGGTTGAAGCGCCAGCTGCAAGTGCCTTTGCAATATCACCCGAAAAACGAATCCCACCATCGGCAATCACTGGAATTCCCTTATCTTTTAGAGCCGATGCAACCTGAGTGATAGCGGTAATTTGAGGCACTCCAACGCCTGCAATAATACGAGTGGTACAAATGGAACCCGGCCCAATCCCCACCTTAACGGCATCCACTCCGGCATCATATAATGCCAAAGCAGCCTCAGCAGTAGCGATATTACCTGCAATCACCTGTAAGTCTGGATAATGTGCCTTAATCCACTTCACCTGGTCTAACACACCTTTTGTATGACCATGAGCCGTATCAACAACGACCAGGTCTACACCCTCTGCCACTAAAGCCTCAACACGCAATTGGCCATCTGTACCAACACCTACCGCAGCAGCAACTCGTAACTGACCGGCTTCGTTTTTTGTTGCTAGAGGATGCTCTTGCGCACGTTGTAAATCCTTGACCGTATACATGCCCTGCAATTGAAAATCATCATCAACTACTAAAAGCTTCTCAATGCGATGCGTATGAAATAAACCGATAATTTCATCATGACCCGCTGTTTGAGAAACAGTCACCAATCGTTCTTTAGGTGTCATTAATGCCGAGACAGGTTTAGACAAATCACTTTCAAAGCGAATATCACGACTCGTCACAATACCTAATAAATTTTCACCTTCCACAACTGGCAAACCTGAAATAGCATACTTTCTGGTCAAATCACGCAGCGACTCTAATGTTGTCTGCGGGGAAACTGTTATAGGCTGAGACACCATACCACTTTCATATTTTTTGACACGACGAACTTGTTCAGCTTGCTGCTCAATTGTCATATTCTTGTGCAGCACACCAATACCTCCTAACTCAGCCATAGCAATCGCCATACTGGCTTCAGTCACAGTGTCCATCGCAGCCGACAAAATTGGCGAATTCAAGGTGATACTGGCTGTCAATTGTGTGGTAAGAGACACTGCCTTAGGAAGCACTTCTGAATAACGAGGCACTAATAAAACATCGTCAAAGGTTAAAGCTGTTTGAATTAACTTTTCCATAGAGACCTCGCAGGCAAATATTATTGCGCGATAGTGTAACGGGTCTCGCACACAGTGTCGACAAAATACTCAAGTTTGCATTTGAAGAAAAGGAATATTACCGATATAGTTTATTGGACGGTGATTAATGGTTTGTACAAGGAAAGATGAACACTAACAGCTTTACGAAGCTCAACCTTTTTAACGGAATGCCGACTCGCTTTTGGACTATCACGTGGATAAGCTGCTTGATGACCATGGGTTATTCATCGATCTATGTAACTTTGATTGTATACGTTAAACATGATTTTACATTCTCCAATCAAGATGCTGTCACACTATTAGGGCAATTTTTTTCGTATAATTTCACCATCAATCTACTTACAAGCTATGTGGCTGAAAAGTGGCTTAGCTGCCGCCAGCTATTAGCAATAGCCATCAGCTCTTCAACTCTAGGCTTCGCCATCCTCTCTGTGAAGAGCTTACTCTGCTTACATCTTGGGCTGTCATTAATCGTCTCTGGACTTGGAATGGGATTTACCTGCGCGTATTTATTACGATCCCAAACCTTTATTTATAAACCTGAAACCATTCAGTTGGCTTTCATTATATGCACCATTGCATACAACCTTGCTCATCTTGTTATCTATATCATTGCCGGTTGGATGCAGCTTACGCATCACTACTCATGGATTTTCATCACTGATAGCGTTTTATCATTTGCAGCGCTCATTTTATTGATCAAAAACTGGAGTAATTTAAATGACTACAGAGGGGAATTTTCCTCAAACAGTCAACACAGCTCTATACTCTCCACAAAAGCGGTGGCCATTATCATCATTAGCTTCAACTTAATTCTTTTTTACCTACTCACCGAATCCAATCTTACCTCAGCACTGATCATTGCACTGACTGTCATTATGGCTGCTCAAATGGTAGTTCGCTTACTATCCTTACAAGGCATGGCAAGACATCAAATGAAACTATTTTTGATACTACTATCCATTTACCTTTTCCTATGCACTTTGGACTTACTTGGACCAATGATTTTAACCATCTTTGAAATCAATAATGTCAACCGCACGGTGTTTAACATAACGATTCCGATTGGATGGATTGAAGGTATGAGAACACTGATTTACTTCTGCTCTGCACCAATACTGGTTGTATTATACCAATATATCCACAGACGATTTTCTACCAATAAATTATTGATATTATTTTCCTTCAGTGCACTATCAATTACATTATCAATGATCATGCTTTTGATAGGCATTAAGCACTGCAATCAACATGGTTATACCAGTATTTCCTGGTTATTAGTGTATATGATCTTTTATAACAGCGTATTTTTTTATAGCACACCACTTAGCTTTAGTATGATAAACGAACTAACACCTCAAAAAATGCATGCCACGCTGACAGGGGCTGTGACATTCAGCTACTCAATTGCAAGCGTCTTGGCAGTGTATATTTCAAAACATATACTACACAGCGCATCAACATCAAACCCATTAAGCTCTAATGCGTTTTACTCGCATAACTTTACAATCTGTGCATGGATTGCGCTGTGTATTGGGCTTATCCCACTAGTTTTGATAAAGGTATCACGAGGACATTCCGTCCAATCTACAGGGATATGAAAAGATTATAATAAAAAATAGTTTTCTAATGATCAAGCCGTCTCACGACTCACCTCGTCCGCTAATGTTTTAGCTAGTTGTCTTACTTGTTCTTCACACCGACCTTCAACCATCACACGGACTAAGGGCTCCGTGCCTGAGGGGCGCAATAAAACTCGACCAGAACCTGCAAGTTCAGCCTCTACTCTCTGAATAGCCGACTCAATAGCGGCATAATTGCTTAACTCAAAAGGCTGCTCGTAGATAGGCACATTAATCATAATCTGAGGGGTCTTTTTCATGCATTGTTTCAAAACACTCAAAGGCTTACCCGTCGTTTTCAAAATAGTTAGAATCTGTAACGCAGAGATTATCCCATCACCGGTAGTTGTCAAAGAGAGATTTAATAAATGTCCTGAACCTTCACCACCTAATGACCAACCCTTTTCTTTTAATGCCTCGAGAACAAAACGATCACCAACGGAAGCACGAACGAACGGAATAGCACATTCTTTCATTGCTTGCTCAAAGCCCCAGTTGGTCATTAGCGTTCCAACAACACCACTGATTGAACCTTGCTGATACGCATGCATGGTCAAGATGCAGAGTAATTCGTCACCATCAACACACACGCCTTGATGATCAACCATCATGAGACGATCTCCATCTCCATCAAGTGCAATTCCTAAATCAGCCTGATGCTCTCTGACAGCTACTTGCAAGGCGCGCAGTGATGTTGCACCACAATCTTCATTAATGTTCAGTCCTGTAGGTGCATCACCCATTGTGACAACGTCAGCACCCAGTTCATGAAAAATCATTGGTGCAACCGCATGGGTTGCTCCGTGAGCACAATCGACTACTAACTTTAATCCACTCAATGTCAGTGAAGCTGGAAATGTACTCTTACAAAATTCACTATAACGACCACCGGCATCAGGTAAACTAATAACGTCTGCAATATTCTCTGGAAGAACCGTCGTCAATGGCTGATCAAGTAAAGCCTCGATAGCAAGCTCCATATCGTCAGAGAGTTTTTCACCTTGAGCATTAAAAAATTTAACTCCGTTATCGTAATAAGGATTGTGTGATGCACTGATGATACAACCCGCTGTTGCTCTCAATGACTGGGTTAAATAGGCGACCGCGGGTGTTGGAATCACACCCAATGTATGTACCTGAACTCCCGCTGCAGTGAGACCTGCTTGAAGAGCTGACTGTAACATCATACCCGATGCACGCGTATCACGACCCAGTAACAATACAGGCTGAGAATGAGCTTGTGATAGTACCACTCCCATGGCCCATCCCAATCGTAATAAGAAATCTGGATTCATGTATCGTTTTCCAACACGACCTCGAATACCATCTGTACCAAAATACCGTTGCTGCATCATGTTATAACTCCTTTATCCTGGGAACAGCCTCTGGCTGCTGTAATACTTGCTTCAATGCACACGTTACTGCCAAAGCCTGGCGAGTAGCTTCAACATCGTGCACTCTTAGTATGTCTGCGCCCAAATAAGTGGCCAAGGTGGCTGCCGCAACACTGCCGGGCAATCGAAAATCAACAGGACGATCAACCACGTCACCAATCATGGATTTACGAGACCAGCCCACTAGCAATGGTAAGTTGTCTAACTCAACCTTGAGCCTGGGGAGCTGTGAGAGTAAATAATAATTTTCCACTGTATTTTTACCATAATGACCCTGGCCAAAACCAGGATCAACAATCAAGCGTTGGTGCGCGATGCCGTGATCATGACATTGATGAATAATGCTTCTTAAATCTGAGATAATAGTCTGCAACATTGACTCGTGAGAGTCAGACCCAGGCTGTCGTCTTTGGAAGAAATGCATTAGACAGACTTGCACATCAGATGGTGCTTTAGCGATCACAGACATTGAATCCGGACGCTGCAAGGCTCGTTGATCATTGATCAACGTAACACCGCGATCAATCGCTGCCTTCATGACTTCGGCACAACTTGTGTCAACGGATAATCTGACCTCAAATCGTTGAGCGACTGCTTCAATAACTGGCAAAACACGATCACACTCTTGTTGAGGATTGGGTTGATCTAGTTCGATATTTACACTGGGATTTGTTGCCTCACCACCAATATCCAGAATATCCACACCCGACCGCACCATCTCATCTGCTTTTTGGATAGCCTCATCAACACTAGTGACAGCCCCGTAAAAAGAGTTAGTGGAACAATTGATAATCCCCATGATGGATGGGGATATATCAGTGATCGTATTAGGTAAGCCTGGCAACACGGACTATGATTCTCCAGGAACCTGGTCCGTAGCATCAAATGACTGCTGCCCCATTTCATCATTTGATGAGGACGGTTGACTCTGGTTCTGCTTATTCTGGTCGGACCAATCGGCAGGTGGTGGCGGTGTTTCACCCTTCATGATAGCAGCAATTTGGACTTCATCAATCGTCTCATACTGCATCAATGCATCTGACATGGCATGTAACTTATCCAGGTTATCTTCTAAGACTTTTTTGGCTTCGGAATAAGTATCATCGATAATTGCTCTAACCTCTTCATCAATGAGATGACTGGTTGCATCAGAGACCTCTTTACGCTGAGCGACACTATGACCTAAAAATACCTCGCCTTGATCTTCACCGTAAGTTAAAGGCCCTAACTTTTCTGACAAACCCCACTTAGTAACCATGTTACGCGCGATATCCGTGGCGCGCTCAATATCGTTAGAGGCACCTGTTGTCACACTATCTTCGCCGAAGATAATCTCTTCCGCCAAGCGACCGCCAAACAAGGAGCAGAGTTGACTCATTAGGCGACGCTTACTGTAACTGTAACGATCAGATTCTGGTAAAAACATTGTTACACCCAATGCGCGACCACGAGGAATAATCGTTACTTTATAAACAGGATCATGATCTGGCATATTTAGGCCCACAATGGCATGCCCTGCTTCGTGGTAAGCAGTCAGTTTCTTCTCATCTTCGCTCATTACCATCGAGCGACGTTCAGCACCCATCATGATTTTATCTTTAGCTTTTTCCATCTCAGTCATACTAACGAGACGTTTACCTCCACGAGCGGCAAATAGTGCTGCTTCGTTGACTAAATTAGCTAGATCAGCACCTG
>DCQA01000008.1:0-235 GCA_002323325.1 Coxiellaceae bacterium UBA1530 | reverse complement strand
AAAATCCTGGAGTACCTCTAGCAATCACTGAAGCTTTAACGCTGTCATCAATGGGTACTTTTTGCATGTGAACAGTCAATATTTCCTCACGACCTTTAATGTCAGGCAAAGGCACGACAACTTGACGATCGAAACGACCAGGGCGTAATAATGCGGGGTCTAAGACGTCTGGTCGGTTGGTAGCGGCCATGACAATAATACCCTCCTTACCCTCAAAACCATCCATCTCGACCAA
>DCQA01000005.1:46379-53223 GCA_002323325.1 Coxiellaceae bacterium UBA1530 | reverse complement strand
GTATTAACCACTAAATCTTGAAACTGATCAGGGTCTGTAAGACTGGTATCCGCACTGATATTAAGCTCAACGTATTTGCCTTTAACCAGCCCTCCAGCCGATTGATAATTGTTGGATTGCAAGGCTGATGATACCATCGCGGGTGTCACGCCAAGCGCATTCATGCGATCGCGATTCAGCCAAATTCGCATTGCAAACGTATTACTTCCCATGATTGCTGCAGACGACACGCCATTTACAGTTTGAACCTGTGGTTGCACGACGTCGGTTAAAAAAGAAGTAATTTGTCCCGGGGCCATCTCAGGGCTACTAAACCCGATATACATGAGAGCGACAGCTGACCCTGTTGACTTGGTAATGATGGGTAATTGAGCACCCGTGGGCAGTGTATTTTCAACCTGCTGCACTTCACTGAGCACACTGGTAAACGCAGCGTTTGGATCGTAATTGAGTGTGACATAAACCGTGATTGTACTGGTACTATCATCACTGGTGGACGTGAAGTAGTCCAAACCATCCGCACTGGCAATGGCTTGCTCTAGAGGCGTAGTTACAAAACCCTGCACGGTATCGGCTGATGCACCAGGGTATGCTGTTGTAACTGTAATAACCGTATTTTCCATTTCAGGGTATTCACGCACCTGCATGGTAAAGATTGCCTGCAAACCAACCAGCAAAAACAACAAACTAATTACCGAGGCAAATACCGGACGCCGAATGAAGAAATCAGTAAAATTACCCATAATATCCTTTTTGCCTCACTACGATGCTGCAGCTGCAGCCGTGGAAGAGGCATTGGTTGATTGAGAAGAACTCGATGTTGATGGCGTCGAGTTGTTGATCGAGACCACCTGACCGGATGTCACTTTGTTTTGTCCTGAACTAACAATCACATCACCTGCATTAACGCCCTTGATAACAACGACATCGTCACCGTCTGCATCACCCAAAGTAATGATTTGCTGTGTGGCTACGCTCTCAACTTTCCCATCAACTGTTTTTGGGGTAACGATAAGAACAGCATTACCGTAAAGGCTATAAGTGATCGCGACGCGTGGAACTTTTATGACGCTGTCTTGCAACGGTAGCAATACTGACACGTCAGCAAACTGACCCGGCAATAGTGATTCGTCATCATTATCAATCACAGCTCTAACGTTAATGGTACGTGTAGTCTCATCCACACTGGAATCAATAGCAACTAATTTTCCGGTATAAACTTTATCCGGTTGCGAGCTCACGACAACTTTGACTGTCTGACCACTTGCAAGTTTTGACAGTAAGTCTGAAGACATTGGAAAATCAACATACAAGGGATTGAGTTGTTGCAATGAGACTAACGTGGTTGAGGTTGTTATGAATTGACCGACATCGACCTGTTGAATACCCGCCCGTCCTGGAAATGGGGCTCGGATAGTCATGTAGCCTAAATTAACCTCGTCCTGAGCGACTTTGGCTTTTTGTGCCAAATAGGTCGCCTCGGCAGAGTCAACGGCATTTTGGCTGGTGGCGTTATTCTTGATTAAAGCCTTTTGACTTTCGAAATTAACCTTATCGTAGGCAAGAGTGGCTTTATCCATCTTGTAGCTTTGGAGTGCCAAGCTGTCGTCTAATTTGACTAAAACGTCACCTTGCTTAACGTCTTTACCCGACGTAAATTTGATGTCAGTAATCTGGCCATTAACCTGACTGGTTAATTCAACGCCTTTGAATGCCGTTAAACTACCCACCGAGTTTAGGGTTGGTTGAAAACTGCCTTTCTTAACCGTCACAGTGGAGATAACTGGGTGCAACTCACTACGCTCAGCTAACTTCTCTGCCATTTTAGCGTTGCGAAGAAAATGGAAACCGAACGTCCCACCAAAAATAACAATTAGGATGACTACAATCCAAAAGAAGTATTTAACCATATTTTTCACACCATGATTCTGTGAAATAAAAACTGCTGTCATCATAACACCTTGATAATTTTTGTGAAACTTAGATTAATTGATCTACATGGCTGTATAAAAAGTAATCAGGTATGAGGTGTCATTAAGGCTTACTCTGAAATAATAGAAAATATCGCCAGTCAAACTTTTTGATCAAGGCTAAACACCTCATTTGTGCTTTAAAAGCGAGTTCTATAAACTCGTC
The DNA here is from genome assembly GCA_002323325.1 of Coxiellaceae bacterium UBA1530. Taxonomy (GTDB): domain Bacteria; phylum Pseudomonadota; class Gammaproteobacteria; order Coxiellales; family Coxiellaceae; genus UBA9148. The sequence continues at coordinate 51,087 of DCQA01000005.1, read as the reverse complement.
GCTAAAGAAGCCCCGATGGCACAGCTGGATAGCGCGGTCCCCTCCTAAGGGACAGGTCAGAGGTTCGAATCCTCTTCGGGGCACCAAAATTTAACAAGACTAAAATACGACACAGGACTTAACATGACCAACACAAACTCTAAGCGAATTGAATCAGACTCCATGGGGGAAATTGCAGTCCCCAAGCAAGCCTACTATGGTGCTCAGTCTGCACGTTCGTTGGTCAACTTTAATATTGGCAGAGAAACGATGCCGCCTGAAATGATCAGAGCAATGGGCATCCTTAAAAAAGCGGCAGCACAAGCCAATTTTGCACTCAATAAACTCAACGAAGAACAAGCCAGTGCGATATGCAAAGCAGCCGAAGAGGTCATTGATGGAAAATTTGATCAGGATTTTCCTCTTCACATCTGGCAAACCGGTAGCGGCACACAAACGAATATGAATAGTAACGAAGTGATCTCTAACCGCGCTATTGAAATTCTTGGCGGAAAAATCGGCTCAAAGAAACCTATACATCCAAACGATCACGTTAATATGTCACAATCATCGAACGACACCTTTCCAACAGCAATGCACATTACCATTGTTGAAATGATCATACATCAACTGATCCCTGCGGTTTCAGATCTCCGATCTTCTTTTGCAACACATGCTGAAAATTTTGATAGTATCATCAAAATAGGCAGAACCCATCTTCAAGATGCGGTGCCATTAACACTCGGTCAAGAATTTAGTGGTTACGTGGAACAATTGGATTGCGCGTTAAATGCTATCGATAAAAATCTCGGCGAGTTGTATAAACTCGCCATTGGTGGAACTGCAGTAGGCACTGGCCTGAATGCTCCCCCTGAGTTCGCAGAGAAAGTAGCAGGTTTCATTGCAGAGATCACCAATCTTCCGTTTGTATCAGCACCTAACAAATTCGCTGCCTTAGCGGCTCATGATGCTGTTGTTTTAATCAGTGGTGTTCTAAAAACATTAGCCACTGCACTGATGAAAATTGCTAATGATGTACGTTGGCTTGCATCAGGTCCACGCTGTGGCATCGGCGAACTACAAATACCTGAAAACGAACCAGGCTCATCGATCATGCCAGGTAAGGTTAACCCTACTCAAAGCGAAGCCATGACCATGGTTTGCGCGCAAGTGATCGGCAACGATACCACCATAGGATTTGCAGGCTCTCAAGGTAATTTCGAGCTAAACGTGTTCAAACCTGTAATGCTGTACAATACCGTGCAAAGTATTTATTTGCTAGCTGACGCATGCCGCTCTTTTAAGAAATATTGTGTTGACGGTATCACACCAAACCATCAACAAATTGAAACCTATTTATCTGAATCACTCATGCTTGTTACTGCGCTGAATCCAGTCATTGGTTATGATAAAGCCGCTGAAATTGCAAAAAAAGCTCACAACGAAGGCACGACTCTAAAAGAGGCATGCCTTGCGCTGGGGTACCTTAACGACGAAGAGTTTAACTCTGCTGTCGATCCATCTAAGATGGTGGGTCATTAGACAGCTTCCATAGCCTCAATTGAGGGTATTGGTACGAAACAATCAACATCTGCTTCATAATCAACACCCTCTAAACCGAAACCAAACAATTGTAAAAACCCGTTACGATACGCTGTCAAATCAGACAGATCATTCACATTAGAGGTGTCCACTGACTGCCATGCTTGAGCAACGGCAGCTTGAATTGAATCAGCCATTTCTTTATCGTCTAAACGAATACATCGCTGACCATCCAAGGCTGCAGCATCACTGGTGTAAAGCGACTCATCGAACAAGCGTTGCATTTGCTCAATACAATCTTCATGAACACCTTGCTCACGCATAGCTTTAAAAAGAATAGCAATGTATAGAGGGACAACAGGAATCGCCGCGCTTGATTGTGTCACCACCGCTTTATTGACTGAACAAAATGCTTGCCCATCGATATGGGCAGCAAGTGTCTCATTAAGTCTATCAGCAGTTTGCTGAAGATCTTGTTTAGCCCTCCCAATAGCACCATTAGTGTAAATCGGGTGGGTTAACTCGGGTCCTATGTATGAGTAGGCAACCGTCTTAAATCCTTTAGCTAGCAAATTTGCTTCAGCGAGTTGATCAACCCAAAGCTGCCAATCTTCACCACCCATCACTTTTACAGTAGCGGCAATCTCATCATCAGAAGCTGGCTCTAAACTCACTTCAGAGACCACACCTGAAAAAGGATCTATGGTCTTATTGATGTATGACTCACCAATGGGCTTGAGTACCGATGAAAAGTTTTCACCCGTATCTGGGTCAGTTCGGCGAGGTGATGCTAAGCTGTAAACCAGTAAATCAACTTGGCCCCAATCTTCTCGAATAAGATCCAAAGTAAGCTGCTTGATATCATGCGAAAAAGCATCACCATTAATACTTTTAGCATAGAGATTATCCGCATGAGCTAGCTCTTCAAAAGCCGCTGTGTTGTACCAACCAGCTGATGCTGTGCGCTTGCCCGATGCCGGTTTTTCGAATGAAACACCAATGGTCTTTGCCTGATAACCAAAAGCTGCAGTAATCCTCGAGGCCAAACCATACCCAGTAGACGCTCCAACTATTAAGACATTTACAGGACCCTTTTTTGCGCCCTGGGACTTGATATAATCGACTTGCTGCTGTACGTGTTTAAAGCATCCCTCTGGATGAGCGGTAGTGCAAATAAAGCCTCTCACTTTTGGTGAAATAATCATAAATACTCCTTTTCTAGTCAATGATTCGTCACGATGGAATGCTCATCGTGTCTGAGGTGAGCCCATCCTATCAACCCAACGAATAACCTGCAACGAATGATAAATAAATCACAATCAGCGCTGGATAAATAGGCAACAATGGCAGTAAATTCATCAAAATACGGCAGATGCATTTAACAGAGAAACTTAACTTTTTTTCTGATAGAATGTGGCTCGCTTTGTGGTGACAATGCGATCAACATAGAAGGCTTTATTATGCAAAAAAGAAACATTGGACTCATTTCTGCAATCTTTCTTGGTATTTCCTCCATCATCGGCAGCGGATGGCTATTTGCCCCCTATAAAGCAGCCCAAGTTGCAGGGCCTGCATCTATTTACTCATGGATAATTGGTGCCGTGGTCATTGGTTTTTTAGCTATGTGCTTCGCTGAAGTGTCTGGAATCTACCCGCGCAGAGGTCTCAGCGCCATCATTCCAACACTCTCTCATAACCGTTTTTTCGGCTTCCCTTTTGCCGTATCCAACTGGCTGGGTATTGTTGCCGTAATTGCACTGGAAGCAACAGCAACCATTCAATATCTTATTAATCTATTCCCCAATTTAGAGACAATTTTTTTCAATCAAGCACAACTTACTCCAGCAGGAACAGGACTAGCCTTAGTACTCATATTTTTCTTTTGTTTAGCGAACTTTTGGGGCGCATCCGTGTTAGCCAAAACCAATAATATCTTTACTATCCTCAAAGTCATAGTGCCTTTAGTCACTGCACTGGTGATCATTTCTGTAGCCTTTCATTCGAAGAATTTCAAATTAGTGAATCATAGCTTCATGCCTTACGGACCCCAATCGATCATTGCTGCTATTTTAACAACCGGAATTATTATTGCATTCAATGGTTTTCAAACAATCATTTCATTTGCTAGTGAAGTAAAAAATCCACATAAAACCATTCCACTGTCGATCGTTATTGCCATTATTTTCTGCCTAGGTGTTTATTTGCTATTACAGATAGCCTTTATTGGCGCTATCCCCTCAGAGTCCTTATCACAAGGCTGGCATCACCTTACCTATAGTGCGCCAATGGTAGAGTTATCCGCCATGATGGGCTTAGGCATGCTAACGACCATCATCTACTTTGGCGCAACGATAGCGCCGTCAGGGACTGCCATTGCGTTTACAGGGACATCCACACGCATGTTCACTGCCATGTCAAGAAATCAACAAATGCCAAGATACTTTGATAACGTTCATCCTGTCTATGGTGTTTCGCGTCGATCACTCATTATTAACACACTGCTAGCAACACTCTTCCTAGTTGCCTTTAGAAGCTGGAGTGAGCTCGCTGAGGTACTCAGCCTATTTCATGTCATTTCTTACCTTCCTATACCCATCGCATTGTGTGTTTTACGAAACAATATCAGTAAAGATCAATATCCGTTTCGCCTACCCTTTGGTAAAACTATTTCACTATTGATCTTCACGCTTTTTACAGGTTTATTCACGCTTGGAAATATCGACACCATTGTGAAGATCATGATTATTTTTGTTTGTATTCAGGGGGTGTTTATTGCTCTAAACGTCAAGTCAATCCAAGACTTTCTCTCTGCGATCAGTCAGTGCTACCTGCTTTTTTTATATTTCATTGGCATACTGCTGTTCTCATATGTTTCACCAGAGAACAGTGCACATACCAGTGTTCCATTGTTCATCACTGGGATTACACTTTTTTCTATAGCCTCATTTTTTATATTGACAAGAGTCGAACGAAATGACGCAAACTTAGTCACCTCGGTTGTAAAAATTTATGATTAAACGCGGCTTGCTGTTTTTAGTGATATTTTTAACAAACACTTTGAAGTATATTTTGAGTGGCGACGAGAGTTCTTAAACGATAAGCAAGTAGTGGATGTGGCCAGAGGCAGAATCGAACTGCCGACACGAGGATTTTCAGTCCTCTGCTCTACCGACTGAGCTACCTGGGC
>DCQA01000005.1:23063-46099 GCA_002323325.1 Coxiellaceae bacterium UBA1530 | reverse complement strand
AGGATTTTCAGTCCTCTGCTCTACCGACTGAGCTATCTGGCCATCAACGGTAAGAGTCGAACATTAAACCGAACACGAGCCTCACAGTCAAGGATAGATTACAAAAAAAAATAAAAAAACACGTGCGTGCTCTTAAAAAAAACAATTCATTATAACGACAAATTGCCGATAGAAATCTCAAAAAAAAGACATATTATTCCTGACTAAACAATTCACAGTGAACTTCGTATCCAGAAAACTTTCGAACATTAAACACGCCCTTATCCATAATCCAATACTGGCCTTTTATACCCAACAGGACCCCCTCAATCACAGGTGTTTTATCTAGAGATAAACTGAGAATTTTTGTAGGGTACTGGATAACAGGAAAATGGATAGATAACGAGCTTGACTTATTGTATGAAGTGATTGCACCTGAAGGATAACGCTCTAGGAACAGTCGAATGTCAACACAGACTAATTCTAACAAACGATTACGCTCCTCAAATAAATCAATAGGCACAGCATCTTGCTTAAGCATGGTTCGCCAATTTGTACGATCTGAGACATGTGGTTTGAATAAAACTTCAATAACACCAGCCTGATAGCGATTCGATGTCTTGAATAGTGGTAAGGCTTGCATCGCACCTTGATCAATCCAGCGTGTAGGGACTTGTGACGTGCGCGTGACACCGACCTTCAATGCGGAGCTATTGGCTAAATAAACGACATGAGGACGATTGCATTGTTGATGAGCCCAATCATCCTCGCGGCATTTCCCCTCCTCCACTAAACACTTTTCGGGGTGTAAGATGCAATTATTACATTCGTAAATCTTTTTCATACATACATAACAGTGCCCCTGTTGAAAACTTTTACTGGTCTTGCGTCCACATTGAACACAAAAAATTTTCCCTAAATATTCAAGACGAATTCGTTTACCGATACAATTATTCATATCTAGAGCGGTATCATTAAACTGTAATTGGTATTTAACAGGAGCTTCATGCTGGCTCAGCATTTTATGAAGAATGCCTTTATGCATTAACAGCCTTTGAAACTGGGCTTACGTTTCTCATTAAAAGCCGCAATACCCTCTAAACGATCATCGGTGGACAACAAACAGTTATAGTGATCAATTTCAACGGAATAGTCAGCGAGTGTATTCGGCTGAATCGCATGTTGCATGGAAGCTTTAGCATGCTGAACAGATAATGGCGCATTAAGCGACACTTGAGCTGCTATGTCTAAAACCTGTGTCATAAGATCGTTTGGTTCAAATAGTTGATTGACAATCCCCCAGCCTAACGCATTACTTGAAGAGATTGAGCGTCCGGTCAAGATCAATTCTTTTGCACGTCGCAAACCACAAGCTCTTGGTAGATGTTGAGTCCCTAGAGCACCTGGCATAATACCAAGACGAACTTCCGGAAAAGCAAAACACGCCGATGTTGATGCGAAGATAATATCTGAGGCTAATGCCAGCTCAAAGCCACCTCCAAATGCGTAACCATTAACAGCGGCCAGTATGGGCACTGAGCACTCTAGCATAGCTACCATAGCACTTTGCAATACAGAATGCTGTTTTTTCCAAGTTGATTCATCTAACCCATGACGCTCTTTTAAGTCAGCACCAGCAGAAAAAGCCTTATGACCACTTCCAGTGATCACTACACAGCGAGTAGATGGCGACAGTGTGGACCAAAAAGACTCTAGCTCGGACATCATTTTATTATTAATGGCATTCAATACATCAGGACGATCAAGAGTCAGTATCACAACGTCCTCGTTATACGTGGACATCAACAACGTTTGATATGACATAATAAACCTCGAGAAAATATGACTTAAAGTAAAGCATTTAACACTTTACTCTAAAAGCCTATTTGAAAATTGGTACCATGACCGGTTAGTCAGCAGCAGAGCGGTGCGTTTTCCATAGCTCATAACCGCCAGAGAGACTGTAAACTTCCTCAAATCCTTGATCAACCAAATGCTGAGCAACTGACTGACTGCTGATACCGTGATAGCAGTATACCAAAATAGGTGTTGTTTTATCAGATTGATGACAAAAGTCCTGCAGCATCGTCATTGATAAGTGAATCGCATTGGGGATATGCTCCTCATGGAAACTTTCTGTATCTCTCACATCAGCAATAATGATATCACTGTCCGAAAGCAATTGGTAAGCCTCATCGCAATTAAGTTGTGTGTACATAGATCCTCCTCAGTAACCCTTATAAAATTTAGTTTATATTATTACTACAAAAAAGTGGGTTAGCAATCCTTTCAAAGATCATCCTTGCAGAAATACACCTACTGCCAAATCTTTATAGCCATAAACATCACCGCATAAGTGGCACCACACACTATCCCACCCCATAATATCTCCACGATAGAAACCAGCCAGGACCATCCCGATAAGATTGCTAGATTAGTAAGATCAAAAACTCCATAAAAAGTCACCCCTAATAAGAATCCCTGGAAAATCACCAAAGCCCAGCTGCTACCTGCAGGTAACTGAAAAACGAAGTAGGTTAAACAAACCAACATTAAAAGATAACACGCTAATGCTGCGACATAGTTGACCTTGATAATACCATCAACCTGTCTTAGTAAATCTGGATATTGTGCACTATACCACGGCCCCATAACCGTTCGTAAAAAAATAATATCAACGAGTAAAAAAAAGCATAAACCAATCAGTCCAACCGATAAATATTTCATAACCTTGCTCCCCTTCGACTTTTTTAGTATTCCATTAAAAAACATAATTATCAGGGACACGTCACGCTCAAGCAAGTATTATTTACGTCTGCCAGACTTATGATAAAAGACTGCGGGTAAATAAATACCAAACTAATCTGGTTGAAAAATCACGAGCTGTGATAACAGTGATAATTTTTTACCTCCTAAATAACAAATAATACATAGTGTCCTCCGCATGAAAACTTTTTTTAAAAAAACTTGATTTTCAGCTAAAGAAGTCACATATTATAAATGCTTAAAATAAACTTAGGAGTTAAGTAAAATGAAAACTAAATTAATCCTTTCTGCTGTAGCTGCCGCTTCAATTGCTCTTTCTGGTTCAGTATTTGCGGGTCCTAAAGATGGCCCAAGCGCTGCACAAGTTGCTGCTGTATACAACCACTTCTGTGGCGACAGTGATCACCAGAAGCTAGCCAGCTTTGTTAAAGCCAATGTTCTACAAGGACTGAATATTCCCGCTCCTGCAAAGAAACAAGGAATCAGTGAACGCCAAGGCAGAAATCTTTGTGACGCTGTTAAAAAAATGGCACTTGCGCAAAAAGTCGGCTAACATAAATAGACATTATGTTCATCGAACTGATGTGAAAAGAGCAGCATTCGCTGCTCTTTTTTTTTGGAACCTATAAAGTCCGATACTTCAACCACTGCGTCATTAAGGTATGTTGCATACGATGTTGCACGCTACGCTCATCTAAATGCTCAAGATCAATAATATCCATCGGCTGATGATGCCATGAACAAGCATAAACAGCCTTTGACCTCTGCCCAGTTTCGGGATCAATTTGCCACTGTAAACATTGAGCGCACACCCCTTTCAACATGCACTGCATGGGCCCATATACAGAAGCCACCCACTGGGCCTCCGCGTGAAAGACAGAATGCTTTTGATGACGATAAATATTGATTGAACGCAAGTCATCACCATCACCGAAAACAAATACCTGCTTTGCCAATGAGAGTGACACAGTCCTACGCTTTGCTTGTGATTCATAGGCGTCTATTGCTTCCAGAGTGCCACCTTCGGTTAAAGACCAGTCGGAGATTAACGAAGATAGATATGTTGATGCAACAGCCTGCCAAGCTTGCGGTAACTTTCCGACATACACCACGGCATGACCTGCTTGCTGATAAGCCTTAGCTGATGACAACACATAACATAACCCCATGAGACCACCTATCACGGCAACCGTACTGGGCGTCTTTGGTAGTTGATGTTTAACACCACTCGGCCCCATCAATGCAATGGGGTCATTTGGCTGGAGTAGACAAGCCAAGACCGCATTAACGGACTTTCTCTCAATCAAAAACCGCAATTGATCGGGCTGCTCTTCCACAGGGATAGCCATCAAGGCCAATGCCTCCATCTGTAACAACGTATCACCTTGCATGGGCGCTAAGGTTTCAAAATTCTGTAACCGATAAAACTGACCCGGCGTAAAACAACGTGCTGCTCGAGGCGCTAGAATAGTTAATTCTATCAAATCATCAGCAATAACAGTACTTGATACCACCGTGGCTGAAAACTGATACTGCATGTGATCTGAGAAATCCTGATAATCATCTTCATCTAATACATCATCTTTAATTTCTAAGTGACTTAGAATATGTGGATATATTTTTTGAGCAGAAGCAATAGCTTTAACGACACTGCCATGAAAAACACTATGTGTGTCACCCAAAAAACTCACACGACGATCATGCTCTTGATAGCTCGTAAAAGGACCAAAGTCTACCGCTTTGACGTGAGGCGTCTCAGTTGCAGCGACCAATTGTCTGTCAATATCATTAAAACGCTGGTATTCAAAACGCTCACGAGCAAACGTACCACGGTGCTCAAACTCATACGCGACATTAGGTTTCGCACCGGTTGCAACAAAAATAGAACGCGCCGGCAAGAGCTGCTGCTCATCCGTACTCATCCAATCACCCGACTCATTCATGACTCGCCATGTGCAGCGCAATGATTCACAGTGTCCGACGTCATCCAATATTACAGCGGTGGGCTCTAATCCTTCAGCATAGAACAACCCTTCTTCAAGCGCCTTTGTTAATTCCTCGTGATTACGTTGATAGGCCGGAGACTCTTGCATAGTTCGTCGATAAACAATCGTTACCCCACCCCACTCTCGTAACAAAGTGACTCGATCACACGTTATACCCTTTTCACGTGCGATAGTTTCAGCTGTCTGCCACTGCTCGAAGTGTTGCAACGATTCATCGAGAATCACCAGGTCTTCTGCGGTAAAGTGTTTACGAAAAGCGACTTCACCCTGATCATTGATACATTCTTGATAGCGTCGCGCCACTTTTTCTAATTGCACGAAGTAATAGGCTTGAACCTCGGTGGCAGTATCGACACCTGTTAAACCACCACCAATGACCACTGCAGGCAACCTAACTTGTAATTGTGCAAGACTGTGTTGTTTGGCTGCGCCAGTGAGCTGAAGACTCATTAAAAAATCATTAGCAGAACGCATACCTGGCGCAAGACTGTTAGGGATTATCAATTCTTTCGGTAAACCTGCACCCACTGCCAACGCCAAGTGATCAAAACCCAGCTGCCAAACGTCATCAACAGTTAAAGTTCCACCGAAACGAACACAGCCAAATACCTGAAAATACTCTCTTCTTATTAATGAAATGAGAATTAACTTGAGGAAATTCTTATCCCAGCGAACAGTAATCCCATATTCAGCCACACCACCAAACCCTGCCATCACACGATCTGCTAATGACTCCGTAATTGATGAAAAATTTTTTATCGGACGCAGACACTGCTCTCGATCGATCGGCTCAATCTTTAAACCATCAAAGCCGACAACAGCACAGCCCTCCATTAGCAAGTGATGTGACAAGCTAAATCCTGCAGGTCCCATCCCCATCACGGCTACTTTTTTTCCGTTATAGGGCTTTGCACAATACTGACGTTGGCGCAGAGGATTCCAACGCGTCAGTAAATCATAAATCTCAACACCCCAGGGCAAATCAAGTATATCGGTAAGCACCCTTGTCTCAATTTCAGGGATATTAACCGGCTCTTGACGCTGATAGATACATGCTTTCATACAATCGTTACAGATGCGATGGCCTGTGGCGGCGCACATAGGGTTATCACGCATCACCATGGCTAAAGCAGCTAGACTAAAACCATCGCGTTTGAGCAGGTGCATTTCGGAGATACGCTCCTCAAGAGGACAACCAGTTAAGATATCTCCCGCCGGACTCAACTTATACCCAAGACTGGGATCTTTCTTTTTGACTGGAAAACCCGTTGAACAAAAATCACCATCGTTCTTATGGCAGTACACGCAATACTGAATTTGATTATAGACATCACGAGATGTCATGCGCTGATCAGTCAGTTCAAAACCATCACGCTGCCTAAAAGTATTTGGATCAGCTTGTTGACGTCCCCACGGATCACCCTGAACTGGCTGCTCACCGACGAGATTATCAAAGTTTAATTTTTTGGGAATTTTAAAAGCAACATAGTGCCTTACAGCCTGCTGCCCCACTTCAGTAAACATCGAAGCAATACACCAATCCGTGAGTCGAGTGATCGCATTTTCGTTTGCGACCTTATCCTCCAGCAATGACATTGCCCATCGAGCAATTGCCAGCTCTCGATCTGCGTAATCCGGCAGTTGATCCTCAAGCCATTGATTCAGTATTTCAAAACTGTCTATGCTATCTTTGCGCTTGATTTCACGCTTAGCCTCGCGAAGCACGAAATGCTTTTTGAACGCTGCGACAAGTGCCTCTTGCTCAGATATCCGATTTAACCCAGCTAATGGTGTGTGAATATCAAAAACATGTGCTAAAAAATCCTCAACATGCTTAGCGATGTCCATCAAAAAGTATGATGATGCTTTAGAGCTGTCATCAGCTATTAATCGATACTCCACGAGCTGATCATGAAGGGATGGGTGAACCTCTTGCAAATAGGATAAAAACTGACCATCCAGAGCGACAACACCAGAAATCGAATGCAGGGCCTCCATGGAAAGTGCTTTTAAATTCAAATTTGACTGTGGCATAATGGCCCCATTCCGCTTAATGACCGCAAGGATAACGTGAACTTATGAAAGATATCAACAAACACTACGTAAGCAAGCTAGACGAGCTCTTCACTCAATTTGATGCTGAACACAAAAAATCTCCTGCACAACTCGATGAAATCAAAAAATATCAAGCGATTTATGAAAAACGAGATAACCCCCATGCAGATACGACCTGCGATGGGGACGACTTGTGGGATTAAGCACTTACGGCTGTTTTCAAGAGGGATTCTAATTCTCCCTGCTCGTACAAATCTTTGACGATATCACAACCACCAATAAACTCACCTTTTACATACAGCTGGGGAATCGTAGGCCAATTTGAAAACACTTTAATGCCGTCTCGAATTTCAGGCTCGTCCAAGACATTCACGCTATGAAACGGCACATCACATTGCTCAAGGATGTGAGCCACGGTTGCTGAGAAGCCACATTGTGGAAAATCAGGCGTACCTTTCATGTAAAGAATAATCGTGTTGTCATTCACTTGTTGTTGAATCGTTGTCTCTGCAGTCATGGGATAACTCCTTAAGCTGATGGGTAGTTTTCGGGGGTGTAAGTTTTCATGGATAACGCGTGAATTTCTGAGCGCATACGATCACCAAGCGCATCGTAAACAAGACGATGACACTCTAACATGCGCTTACCTTGGAAAGCTTCTGATACCACCACTGCATCGAAGTGGTGACCATCACCCTCCACAGCAACATACTCGCATGACAGGCCTTGTTCAATCCAAGCTTTGATCTGTTCTGGAGTTACCATAATACACCTCTCTATCAGAAATTGCGTGAATCATAACGTATTTTGAACAAAGATAGAAGCTTAGGGCCATTGCCAGGTTCTCACTGAATCCCTATAATGCGCATTTATTATCATGACCCTGTGTAAGTTAGGAGACAGACCATGACCTTTGTTGTCATTGATAAGTGCATTCGTTGTAAATACACAGACTGCGTGGATGTCTGTCCTGTTGACTGCTTTAGAGAAGGTCCTAACATGCTGGTGATCGACCCTGAGGAATGCATTGACTGCAACCTGTGTGTACCCGAATGCCCCGTTGATGCAATTCTACCAGAAGATGACCTTACAGAAGAACAAACACTATTCATTGATTTAAATGCCAAACTTTCACAACAATGGCCAATGATTACAGCTAGCCACGCTCCACCAGAGGACGCTGATGATTGGAAAGACACACCCGATAAGCTTCAGTATTTAGAGGAATAAAGACTAATTCGTCAATAATATTTCATACAACCCCCATCCTCTTGTTGGCCTATATTCTGTAATCATCCCTCGTTTCTGACATTAACTTGTTATCAATTGCATTTTTCTGACAAATACTAGATCGCCTAAAAAATCGATACTGAGAAGGCTGTATAGCTGCCGGTCGTTTAGGTATTTTGTCGTGGAGATCCGCATCAGTTGTCGCCTCCTGATAGATGTTACAAATTGACAATGCATTAGTAACTTGACGGGTTAAGAGAATTTTTTTAGCCGAGAGTAGGACTAGTTGATTATTTAATGAATCCGCCAGACATTTACTGAGCGAGGCGTCACTCATAACTGCTAGCTTTTCGAGTACTAGATATAACAACACTCGGTGCTTTTGAAAAATAATGAGCTGTAAATGATGACTGGACAATACATTCATAACTTTTTCACACGACTGTACGGTAGAAAAATAATTGAATGGGTAGCTTAGTAAGGACAGATTAGATAAAAGTTTCTGATGATCAAGGTAATCATCTCGACTTAAATCGCTCCGATGATACCCACCTGATTGATCAGTTAAATAACAATAACCCTGTGTTTTATGAATATCTCCTGCTGCTAAAACGTGAATTGAATGAATAATATCATTAAATACTTGATGATTTATCGATTGCTTTGCCTGATCATCACTTAAAGCTAATAAAGCATGATTCGCACATCCAACTTTTAAATAGTAAGAGGAGATATGAGTCGACTCCGACTGCTCAATAATAACATACTGATACACACCAATAGGAAGTGCTTCGATAAATGCCTTCACTTGAGAGGGAGACAATAGGGTAAGAGGAGATTGCTTCTGACGAATTTTCAGTACCAGGCTCGGCTTTCCGCTGGCAGTAAAAAAATCAGCTGTCATCTGAGGATTAAAGGGGATCGGCTGCATATCTCATTTCAAAAAAAACACATATCGAGATACTATCAAACGAAAAGTACACACCATATACGTATTTTTCACAAACCAATAATCATAAACCCTTAGAAAGATCATCAGTTAGCACGTGCTCTAGTCGATCTAATACCTGAGAAGAATGGGAGGTGAGCGCTAGGAGACGCAGCCCCACTAGTTGATAAATCTCCTCTAAATCATCCCCTAATGCCATGCGATGCCTCAATAGCGTTGCCTCATCGCCACGCTGAATAGGACCTGTCAAGGCATCAGAAAGTGTATTTGATGAACCGATATTCACCAGTGTTTGTTGCATGATCTGATTCACTAAAGAAGATGCTGTACTTTCTGACAACCCTGCTTGCTCTAAGCATAAGCGACTCATCTCTGACAGAGCTACCAAATAGTTTGATGCCATCACCATACCCACATGATAGGCTGCTTTTTGATGAGGGATCAGCTTGAAAGGGATTCCTCCAATAGCTTCAAACAAAGGTAGTAACACTGCCAATGCCTTCGATGAACCTTCATAACCACACATGATATGCTTGAACTGTTTAACCGCCAGCTCAGGTGAAGAAACACTCATCACCGGATGAACACTGGCTAATTGTGATGATGACTTTATAAGAGTCGTATAATCTGTCGAAGCATAGCACCCACTGCAATGCATAATAATCAAATCACCCGGCATTTGCGGCAAAGCTTGTACTTCTGAAATGACTGCAGTCAGCTGATCGTCTGGTGTTGTGACCACAACGATATCAACTGCCGGACACTGGGATAGGTCGCAATAAGCATCTCCTTGACCAATAAAACGAATGGCATCTTGCGCACTCGATAAGGAGGTGTTACACACAGCACGAATCTGAGCCACCTGATGCGTAACCCATAAGTTACCTAATGTCTGACCTACTCGACCAGCACCTACAATCAGGATAGAAGGACGCTCTGACACATCATACCCCTAAAGCGTGATTAAGCCTTTTTCTTCTTAGACTTCTCTGCGCTTTTTTCATCTTCATCCTCTTTAGATGCAGCATCTTCTTTATTCTTGCTCTCTTGTTTATCGGCATCGTTTGATGAAGACTCTTCTTGGCAATCGTCACAATCAGAGCATTTCTCTCTAAGAGCCTCTAAATCTTTGAAGGCTGCATTCAATAATTTATTAATTTCAGACAACGATTTAGTATGCTGCTCTTGCGAGGCAACCAATTCTTGAATTTTAAGGCTAATTTCTGCCATTTTGAGACCAAGGGCATCGTTAGGGCTCACATCTGGAGTACCACCACCGGGACTCACCATTGACTTAATATTATCAACAATGCCTCCAATATCGATTTTTTTAGTTAATTCAGACAAATCTGGCTTGTTTACCATAACACTCTCCTGTTAATTGTTAGGTAACGTCATTATAGCAGAAATTTCTGACAATCAAGTTTTTTTGAATACCCTGCCCATACTAAAAAATTCGTAAGTTCCTGATGTATACAAGAAAACTGCATAGACAATCTTTATAGACAACAAAATGTAGCATCTATGACGCCATCATATTTGAATCCAGATGACGCTGACTTTTGAGCTGATAAACAGTTCGCACACCCAGTACGACCACCGCAGAGCCCAGTAGTAGCAAACTTAACTGAGCAAATACATGCTGATAAATTGTAGCTGCGTGACGCAAAGCATTAGTGCTGACCAAAGGAAAATTAATTGCAGCAATGTTGGCAATGTGCGTGGTGATATAACTGGCTATAGCACTGCCGAATTGGTAGACACCCATTAATAGTCCTACTCGACCGCTCGGCGCCAGACGACCAATCAACGCTATCACAATCGGGACCATACATAATTCAGCCAAGGCACAGAGTGAATAGGACAAGACAATGTAAAGTCCAGAGGAGGAACCATACGCATGTGCTTGTTGAGCTGCGATTTTGAGTACCATCATAGCCAGTGAAAAAATAAACAGAGCAACTGCGTATTTTGTAAAGGCTGCCGTCACATAATCAGGGCGACGAATTTGATTAATCAACGCCATAAAAAATCCACCAAATAAAATCATAAACAAAGGATTAATACTGAAGAATACACTGGTTGGTAACGTCACCCCCATCATAGATCGATTAACTAGACGATCTACAAATAAATTGAAAGATGCACCACAGAGTTGATTAATACTAGAAAAGATAATTATAACGATAATGGACAACATAATTGCGTTCAACCCACGACGCTGACAGGCATCTTGTTGTTGGTATAATCGAGTAACGATAGATAACACAGCGATACCACCAAGAATTAAAAAAACCTGACTTAGTGAATATATAAAAGCACATAAGGTCATCAACACGGCGAGAATAATTAGTCCGCCATACGATAAACTGGGCTTCTCTAAAAAAAGTCGATTCAGTGAACTAAGAAAAAATGAACCTGAGTGAGATGATGAAGTCGACGTAGTCATCAATGGTAAATGTCGCTGGCCCTTCATAAAGATACCCAATCCAACCAGCATGCATATTGCGGTGAAAAGAAATGCATAAGAGTAGCCAACGGCTAGACCGATCACCCCACACACCGTTGGGGCAATCAGCGCACCCACGTTACGACAAATATAATAGAGCACAAAAGCTTGTTCCCGACCATCTGCTTTATCGGTGTATAACCCATTAACTAGAGCCACTAGTGCTGGCGAAAAAAACCCAACACCCATCGCCATGATGGATAAACCACAGTATATAGCTAACAAATTTGGCACGATCAAACAGGCATTACCGACAACCATCAATGCTGCACCGAGCAGCACAGCACGTTGGTAACCTAAATAACGATCAGCCATAAACCCACCTAATATTGGCGTGATAAAGCTCATTGTCAAATAGGAGCCATAAATCGTAAAAGCTTGAGTGTCGGACAAACCGACAACGTGAGTTAAGTACAATACCAAGGTGGCCATAATACCAAAACGCCCCATGAGCTCGGGAATTTCAGCACCGAGCAAAATAGCGAGGGCTTTACGGTGAGTTTTAGTGTGTGAAGAAGATGATCTTGAAGAGTAGAATAACTGAAATATCATAATGAACCTATAAATCAATAAATTAGAATGAGGCCAAACTGGATGGAAACGTTGTACTTATGTAACAGTACATGATTGCATCGTGATTTGCAAGTGTTCATGGTAAAAACACTACCAGCGACAAGATAACGCTTGAATGGATTCACGATCCTCAGATGAGATAACATTCAGAGTATCCACAGGCAGAGGGAAAGACTCGCTCTCTACTTGCGCAATACTGATCGGTGACCCTACACGGGCATTTAGAGTGCGACTTTTCTCAGATCGATCCAACAACCACTGATGGCCTATAACCACTACTTGTTTAAATAGCGTCGAGGCTGAGATAAGTATATCGATATAATGACGATGATAAAGCGGTAATTTAGCCAGTCTCATCTCAAGATGCGATTGGTGAAAGTGCATCTTCTCAAGCAAGCGAATCATAATTTCCTCTAATCTACCATGCTTGTAGTGATCGACTAATACCTGTGACCAGTAGGAGTGCTGTGCTATTGGTAAAGACTTATCTCGATCAAGACGGTTAATTGATAATTCACAAATTTTGTAAAGGTTATCAATCAACGACGTTAAATAGCGCGATTGTGATCGCACATAATGAGACATGGCGTGAAGCAATTCATGAAATAAAAGTACAGGAATGTCTGACTCTAGAGATTGTTCGACGCTCAAGGTTGATATAGCGATCATGTAGTACTGATCAACAAAATCCACACATCCACAACCAGACATTAATTGGGGGCTAAATAACCATACCGTATTAGCGATATGACAATGCATCTGTGACATCACTTGAAGGATATATTGAGAAAAATCATGATTAGGCTTGGTGATTTTCATACCATCTCTTAAACGAGTAAGCATGAAAAATACCGAGTCTATCCGATCTAATATGGAATTATCCTCGAGCAACTCTGGACTGGAATCGAAGATCTGTAGTGAAAATAAGGCTATCAGATAATCGCTCTTATTCAATGATCGAACTTGTGACTTCACCCATGAACGCACCAAATGAATCGAGAAATTAAGACATTTTTGCTGATTGTTAACTAATCCATGCAATGCATTTTTTGATAAGAATTGTGTGAGTTTTTTGATATCTGATTCGGTCATTTTAGCATTGCGAAAAGCATCGAGTATTTCATGTCGCACCATAGGATCTAACCTACGCTGAATACCAAGAAATCGAATAAATTGAAATAACTCCGTAGGAAAGTGACATAACAGAGAAGATCTAGACAATAAGACTCCCGTCGATAATGCGGTGTTTTTTGAAAAATGTTTAACACGACGCTTTGGCATAGTTGAACCTCACTAAGATAGTGTGACCATACCATTACATTGTTAAAGCAATCTTAAAAAGGAGCAAATAACATGTCGCAGTTACTGGTGAGTGACCAGGAACTCTGTTAAAACGCGGCAAAATGCTTCGGGTTGCTCAACATGAGCAAGGTGTCCACAGCGCAGGAAGGAATGGTGCGTGACATCAACCAGACGATCTATGATTGGCTGACTACATCGAGACGGTAGTATAATATCTTCATCGCCAGTCAATACCAATGTGGGTATTGCTATAGAAGATAACCACTGGTGTGTAGAGACCTTTTCCAGCGCTGACAGCTGTCGCTCAAAACCTGAAATCGAAAATGGATATGGGTTTAAACACCAAAACTCGGCAAGCCCTTCGAAAGTGTCACCCTGCGAGAGAAAATCCTGTGAAAAACACCAAGCCAATTCCATTTTGATGAGCTCAATAAGGGGTGATTCGTTCCTCATCAACTGCAATCGTGCTCGCTGAAAATAGGCATATACTGTGTTTAATCGAACACCTGATTGACTAATCACTGCAGCTTGTACCATGGAAGGATATAGATACATGATTGCTTGTAATATCATCCCACCCATCGAATGACCGGCAAAAAACGCACGCTCTATGCCTAAGTGATGACACAAAGCTACTGTGTCTTTAGCCATATCTTCAATGACAAACTCCTCATTGGGAACAGTGGATCGACCGGCACCACGATTATCAAAAGCAATCACGCGATAGTGTGTTTCCAGATATTTTGTTACTGGTCGCCAAGTCAAATGATCAGAAGCAAAACCACCGACAAGAACCAGCGGTGCCCCTTGCCCAGTGTCTTTATAAAAAATATCTATGCCATTCACATGGGCGGTTGGCATCATTCAGTCTCCTAGTAAACATCTTGATGCACATTATCCAACTATTTGTTTCAAAAAAATAGAAGAATCTTATATGCTGAGTTAATAACACTCGACGTTAAAATTCCACATCGACGAGTAACACATAGAGGAAATTCTAATATGTTCAAATCTTGCTTTTTCATGGTGTTGCTGCTGTTTATCCCTATCACACAGGCTACCTCTGAGAGCACTTTAATGAGCCCAGTTTACTGGGATAGACCCGAAGGCGTGCAACGGCTTAATCAGACGCCATTGCATCATCAATTCACCGAACTTGTGCATTATTTTATCACTCAAAAAAATAAAGCCTATTGTGGTCCAGCGTCGGCTGTCATGATCACCAATGCATTGCACATACCCTCTCCTAGTATTCCAACACTTAGTCCTTATTCACTGTGGACTCAAGAGACTATTTTTACCCCGAAAGTAATTCAAGCTGGCATAACACCTAAACTTGTTAGACGCCAGGGCGTGACATTGGATGAAGAAACTCAATTACTCAATGCCATACCGGGCGTTGAAGCAATCGCTTATCATGTATCCAATAAAACACCAGATATTCGCAAACAATTAATCACAGCAGTCGATAATCCGGGGGAATATTTGCTGATAAATTATTATCGACCACAGTTAAATCAAATAGGCTATGGCCATCTTTCTGTTGCAGCAGCCTACGATAAGATATCAGACTCAATCTTGATATTAGATGTTGCTCGTTATAAATACCCCCCGGTTTGGGTTAAGGTCGATCAGTTAATGGATGCAATGAATACTTTCGATAAAGTGAGTCAAAAAAACCGCGGGTTTGCTGTGGTTAGATCAATTCCCGTATCAAAAGAAAAAATGAATAGTAAAAAGCATTCAGAGGATTAATCAGATAAACTTTCTTTATGCTAGCAGGAGTAAATGAAAAAAAATGACTCGATTAATTGTGATTCAAAATGTTTGGCGCTGCGAAGATAACCCAATACTTCAATCTACCAAAGATAAAGAAAAGATGGATACTATTATCATTGGTAACGTCAATGCGCGATATCACCATCATGCGTATGGCTTCCCAGAACGCTCACCAGACTTTATTCGCTTTAACCTAGCCTCTGCGCTGGAAATGAGCCAGCATTTTTTTCAACAAACCAGCTATCGAATACCTATCTTTTGTCATGAGACTAGCGATCTATTGCAGCAATTGATAACACAACTGAGCATCACACATTGTCGCGTTGAGCAACCAATGGCTATTCATGAGATCCGAATATTGAATCGTCTACAGCAGCAATTTCCACAATTAGCTATTGAAGAAGTGCTGTGTGATACATTATTTACGCCTGAAGAACTACAGTTTAAAAAAACCGTATTTCAGAAAAGCTTCACACACTTTCGAAAAAAGCTTGAGGCTAAATCACTGACGATTAACCCAGAAAATCAACCTCTAGAAGTATCACAATTAAAACCTTACCCACCCAACTTGATACCCATACCAGCAGTGATCGAAGCTGAACCATTGGACTGCACTCTCTTTCAACCAGGTGAACAAGCAGCGAAAGAACGACTTGATTACTATCTAGCAGGTAGTCACTGCATCAAGACCTACAAGGAGACTCGAAATGGTCTATTAGGCTTTGATTTCTCCTCTAAGTTATCACCATGGCTTACACATGGTACCTTATCACCGAAACGAGTGATTTTTGCCATAGAGGATTATGAAGCAGAACATGGTGCTAATGAATCAACTTACTGGCTCAAATTTGAATTACTCTGGCGTGAGTTTTTTAAACACGCCATGCTTCATCAGCCGAGGGCTTTTTTTCTGTTTAAAGGTATTCAGGATCACCCACCTAGCACATCCAATAATACTCAAGGATTTGAGCATTGGATGAACGGCACTACGGCTCATGATTTTGTGAATGCTAATATGATTGAGCTTAAGCAAACTGGGTATATGTCAAACCGTGGTCGACAAATAGTTGCAAGTTATTTAGTGAACGAACTCAATCATGATTGGCGTATGGGCGCCTACCACTTTCAAGCACAACTGATTGACTATGACGTGAGTAGTAATTGGTGTAACTGGGCATATTTAGCGGGCGTTGGTCATGATCCCAGAAAACGGCATTTTAACATCAACAAACAACAACACAGTTACGATCCGGATAATACCTACATCGATCATTGGCTTGAAAAACGATAAAATTTTCATAGAGGAAAAATGCACATGTTTATTATTGAACTCACCTACATTCAGCCAATAGATATCGTTGAGCAATGGCTGGCATCTCATAAAGCATACTTGCAGGAGCATTTCGCTTCTGGTGAGTTTATCGCCTCTGGTCCCAAGATCCCCCGCGATGGCGGTATTATCGTATGCATCGCAGATCGAAAATCCATTCAAGCATTGATCGAGGAAGATCCTTTTTATCAACAGGGCATCGCAGAATTTTGCGTCAGGGAGTTTGAAGTCAGCCGATACCACGATGCGTTAAAACCGCTAGTTGACTCTGATTCTTCGGCTTAACTAATGATGATGAGATCATTTCTATGAAAATGAGACGTCAATATGATTACTTTATCAGCCTTCTCTTCATTATGCTGACTATCATCTTAAACACTGAGACCTATGCTCGCCCTGTATCTTATGAGGATGGTTGGACCGCCATGTTGATGAGCGATGAGATGAGTACATCGGTGCATATTCATTACTCACCCACTGCTTTTTACTCCATCGGCTATCGATATGAGGATTTTGAAACAGATTCGTTTTATATGAATGCCTTTCAACTCAATAATCTACTTTATCGACGCAATACTAGCGACTCGCAGGCCAATCTCTATCTCAGATCAGGGCTTGGCATAGCCAAGTGCTACCACAATAGCTGCAATCCATCTTCCCAACTGAGTTATTTCACCGGTATTGCCAGCGATTGGGAGACACAACGGCTGTTCGTTAGTTATAACAACCGATTTTTAGATGCGCCGCACATCAGTCACTTCTTCGATCACTCAGCACGACTTGGTATAGCGCCATACCTTGGTGATTATGGTGATCTTCATACCTGGTTGATGGTTCAAGTTGACTATACACCTAATACCGATAATATATGGACAGTCACACCACTAATAAGACTCTTCAAAGAGACTAATCTTTTAGAGCTGGGCATCAATAATCGAACTCATGTATTATTGAATTATGTAAAACGATTTTAACGGATTAGGATCAATAGCCATGAAAAGAAACAACACATTTATCGCCTTACTAGCGCTTGGATGGACAGTACTGCTTTCACAACCTGTCTTTGCAAAAAAACCCATCAACTCAAATAGAGCTGTAATAACGGTGAAGGGTATGGTGTGTGATTTTTGTGCTCAAGGGGTCGGCAAAAAGCTCAACAAAGACTCAAGAGTGAAAAGCTACACGATCGATCTTGAGAAGAAAACAGTCATAGTTAGTTTCAAAAAAGATCAAACAATTAGTAAAAACGATCTTACTAAAATCATCAAACAATCTGGATATAACGTAAGATCTATCACATATGATAAAAAAAACAATTGACCAACAGACATCAAGAAAAAATACGCTAGTCGTTATTTTGGCACTGGTATCAAGCTCTGCATCACTGATATGTTGCGCACTACCCGCAATATTTGTCATGCTGGGCTTTGGAGCAGCATTTGCATCTTTGATCAATACCCTGCCCTGGATTGTCGTAATCTCTGAATACAAATGGTTGACTTTCGCTTTAGCTGGAATATTAATAGCATTGTCAGCGTGGAGACTCTTTCGATCAAAACAGATAGTGTGCCCATCTGATCCTGATCAAAGACGTCTCTGCAGTCGATTAAGAGTCATCTCTTTGACTCTACTTTCAATATCTACTGTCGTGTATCTAATAGCACTGTCTTTTGTCTTGCTAGGAATTATTCTTTGATAAATATTTACCCATGAGATTCACATTTGAACTTACCAACCAAGGTAGTCACTATTCTCATAACCATCTAGGCATGATTAGAGCTTAAGAAAATATTAATCTCACCAACATCAGTGTCGAATCAGTCAAACCGCTATATAGTCCAAGCACTGAATTAAAATGTAATAACGAGCCATGGAAAATAGCCCTATTATCCCCGCACCTAACTGCACAAGTGGACTATGGCCTCCACTGGATGGTATTGAAGAAAATGCCATCGCTTGCACAGACGCAAAAAAACTCGAAATACATATTGAGTATGAGACAAAGCTAGCTTTCCTTCGCGCTCGCTGTATGAGCATGCTCGGTTTTCCAGAATCCATGAAGAGAAAGCTACATAAAGACATAAAAAATCTGGTTGATCCCATCAATAACATAAATATTGAAAAAAAAAATGTGCCAAGGTGGTTGTATCTATTTATGAGCGCTTTTCGAGCTCATAAGATTGATGAGATTCTAGATCACATTGAGATACTACAAATAGACCACCTGTTTTCTATCTATCGATACTGCTACACGACATTCGTTGAGAGTAATATGGAGCTGTATCAGATTATCGCTAAAATTAGGGATACAATACTTTCACCAGAGCAAAGACTTAAAATTGACATGAAAAAATCTAAGGCCGTCGCTTTAGCAGATGATAATCCATTACAAGCATATAGTGTCAAAAAATTGGATCACAGACTTAGAGATATGATGTACATACTCAATAGAGCAATGCTCCGGTATTCACGTAAAGAATGGATTGGATTTGGTAAAATAGACCCATCATTAGAAAAACTATCAGCGTTAGCAAAAGACAATGATGATGTGACGCTAGTCAACACGATACACCTTCTATGCCTAATGGATATGGGTAATATAAAAGGGTTTTGCAAAGGTATAACTGAGCATTTTGAGACCAAGATTAACGATATTATCAAAGGATTGATTGACTTTCATACCGTGCTTACGCACTATCCTATTTGGTTTGATAGGCATCAACATCCACACAAGCCATCGTTCCAGGCACATTTCAATGGCCTAAAGACAAGCATTAATTCAAGTTCTGACACAATCAAGATGCTAAAAAAATGGCTTAATGACCGCTACCCAGTATTCTCAGAGCTTATCAATATATGTGAATGCAAAGCAGAAACCATTGGTAAAAAAACCATTGATGGCCCACATGCACTGGACCATATTATTTCGGAAATTAAAATACCAGGATTACAAGATCGCATCACTAAGTTTTACAGTCACTTGCTAGAATCAGATCCAAGCTTCTTAGAAGCTCGCATTACTTTTCTGGAAAATCTGACATCAATGTATCAAGATCAACTAACTATCATTCGAGAAATGATGCTTTCGCATACAATGATTCGATGCACCTACCGATATATGATCAATGATCTAGATACGCTCATAACATCCTTTACTGACAGTTATTTGTTTTATAAGTCCACTCATGAGTCGTTTCACCAAAAATCAGAAAATTATATTGAAATAATCTGCAATAATATCAATAGACATGATAACGAGCTCATCACTTTCTTCATCCGATTAAAAATATTTTTTATAGGAATAGTAAGAAACCAATGCCTGTCACTTCTAGATGAAGATACACTGAATCGTGTCACATCATTATTCGCTAATAATAAACAAACCCAGCATAGTTTTACGTCATTACCTGTACAGCCTACCATATGGCAAGATGACGTCGATCAACTAACCAGTCATTTTGAGTCCATGCAGATCACTCCATAACTCCATCTCAAACACAGCCAAGCTTTGCAAGGCAAACGTATGATGTAAATTCATTGATAGTGATCCATACCAATGATGGTAAAGGTGTAGATAGAGCCTATAATTCATTCCTCAAAGCGAATAACCGCTGATTAAATAGTGCTCCTCAATTGATAACACCATAACAACGCATCCACTCTACTCTGCATGATGGTACAAAATTTCTATCACGAGGCTCTGTATTATGCTGATCACTGAACGAATATCGACATTTTCCTTGTAAATTAAGAATGCTTTAAGGGAACAGTAAGGTTTACTAAAGATTAATTGTATAATATACGACCAACATTGACACTAAAGAGAAACTAATGATGCCAGGACAAAACACAAGTATATCACAAAATCTCTCCGATAAGGTGCAAAAACAAATGTCAGCAATATCGGGGTATTTAAGGGAAACTGCGAGGATAATAGGGGATTTTCTTAGGACAAAATCAACTGAAACTTTCGACTATCTAGTAGTGCGAAGTTATAAAACAGGAAGTAACCTTATTCTTAAGTTATTCTTCTTTAATGAACAGCAACTTTCTGATCCAACTAGTTCCATCGTAAATGTAATCAACCCAGTTTTTTTGATGGGTTGTCTAGGCGGTCTTTGTTCGGGCATAGGGACTACTATCTGGGATTCATTCTGCGGAATAGGCATTAGTACCTGCAGGGCCTGCGAAATTGGATTCAAATTTTCTTATGAAGAAACTACTGATAATGATAATGGTCTAAAAACATGGCTGTATGAAAATTCCTATGGAGGGTATGCCTTTAACGTTGGGCGACTTGTTGGGATTATACCAGGATTAATCTTTGGCTCCGTTGCAGCTTGCTTCAGTGTTATTGGTGGAGCTAGCGTTCGAGCTGTAAGTTTTATGCAGGGTATAGGAAATACATGCGTACAATCTTTCAAATATGCGTATCAAAAAGTAAAAAATGATGCTAGTAAAAACGCTGATGATACAAGTAATATCACTGAAGACGATAATTATCAGTATAAAGGAAAGCACCCGTTGCTTTATCGCTATGGTCGGCGTCTCGGATATCTCCCAGGCATTATCTTTGGTGTAATCGGAGTTTCATTTGGCATTACATATCAAGTTTTCGTCAGAACATTAGCTGTTGTACAAGCGATAGAAGGGACTTGTAAAATAGGGTTACTTTGTGGATATGAATTGAGTACTAAAATCGACACACTACAAATCGATACTAATTTTAATAAAAAACATCCACTATCTAATATAATAGGTATTTGTATTGGCAGTATTCCAGGCATGGTCTTGTTTGTGGCTGGTGCTTTTTCTCGTTGTATAAAAGAAACATGGAATGGTGCATCCACTATTGTAACAGCCGCATTCGATGTTGCGCTCACTGTTTTAAAATATATAGGAAGTGCTGGGTATGATTTTTTGAAGCTATAGCTGATAAATGTGAAAAATATTTCGAATATGGAAGGAATCTTGGCCAATATGAAAATAGCAACCAGGATCCTAATACGACTCGCACAAATAATTCATGGTCGTATTCAGCAGGTCAATTTATTGGGATTATACCAGGATTTTTCTTTGGCCTTGCTGGAGCTTCCCTCCGTCTTATTTCTGAAGTTTCCGTCCGCGCTTTAAGTTTTACACAGGGCATGGGTGAAACATGCGTAAAATATTCCGAATATGGGTATAGATTTGAAATTACTAATACTACTAAAGACACTAGCAATCACGAACCAACACATAAACGGTCTTATTCAGCAGGTCAAACTATTGGGATTATACCAGGAGTAATCATTGGCGCCGTTGCAGCTGCCTTCCGTTTTATTTCTGGAGTTTCTGCCCGAGCTTTAAGTCTTACACAGGGCATGGGTGAAACATGCGTAAAATGTTTCGAATACGGGCTTAATCTTGGTACAAATGACTTGAGTCAAAACGAGAGTCAAAAACAGCATCAAAACAAAATACCACATCAAGAGTACTATTCATTCGGCCAAACATTTGGATATCTTCCAGGTATTCCGTGCACTGTCATTACCGGGTCTATAAGCATTATTTGGAGAAACATTGCCATAATCCCAAGATCGGTCGTATCAACTAGAAGAGCTCTATCGGACTCTATATCAAGCATAGGGTTAGAAGGGATGGAAAGTGAAAAAATTGCGAATGCAAATCTATGGATTAGATCACCCGGAATAATTGCAGGTGCAGCCATTGGATTTTCATCTGCGTTGTATGGCATGGTCTTTAGAACCACAACGAACCTTTTAACACATAATCCCGTTAGTACAACAATATTCAGTCATTTTATTGACTTCTTAGACAAATGCTTGACTAACAATGATGAAAATACTACAAAACCGCCACCGATAACTGAGCGTATACAAAAAGAGATCATACAACCAGATGGCCAAATCATAGATCAACCCATACCGGTAGTAGCTCCTACACTCGAGCAGACAAACACATTAGCACAATCTCTGATTCAGACACAAAACGATCCAAACTCACAATCATACAAAACACAGCGATTATGGATTTATAATAATACCTGCATTGTAAATTTTAAACGCATAGAACAAGAAGTTCAAAAACCCGACTTCAGGTACAAATGGGGAAAGAAAGAATATGTCGAAAGACAACTCAATAACTCCTCTGATTACTATAAAATTATTTGTTTTTTTTGTAGCCTTTTATTTCCTTTTGAGACAGATGCAATGAAAAAAGAGAGAGAGCATCAGACCAAAAATCTAAATGAAATTTTCAAAGCATTGATGTATCAAAAGATTGATGCAGACAAACGCACGCATCCACCCCTAGCAACTCAAGTGGAGATAGTAACACATGAAGATGAGAGAGATGCCCAACAAGGTCAAATAACTGAAGGTGGTATCACCGGATACTACAATAACTGCTCATCCGCGTTTTGGAATAAAACTTTCGATAAAGCAACCACTGCAATAAAGATACCAGTAGCAACAGCAATTCCGTTTAACAATTAGCACCACTACCGTTTGCATACAGTGCAATCGTTGATGATTGCACTGCGTGTTATTTTAGCCA